>NZ_JBVHNK010000004.1:0-387843 GCF_055556615.1 Pseudomonas sp. PME37.24/025
GAAATACAAAACGCCCGATGCGGTGCATCGGGCGTTTTGAGACTGAAACAGGTGTAAACCTATTTCAGGACTAGACACCCGCCCGAGCGGTGAATGACTTGTGGCGAGGGAGCTTGCTCCCGTTGGACTGCACAGCAGTCCCCTTTTTTTAAAATAGAGAATGGGGCCGCTTCGCAGCCCGGCTGGGAGCAAGCTCCCTCGCCACAGGGTTTAGCGGACGTTGAGTACGAAGCTGACGCGGGTCAGCCACTCTGCTTCCAGGGCGAAGTCGGCCTGGGTTAACTGGTTGTCGTCCAGCCAGTGTTCCGGGAACAACACATCCAGGCTATCGCCATTGGCGTGCAGCACCACTTGTGGCATTTCCTGGGTGCCGCGGATGTGATGGAACAGAATCGCAAAGCGCAGCAGCACGCACAGGCGAATCAGCTTGATGCCGTCGTCCCCGAAGTCGGCGAACTTGTCCTTGGGAATGTTGCGTCGGTGGCCACGCACCAGCAGCGCGAGCATTTGCTGGTCTTCACGGGAAAATCCGGCGAGGTCCGAGTGCTCGATCAGGTAGGCGCCGTGCTTATGGTACTGATAGTGGGCGATGTCCAGGCCCACCTCATGGACCTTGGCTGCCCAGCCCAGCAATTCGCGCCAGACGCCGTCGTTCAGGTCCCAGTCTTCAGCCACTTGATCGAAGGCATGCAGCGCCTTGCGTTCGACACGCGCCGCTTGTTCGAGGTCGACGTGGTAACGCTCCATCAGCGAGCTGAGCGTACGCTCACGGACGTCTTCGTGATGATGACGACCCAGCAGGTCATAGAGCACGCCTTCGCGCAGGGCGCCTTCACAGTGATCCATGCGTTGCAGTTCGAGGGAGTCGAAGATTGCTTCGAGAATCGCCAAACCGGCGGGGAAGATCGCCCGGCGGTCGGGCTTGATGCCTTCGAAGTCGATTTTCTCGGCATCGCCGAGTTTGAACAGCTTGCGCTTGAGCCAGGCCAGGCCTTCGGCATTCACTTCGCCAGTGCCATGCCCGCCGGCCTTCAGCGCCAGGCCAATGGCGCGAATGGTGCCCGAGGAGCCGATGGCTTCATCCCAGGTCAGGCGGTGCAGGGCGTGTTCGATGCTCATGATCTCCAGCCGCGCCGCGGTGTACGCCTGGGCGTAGCGGGCCGGGGTGATCTTGCCATCCTTGAAATAGCGCTGGGTGAAGCTGACACAGCCCATTTGCAGGCTTTCGCGCAGCAGCGGTTCGAAGCGCTGGCCGATGATGAATTCAGTACTGCCGCCGCCGATATCGGCCACCAGGCGCTTGCCCGGGGTGTCGGCGAGGGTGTGGGAGACGCCGAGGTAAATCAGGCGCGCTTCTTCTCGGCCGGAGATGACTTCTACCGGATGGCCGAGAATTTCTTCGGCACGGTGGATGAATTCGCCACGGTTACGGGCTTCGCGCAGGGCGTTGGTGCCGACGATCCGCACGGTGCCGGGCGGCATGCCGCTGATCAGTTGGGCGAAACGCTTCAGGCAATCGAGCCCGCGCTGCATGGATTCTTCGCTGAGTTGGCGTTCTTCGTCGATGCCGGCGGCCAGCTGAACCTTCTCCCCGAGACGTTCGAGAATCCGGATTTCGCCGTTCTGGGCCTTGGCCACGACCATGTGAAAGCTGTTGGAGCCCAGGTCGATTGCGGCGATCAGGGACAGATTCTTGGCTTGGGATAGCGGCATGGTCAGGGGGTCTCGGTCGATAACCTCGACATCCTGCCACGATCAAACGCTGCCGCCAACGCGTAGGAGCTGTCGAAGGCTGCGATCTTTTACCACGGGGGGCATTCGTGGCGTTGCAGATGGCCTCTTCGCGGGCAAGCCCGCTCCCACAGGTTTTTGCGTCGAACACATGATCGCGTTCCAACAGAGAACCCTGTGGGAGCGGGCTTGCCCGCGAAGGCGGCTTCAAAGGCACAAATATCCTTCAGCCTGCTGCTTCCACCGTCCCGATGAAATTCGCCAGCTCCGCCGTCTGCGGGTTGGCAAACAACACCTTCGGATCCCCCACCTCATGCACCTTGCCATGGTGCATGAACACCAATTTATCCCCAACCTCGCGGGCAAAGCGCATTTCATGGGTGACCATGATCAGCGTCATGCCCTCCTTGGCCAGTTGTCGGACCACGCTCAGCACTTCGTTGACCAGTTCCGGGTCGAGTGCCGAGGTGATCTCATCGCATAGCAGCACTTTCGGTGACATGGCCAACGCCCGGGCAATCGCCACCCGCTGTTGCTGGCCGCCAGACAGCCGATCCGGGAAGGCATCAAACTTCTCCCCCAACCCGACCCGTTCCAGCATCTGTCGCGCCAGTTCGGCGGCTTTGGCTTTCGGCACCTTCTGCACCACTTGCGGCGCGAGCATGACGTTTTCGCCCACGGTCAGGTGCGGGAACAAATTGAACTGCTGGAACACCATCCCGACTTTCTGCCGCAGGCTGCGCAGGTCGGCGCGGGCGGCGTCGAGGTATTCGCCGTCGACTTCGATCACGCCGTCATTGATCGATTCCAGACCATTAAGGGTGCGCAACAAGGTGGATTTGCCCGAGCCGCTGCGGCCGATGATCGCCACCACCTGACCTTCGTCGACACTCAGGTCGATGCCTTTGAGCACATGGTGGTCGCCGTAATATTTATGCAGGGCGGAAATTCTAAGCAGAGGCATGCAGTCTCCTTTCCAGGTAGCGCGCACTGAGGGACAAGGGGTAGCAGAGCAGGAAGTAACCGAGGGCCACCAGGCCGTAGACCATGAAAGGCTCGAAGGTCGCGTTGGCGAGCATGCCGCCGGTCTTGGTCAGTTCGGTGAAGCCGATGATCGAGGTGACGGCGGTGCCTTTGACCACTTGCACCGAGAAGCCCACGGTCGGCGCCACGGCGATGCGCAGGGCTTGCGGCAGGATCACGTAACGCAGTTGCTCCAGCGGATTGAGCGCCAGGCTCGACGAGGCCTCCCACTGGCCGTTGGGGATCGAGTCGACGCAACCGCGCCAGATCTCCGCCAGGTAAGCGCTGGTGAACAGCGTCAAGGCAATCGCCGCCGCCATCCATGGTGAAATTTCTACCCCGGCCAACGCCACACCGAAGAACACCAGAAACAGCTGCATCAATAGCGGCGTGCCCTGGAAAAGTTCGATGTAGGTGCGGGCGAAGTGGCTGGGCAGGGATTTTTTTGAAATCCGCATCACCATGATCAGCAAGCCGATCAGCCCGCCGCCGATAAACGCCACCAGCGACAAGGCCAGGGTCCATTGCAGACCCGTGAGCAGGTTGCGCAGGATGTCCCAGAAGGTGAAATCGCTCATTGGCTGCTGCTCCTTGCTATGTAGCGCCGGCCGATCCAGTTCAGCAATTGGCGGATCAGCAGCGCCATGCACAGGTAGATCAGTGTGGTCAGGGCATAGGTTTCAAAGGCGCGAAAGTTGCGCGATTGAATGAAGTTGGCGGCGAAGCTCAGTTCTTCGGTGGCGATCTGCGAACAGACCGCCGAGCCGAGCATCACGATGATGATCTGGCTGCTCAGGGCCGGCCAGACCTTGCCCAGCGCCGGCAACAGAACCACGTGGCGGAAGGCTTCGAAGCGCGTCATCGCCAAGGCGGCTGCGGCTTCCAGCTGCCCGCGGGGGATCGCTTGAATGCCGGCACGGATGATCTCGGTCGAATAGGCGCCGAGGTTGATCACCATCGCCAGCACCGCCGCCTGCCATTCGGAAATCTGCAGGCCCAACGACGGCAAACCGAAGAAGATGAAAAACAACTGCACCAAAAATGGCGTGTTGCGGATCAACTCGACGTAAACCCCGAAAATGCCGGCGAACGGGCGAATGTTCCACGCCCGCACCAGCGCTCCGACGATGCCCAGGCTGACCCCCAGCACCGCGCCAATGGCCGTCAGCTCAAGGGTGAACAGCGCACCGCGCAGCAGCAGGTCGGTGTTTTCCACCACCGGCAAGAAATCGAACTGATAAGCCATAAATCATCTCCCGCGCGAACGATCAGAGATCGGCCGGCAGCGGCTCTTTCAGCCAGGTTTGCGAATTCTTTTCCAGCGCACCGTCAGCCTTGGCCGTGGCGAGGATGTCGTTGACCTTGCCCAGCAGCGCGGGCTCGTTCTTGTTAACGCCGACGTAAACCGGTGAATCCTTGAGCTTCACTTTCAGGGCCGGCACGCGTTTCGGGTTTTTCTCACTGATTGCCACCATCACCACGTTACCGCTGGCGATAAGGTCGACTTGGCCGGCGAGGTAAGCGGCGATGGTCGAGTTGTTGTCTTCGAAGCGTTTGATGGTCGCGCCTTCGGGGGCGACTTTGGTCAACTCTATGTCTTCGATGGCGCCACGGGTGACGCTGATGGTTTTGCCCTTGAGATCGTCCAGGCCCTTGATGGCGGCGTCTGGCGGGCCGAACACGGCGAGGTAGAAGGGTGCGTAAGCACGGGAGAAGTCGATGACTTTTTCGCGCTCGGGGTTCTTGCCGAGGCTGGAAATCACCAGGTCGACCTTGCCGGTGGTCAGAAACGGGATACGGTTGGTGCTGTTGACCGGGGTCAGTTCAAGTTTGACCTTGAGTTGGTCGGCCAGCAGTTTGGCGGTGTCGATGTCCAGGCCCCGAGGTTTCATGTCCGGGCCGACCGAACCGAACGGCGGGAAGTCCTGGGGCACGGCGACTTTGAGGGTGCCGCGCTTGACCACATCCTCCAGACCGTCGGCGTGGGCGGGTGCCTGGCTCAGCATCAGGCTGGCAAACAGGGCGGCGAGGAGGACGCTGTAACGCATGGTCATGGCAAATCTCCGGATCGGCGGGAAGTGATTTCTGCGGATCGACAGAGCACGGGCCATGCCAAGATCAGGTTTTGGGGGGCGCAGGCCACGGTTTTGCTGGTGTCGTTCGGTCTTACTGGTCTGAACAGTTGGATAGCATTTCGCACCCTGATGGCGCACCCGTGAAAATTCCCGAACCCCCATGGGGCACGACTTGCCGGACGTCGCGAATAGCTTTACAACTAGCCGCTCATTGGCCTGGCTCGTCTGAAAAAACCATGAACTCGATCTCCCGCGCCGTGCCTGAAGTGGCGCTGCAAGCCATCCGCAAACTGATCATCGAGCAAGGCTTCGGGGCGGGGGATGCCTTGCCCTCGCAACGGGACCTGGCGGTGCAATTGGGGGTCAGTCGGGCGTCATTGCGTGAGGCGTTATCGTCCCTGAGTGCGCTGGGCGTAGTCAGTATCCAGCCGGGCAAGGGTGTGTTCGTGCAGTCACCGGTCGATCTGCCCCGGGGCGATGCGGCGCCGGGCTGGCCATTCGCGGCCCAGGCATCGCCGCTGGACATCTTCCAGTTGCGCTACGCGCTGGAAGGGTTTGCCGCCGGGCTGGCGGCTGTGACCCTGAGCACCGATGAGCTCGATGCCCTGGAAGACAATGTCGCCGCCATGCGCAACGAACTGCGTGCCGCCGACTTCGATGCAGCGGCGCGACTGGATTTCGAGTTTCACCGGCGCATTCTTCTCGCCAGCGGCAATCAGGCGATGCTGAGCATCCTGACGGCCAGCGCCGACATCTTCCTGGAGAGCCAGAAGCTACCGTTCATCCGGGCCGAACGGGCCATGGAAACCTGGCAGGAACACCGTAAAATCCTCCGCGCGCTGGCTCGTCGGGCCTCAGGTGCTGCGCAGAAGGCCATGCAGGAGCATGTGCGCAACGCCGCCCTGCGCACCGGAATCGCTTTCGTCGCTCCCGCCACCTCATGACTTGAGCTATACCCAAACTCATGGGCCACCATAGCGAGACTCAATCATCTGCGGCTTCCTGAACACGGGAAGGGCGGCTATGATGGGCCACGTTTTTTATTGCTTACAACCCGGAGACATCCATGAGCAGCGATCTTATCAAGCACGTCACCGACGCGAACTTCGAAGAAGAAGTACTGAAGGCTGCTGGCCCTGTGCTTGTTGACTACTGGGCTGAGTGGTGCGGTCCTTGCAAAATGATCGCCCCGGTTCTGGACGAAATCGCTGGCACCTACGCTGGCAAGCTGACCGTTGCCAAGCTGAACATCGACGAAAACCAGGAAACCCCGGCCAAGCACGGCGTACGTGGTATCCCGACGCTGATGCTGTTCAAGAACGGCAACGTCGAGGCCACCAAGGTTGGTGCGCTGTCGAAGTCGCAACTGGCTGCTTTCCTCGACGCCAACATCTAAGCGTTGTTATAAAGCGTCATGAAAAGGCCCCGCATAATGCGGGGCCTTTTCGTTATTGAGGGCTAGACGCTCCGAAACTCAGGTGGTACATTCGGCCCCGCACTGGTTTCTCCACTGCCCCCTGCTAGCCGTCGCCGACGCACTCCTTTTCGAATAAGTACGCGATCCTGTCGCCTTCTCTGCGGCGCGGCCTCATTAAGCCAAAAGCTTAATTTCCCCCCTCCATAAATGATTACGTCATTCCTATATGAATCTGACTGAACTCAAGCAAAAGCCGATTACCGAACTGCTCGAATTGGCCGAACAGATGGGCATAGAAAATATGGCCCGTTCGCGCAAGCAGGACGTGATTTTCTCCCTGCTCAAAAAGCACGCTAAAAGCGGCGAGGAAATCTCCGGTGATGGCGTGCTGGAGATTCTCCAGGACGGCTTCGGCTTCCTGCGCTCCGCTGACGCTTCCTATCTCGCCGGCCCAGACGATATCTACGTCTCGCCGAGCCAGATCCGCCGCTTCAACTTGCGCACCGGTGACACCATCGTTGGCAAGATCCGCCCTCCAAAGGAAGGCGAGCGTTATTTCGCGCTGCTCAAGGTCGACACGATCAACTACGATCGTCCCGAGAACGCGAAAAACAAGATTCTCTTCGAGAACCTGACCCCGCTGTTCCCGACCGTGCGCATGAAGATGGAAGCCGGCAACGGTTCCACCGAAGACTTGACCGGTCGCGTCATCGACCTGTGCGCCCCGATCGGCAAAGGCCAGCGCGGCCTGATCGTTGCACCGCCGAAAGCCGGTAAAACGATCATGCTGCAGAACATCGCGGCGAACATCGCACGTAACAACCCTGAAGTTCATCTGATCGTATTGCTGATCGACGAACGTCCGGAAGAAGTGACCGAAATGCAGCGCACCGTGCGCGGCGAAGTGGTTGCCTCGACGTTCGACGAGCCGCCAACCCGCCACGTGCAGGTTGCCGAAATGGTGATCGAGAAGGCCAAGCGCCTGGTCGAACACAAAAAGGACGTGGTGATCCTGCTCGACTCCATCACCCGTCTGGCGCGTGCCTACAACACCGTGATCCCGAGCTCCGGCAAGGTGCTGACCGGTGGTGTCGATGCCCACGCCCTGGAGAAACCGAAACGTTTCTTCGGTGCTGCACGGAACATCGAAGAAGGCGGCTCGCTGACCATCATCGCTACCGCGCTGGTTGAAACCGGCTCGAAGATGGACGAAGTGATCTACGAAGAATTCAAAGGCACCGGCAACATGGAACTGCCTCTGGATCGCAAGATCGCCGAAAAGCGTGTGTTCCCGGCCATCAACATCAACCGTTCCGGTACTCGCCGCGAAGAGTTGCTGACGGCCGACGACGAACTGCAGCGTATGTGGATTCTGCGCAAACTGCTGCACCCGATGGACGAAGTCTCTGCCATCGAGTTCCTGGTCGACAAGCTGAAACAGACCAAGACCAACGACGAGTTCTTCCTGTCGATGAAGCGCAAGTAAATCGCAGAAAGTCAGCAAAAGCCGGGGAAACCCGGCTTTTTGCTATCTGATTTTTGATGAACCGGCAGTTCGTGGTTCTGAATAGAGGGGTTCGGCGCTAAACTGCCTGCCCCGAACGCCACGGCCAACACGAGGCTCACGCATGCAGTATCGCGACTTGCGCGACTTTATCAGCGGCCTGGAAAAGCGCGGCGAACTCAAGCGCATCCAGGTTCCAGTGTCCCCAGTGCTCGAAATGACCGAGGTCTGCGATCGCACATTGCGCGCCAAGGGCCCGGCGCTGCTTTTCGAAAACCCTACCGGTTATGACATTCCAGTACTCGGCAACCTGTTCGGCACCCCCGAGCGCGTGGCGCTGGGTATGGGTGCGGAAGCGGTCAGCGAGTTGCGCGAAATCGGCAAGCTGTTGGCGTTCCTCAAGGAACCCGAGCCGCCGAAGGGCCTGAAGGACGCCTGGTCCAAGCTGCCGATCTTCCGCAAGATCATTGCCATGGCGCCGAAAGTCGTCAAAGACGCGGTGTGCCAGGAAGTGGTCATCGAAGGCGACGACGTCGACCTCGCGATGCTGCCGGTGCAGACCTGTTGGCCGGGTGACGTCGGTCCGCTGATTACTTGGGGCCTGACCGTCACCAAAGGTCCGAACAAGGATCGCCAGAATCTCGGCATCTACCGTCAGCAGGTGATCGGCCGCAACAAGGTGATCATGCGCTGGTTGAGCCACCGTGGCGGCGCGCTGGATTACCGTGAGTGGTGCGAGAAACACCCTGGCCAGCCGTTCCCGGTCTCTGTGGCCTTGGGCGCTGACCCGGCAACCATCCTTGGCGCCGTGACGCCAGTGCCGGACAGCCTCTCCGAATACGCTTTCGCCGGTCTGTTGCGCGGCAATCGCACCGAACTGGTGAAGTGCCGCGGCAACGACCTGCAAGTGCCGGCCACCGCCGAGATCATCCTCGAAGGCGTGATCCATCCGGGCGAAATGGCCGACGAAGGCCCGTATGGCGACCACACCGGCTACTACAACGAAGTCGACAGCTTCCCGGTGTTTACCGTCGAACGCATTACCCATCGGATCAAGCCGATCTACCACAGCACCTACACCGGCCGTCCACCGGATGAGCCGGCGATTCTCGGCGTGGCGCTGAACGAAGTGTTCGTGCCGATCCTGCAAAAGCAGTTTCCGGAGATCACCGACTTCTACCTGCCGCCCGAAGGCTGTTCGTATCGCATGGCCATCGTGACCATGAAGAAGTCGTATCCTGGGCATGCCAAGCGGGTAATGCTCGGTGTCTGGTCGTTTTTGCGACAGTTCATGTACACCAAGTTCGTTATCGTCACTGACGACGATATCAACGCACGGGACTGGAACGACGTGATCTGGGCCATCACCACGCGCATGGACCCCAAGCGAGACACGGTGATGATCGACAACACGCCGATCGACTACCTGGACTTCGCCTCGCCGGTCTCCGGCCTGGGTTCGAAGATGGGGCTCGATGCCACGCATAAATGGCCGGGCGAAACCACTCGCGAGTGGGGCCGGGTCATCGTCAAGGATGAAGCCGTTACCCAACGGATCGATGCCATCTGGAATCAGTTAGGAATAGATTGATGCGTGTAACTTTGCAGCCCTCCGGAGCAGTGCTGGATATTCTGCCCGGCGAGCGGATTCTCGACGGCGCGCGGCGCCTGGGCTATGAATGCCCGCAAAGCTGTCGTAACGGCAATTGCCATGTGTGCGGCGCGTTGCTGGTGGAAGGGCGGGTCGAACAGGCCGGCGATGTGCGCGACCATGGCGAGTTCTACACTTGCATTGCAGAGCCGCTGGAAGACTGCATCGTGCTGTGGGATGGCGTGCTCGCGCTGGGAGAGTTGCCGGTGCGCAGCGTGTCGTGTCAGGTCATTGAATGCAGGGACGTCGGCGGCGATACCTGGCGCGTGCGTCTGCGTGCGCCTGCGGGCAAGCCGCCGCGTTATCACGCCGGTCAGTACCTGATGATCGAGCGTGAGAACGGCGAGAAATCCGCCTTCTCCCTGGCCTCTGCGCCACATTCCGGCCGCGATCTGGAAATCCATGTGCTGGCGCGCGAAAGCAGTGCGCTGAGCCTGATCGAACAGCTTCAGCGCAACTCGATGGTGCGCATCGAGATGCCATTCGGTGACACCCATCTGGCGGAACTGCCGGACGGTCCATTGGTACTGATTGCTGCCGGAACCGGCATGGGCCAGATTCACAGCCTGATCGAGCATTGCCGGGCCACGGGTTTCAAGTATCCGGTGCATCTGTATTGGGGGGTGCGTCGTCCCGAAGACTTCTATGACATCGAGCATTGGGATGAATGGGAAAAACTGCCCAATCTATTCCTGCATAAAGTCGTCAGCGATCAATGTGGCTGGGGCGGGCGCTGCGGCATGTTGCATCAGGCGGTGTGCGAAGATTTCCCTGATCTGAAAGCCCTGCATGTCTACGCCAGCGGCTCTCCGGCCATGGTCTATGGCACGCTGGATGCGCTGGTCGAAGCAGGGATGGATGCCCATCAAATGCGCGCGGATGTTTTCGCTTACGCGCCGCGATCTTGATCCGCGATCTTGATCCCCGATCTAAATCGTTATAACTCCCCATATAGCCGATCGGTATTTATAGATTTATATAAATGCCGGTAGGTTATATCTCATTCAGGCAATAAGTTTTATAGCGCCGCCATGGCACTTAAATTGCCTTAAAACATATGTGCCTTATTGTTACAGCGGTGCGTTCTATTAAGTAATTCTTTACCCGCGGGGAGCTGAACGCTATTCGCCATGAGCGCCATTGAATCTGCTTTTTTGAATCTGGCTTACCCTCCGCGGCTCGATCTGGGGCCGCAGCTTACGCACGAACAATTACTCGGCTCAATGCAGGCGACCATGGCACGCCACAAGGGTGGGCCGGTCTGGTTGTTCGCTTATGGTTCGCTGATCTGGCGTCCTGAATGTGCGGCGGTTGAGCGTGTACGCGGGCGTGTGCATGGCTACCATCGCGGTTTGTACCTGTGGTCCCACGAACATCGCGGTACGCCGGAAGTGCCAGGGCTGGTGTTTGGCCTGGATCGTGGCGGCTCATGCAGCGGGTTTGCCTATCGCTTGCCCGAAGAACAACTCGAAGCTTCGCTTTATGCGCTCTGGCAGCGTGAAATGCCATTTCCGTCTTATCGCCCACACTGGCTCAACTGCCGTCTCGAAGACGGAAGTCAGGTTCAGGCATTGGGATTTGTATTGGAACGGCACCTGCCCAGCTATGCCGGCAACTTGCCGGATCATGTGCTGAGCCAGGTGTTCGAAAGCGCTTGCGGGCGTTACGGCACCACTCGCGAGTATGTCGAGCAGACCGCCCACGCCCTGCGTAGCCACGCCATGCCAGACCGGAATCTGGAGGCGCGGCTCAAGCGCTGCAAATCAAAGGCCGATCAGGCGATCGCTTCGCGGCTCTGACTGGCGACGTTCTTGTGGCCCAGGGTGGGTGCCAGGAACGCCATCGCCAACAGGCAGGCGACGACCAGCAGGATGAAGCCGCCGTCCCAGCCGAAATAGTCCACCGTGTAGCCCATCAGGGCACTGGCCGCGACTGAACCACCCAGGTAACCAAACAAGCCGGTAAAGCCCGCGGCCGTTCCTGCTGCCTTCTTCGGGACCAGCTCCAGCGCCTGCAGTCCGACCAGCATCACCGGGCCATAGATCAGGAAGCCGATCGCGAACAGCGAGATCATGTCGACCATCGGGTTACCCGGCGGATTCAGCCAATACACCACAGTCGCCACAGTCACCAGCGCCATGAACACCATGCCGGTCAGACCACGGTTGCCCCGGAAGATCTTGTCCGACATCCAGCCGCACAGCAGCGTGCCGGGAATGCCTGCCCACTCGTACAGGAAGTAAGCCCAGGACGTCTTGTCGAAGTCGAAGTGCTTGACCTCTTTAAGGTAGGTCGGCGCCCAATCCAGGATGCCGTAGCGCAACAAGTAGACGAAGACGTTGGCTAACGCGATGAACCAGAGCATTTTGTTGCGCAGCACGTATTTGACGAAGATGTCCTTGGCGCTGAATTCTTCTTCGTGACTGGCGTCGTAGCCTTCCGGGTAATCGTTCTTGTACTTCTCAATGGGCGGCAAGCCCGTCGATTGGGGGGTATCGCGCATGACAATGAAGGCAAATACAGCGACCAGCAACGCCACCGCTGCCGGTACGTAGAACTTGCTGTGCCAGTCGTTGAACCAACCCATGCCGAGTATCGCCAGCGGGCCGATCAAGCCGCCGCCAACGTTATGTGCGGTGTTCCATACCGAAACCACACCGCCGCGTTCTTTCTGCGACCACCAGTGCACCATGGTTCGCCCGCTCGGTGGCCAACCCATGCCTTGCGCCCAGCCGTTGATGAACAACAGGATGAACATCATGGTCACGCTGGACGTCGCCCACGGTGCGAAACCGAAAACGAACATCACCCCGGCGGACACAATCAGGCCAAAGGGCAGGAAGTAACGAGGGTTGGAGCGGTCGGACACGATGCCCATCAAAAACTTGGAAAGACCGTAGGCGATTGCAATCGCCGACATCGCCACCCCGAGTTGGCCTTTTGTATAGCCTTGGGCGATCAGATCCGGAAATGCCAGGGTGAAGTTTTTGCGCAGCAGGTAGTAACCCGCATACCCAATGAAAATCCCGGCGAAGATCTGCCAGCGAAGGCGTCGGTAGGTGCTGTCTATTTTTTCTTCAGGCAATGGAGCCTGATGTGCGGCAGGACGAAAGAAAGCAAACATTCAAGAGCTCCAGATTTCTTGTTTTGACTGCGGATGCGAATGTTACAGTTTCGTTACCGAAAATAGCACCGGTTCGCATCGGCCAAATAGCGGAAATGTTGGAGATCGCATGTTCTTTTATGAACATGTCGCTCAGGTATAAATGAAGGGCGGTATGGGGATGGCGGCACCGGGTCGCAGGGCTGGGACCCGGTCAGGTAAAACAGTTCAGGTAAACGGTCAGCGAACCTGAACCACCACTTTCCCGACCGCCTTGCGCTGGCCAAGATCATTGATGGCCTGCGCCGCGTTGCTCAGCGGATACACCTGTGACACCAGTGGTTTCAACTTGCCCTCGGCAAACCAGCCAAACAACTGCTGGAAGTTGGCCGCGTTGTCCTGTGGTTGGCGTTGGGCGAAGGAACCCCAGAACACGCCGACCACCGCGGCACCTTTGAGTAGCGCCAAATTCACTGGCAGCTCAGGGATTCGTCCGCTGGCGAAGCCGACTACCAAAAGACGGCCGTTCCAGGCGATGGCACGGATGGCCTGGTCAAACAGATCGCCGCCCACCGGATCGTAGATCACGTCGGCGCCCTGGCCGTCGGTCAGGCGTTTGATTTCGTCCTTGAGGCTGTTTTCGCTGTAGTTGATCAACTCATCGGCGCCGGCGGCCTTGGCCACGGCGAGTTTTTCCGCACTGCTGGCGGCGGCGATCACCCGGGCGCCCATGGCTTTGCCGATTTCCACCGCGGCGAGGCCGACGCCACCGGAAGCGCCGAGCACCAGCAAGGTTTCGCCGGGTTGCAGGTTGCCACGTTGCTTGAGAGCGTGCATCGAAGTGCCGTAGGTCATGCTGAATGCGGCGGCGGTGTTGAAGTCCATCGATGACGGGATCGGCAGCACGTTGTAGCCCGGCACCGCGACCTGCTCGGCAAAGCTGCCCCAGCCAGTCAGGGCCATGACCCGGTCGCCAATCTTGAGGTGGCTAACCTTTTCGCCCACCGCGCTGACCACGCCAGCCGCTTCGCCACCTGGCGAAAACGGGAAGGGCGGCTTGAACTGATATTTGCCCTCGATGATCAACGTGTCCGGGAAATTCACCCCAGCCGCATGCACATCCAGCAGGATTTCATTCTTCTTCGCGACAGGACTGGCGACGTCTTCCAGCACCAGCGATTCGGCAGGGCCGAAGGCTTTGCACAGCACGGCTTTCATCAGGGCTATTCCTTTGGGAGTGATGGCCGATAAGTGTAGGGGTGTGAGTCATTGGGTCAACGAGCATGCCCGACCCTGATAGTCAGCCATAAGCTTGTGCTTGAGCGGCGGGTCGTTATGCTTGGCCGCAAACCGGATAAGGAGCGAATTGTGAAAGCGTGGATCATGTTGTTGCTGGCCCTGTCTCTGCCTGTGGCAGCGATGGCCGAAGAAGCCAAAGAAGGTGAGGCCCCGAAGGTCAACTACATCACCCTGAGCCCGCCATTCGTGGGCAACTATGGGCTAGACGGCACGCCGAAGCTCAAGGTCTACAAGGCCGATGTGGCGTTGCGGGTGACCGGTGAAGAGGCGACCAAAGCGGTAAAGGCCAATGAGCCATTGATCCGCAATCAGCTGGTGGCGTTGTTTGCGCAGCAGACCACCGAGACGATGAGCAATGTTGAAGCCAAGGAAAAGCTGCGTCAGGAAGCTTTGAAGCAGACCCAGCAAGTGATGAACGACGAGACCGGCAAGCCGGTGGTTGAGGATTTGTTGTTCAACAACCTGATCATTCAATAAGTCTTTTGCTGTCCGGGCGGGCCTCATCGCGGGCAAGCCCGCTCCCACAGGGATCTGGGGTGGATGCAAAAGCTGCATTCACTGGAGATCATTGTGGGAGCGGGCTTGCCCGCGATGACATTCGAAGTAGCGCTGGAGACTTTACGGTTTGAGCGCAATCACCGCCGCCCACTGCTCGGCTGTCACTGGCATCACCGACAGCCGCGAGCCTTTCTGCACCAGTGGCATCTCGGCCAGCGTCGTTTGCTGCTTCAGATACTCCAGCTTCAGCACCTTGGAAAACGTTTCGGTATGCGCAACATCGATCGCGCTCCAGGCGTTTTTCTCCTGGGTGGCCTTCGGGTCGAAGTAATGACTCTCCGGCTCCAGCGCCGTCGGGTCCGGGTACGCGGCTTCGACAATCTTGCCGATCCCGGCAATCCCTGGCTCAGGGCAGCTGGAATGGTAGAAAAAGAACTCGTCACCCACCGCCATGGCCCGCAGGAAGTTACGCGCCTGGTAGTTGCGAACCCCGTCCCAGCGCGCCCGGCCAAGCTTCCCCAGGTCTTTGATCGAGAGTTCGTCGGGCTCGGATTTCATCAGCCAATAAGCCATGGGTTTGCTCCTTGCGAGGTGAGTGGGCAAGCGGTCGGGCAATTTTATGACAAACCGACAGTCGGTTGACGCCAGCGTTTGCGTGTCGGTTCACGTTGTCGCAAAATGCCGGCCTTCTAAGCTTGACGCTGCTGCACGGCCTACACCTACAACGGAAACCGCTGCTGTCATCGTGTTGATGTGCCTTTGGGGGGCAATCGATGAAACGCAAACCGGATTTACTATGGATTTTGGTAATTTTATTCGGCCTTGGTGTCGTGACCACCGGCTATGCCCAAAGCCTGTGGAACAACAAACCCGATGCTCCTGTCGAGATCGCACAGCAACAGCCGTCGGCCTTCAAACGCTGAACCTGTCTTTGGGCGCCGCTGATTTCAGTGGCGTCTAGTCCGCGAAATACCACGCCTTGTCCGTGACCGTTCCCTGCAGCGGCACATCCCAGCTCGCCTGAGCCAATCGTTGAACCTTCTGACATTCATGGGCCAGGCCCAGCAGCGTCGGCTTGCGCCAGTTTTTGCGGCGCGCCAGGTACGCCAGGCTGCGGTCGTAGAAACCACCGCCCATTCCCAAGCGTCCGCCGACATCGTCAAACCCCACCAGCGGCAACAACACCAGATCCAGCGCCCAGACCTTGCGTTGTCGGGCGATGGTGTGCCGAGGTTCGGGGATGCGAAAACGGTTGGGTTTAAGCTTTTCGCCGGGACGAATCCGCTGGAACACCATTTTGGTTCGCGGCCAGGCACTGAGCACCGGCAGATATGTCGCCTTGCCCCGACGTTGCGCGGCATGCATCAGCAGACGCGGATCGATTTCACCGTCCATGGGCAGGTACAGGGAGATGTGTTTTGCGCGGCGGAACAGCGGGTGCTGGGCCAATTGCTTATACAGCCCGCGAGCGGCCTCGCGCTGCTGACTGGGTGTCAGTGCGCGGCGGGCCTTGCGCAGCATGCGTCGAAGTTGCGGGCGGGGCAGCAGCGCAGGTTCGGTCATGAATTCGGGCTTCGGCAGTGCGGGTACATAAAGCGTACCCGTAAAAAAGCCGATGCCGGTATTTAAACCGGCATCGGACTGGAATCAGGCTCCCCGGATGTACCGCTGTCGACTTAGCCCTTGAACCCGAAAGTTCAAGGTGGAAGATGCAGTAGGCTTTAAGGCTTTCCGTCTAGCGGACATGCACACCAGCCCAACGTGCAACCTCCAGGGTATAGCAAATCGGCTCAGGGACATCGCCAACTGGCAAGCACCCCAGGGAGTGATGCGAGTATACCCCAAGCGGTTGCGCGAATCAGCCCTTGGTGACATCCGGATCGGTCGACAACACCAGATCGACGCGGTCCAGCAGATCGCGAACCTGCTCACGAGTCGAACCGCTGGCCTGCACATCCGGGCGTTCTTCCTTGTGCAGGAGATCGTGGGTGATGTTCAGCGCGGCCATCACGGCGATGCGGTCGGCGCCGATGACTTTGCCGCTGCTGCGGATTTCGCGCATCTTGCCGTCCAGGTAACGGGCAGCGCTCACCAGGTTGCTGCGCTCTTCCTGGGGGCAGATGATCGAATATTCTTTGTCGAGGATCTGCACGGTAACGCTATTGCTTGAACTCATGAGTCTTGCTCCAGGGCCTTGAGGCGCGAAATCATCGATTCGACCTTACGCCGGGCGATTTCATTTTTTTCAATGAGGTGCGCGCGTTCCTCGCGCCAGCTCTTTTCCTGAGCTAATAGGAGTCCATTCTGACTCTTTAGTTGCTCGACTCGAGTAATTAGCAGTTCGAGTCTGGCCATCAGCGCTTGCAGGTCGGTGTCTTCCATTGTGTCCACTGGTTGTGTCTGATGGGTGGCAGGCTCTGTACAAAACTGCCTACGCGTGGATCATGCCGCGTTAAAAACCGGCTCGCCTGATCAGCGCTCGGCGAGTTTTTGTACAGGCTTGGCTGGCGGACAGCCTTTAATAGTCTTGGCGAGTCTGTCGATGTAGGATACAAGGCCTTCATTCTAGACATAGCGCCGTCTGGCGCCTAGCTGCCCATGCCCATTCAGAATTCTCCGTACCAAGCCTTTGCCACCCTGCTGAGTACCAGCGGCCACCCCGTCTCGCCTGCCGAACTGCATGGCCTGTTGCTCGGCCGCAGTTGCGCCGGTGCCGGCTTCGAAGCCGACAGCTGGTTGGCCGACGCCGCCGAGCTGCTCGAAGGCGAGCCACAAGACAACGTTCGCAACGCCTTGATCGGCCTGCAAGAGATGGTCAAGGGCGAGCTCACCAGCGACGACATGACCGTGGTTCTGCTGCTGCCGACCGACGACGCGCCGCTCACCGAGCGCGCGGCTGCACTGGGCCAGTGGTGCCAGGGCTTCCTTACCGGCTTCGGTCTGACCCGCCGCGAATATGCCTTGAGCACTGAAGCCACCGAAGTGCTGCAGGATCTCGCCGCCATTGCCCAGGTGCAAGACGCGCTGGAAGAGTCCGACGACGGCGAAAGCGACTACATGGAAGTGATGGAGTACCTGCGCGTCGCTCCGTTGCTGCTGTTCACCGAAACCAAGAAAACCGACGAAGCGGCCGCCAAACCGTCGTTGCATTAATCGCGTGCCAGGGAAAGCCATCTGCCCATGATTCATATCCCGAAATCGGAATACAGCCGTCGCCGCAAGGCGCTGATGGCGCAGATGGAACCCAACAGCATCGCCATCCTGCCCGCCGCCGCGGTGGCCATCCGCAACCGCGATGTCGAGCACGTCTACCGTCAGGACAGCGACTTCCAGTACCTCAGCGGTTTCCCCGAGCCTCAAGCCGTCATCGTCTTGATGCCCGGCCGTGAGCACGGCGAATACGTGTTGTTTTGCCGGGAACGTAATGCCGAACGGGAATTGTGGGACGGCCTGCGCGCCGGCCAGGAAGGCGCGATCCGCGACTTCGGCGCCGACGACGCTTTCCCGATCACCGACATCGACGACATCCTGCCGGGCCTGATCGAAGGCCGCGACCGGGTGTACTCGGCCATGGGCAGCAACCCCGAATTCGACCGGCACCTGATGGACTGGATCAACGTGATTCGCTCTAAAGCGCACCTCGGCGCCCAGCCGCCGAACGAATTCGTTGCCCTGGATCATCTGCTTCATGACATGCGCCTGTATAAATCGGCGGCAGAAGTGAAGGTGATGCGCGAAGCCGCACGGATTTCCGCCCAGGCCCATATTCGTGCGATGCAAGCCAGCCGTGCCGGTTTGCATGAGTTCAGCCTCGAAGCCGAGCTCGATTACGAGTTCCGCAAGGGCGGGGCGAAGATGCCGGCTTATGGGTCGATCGTCGCGGCGGGGCGCAACAGCTGCATCCTGCACTACCAGCAGAATGACGCGGTGCTCAAGGACGGCGATCTGGTGCTGATCGACGCCGGTTGCGAGATCGACTGCTACGCCAGCGACATCACCCGCACTTGGCCGGTCAACGGCAAGTATTCACCGGAGCAGAAGGCGATTTACGAGTTGGTGCTGGCTTCCCAGGAAGCAGCGTTTGCCGAGATCGCGCCGAACAAACACTGGAATCAGGCGCACGAAGCCACGGTTCGGGTGATTACCGCCGGTCTGGTGAAGTTGGGCCTGTTGCAGGGTGACGTCGACGAGTTGATCGCCAGCGAAGCCTATAAAGCGTTTTACATGCACCGCGCCGGCCACTGGCTGGGGATGGATGTGCACGATGTCGGCGAATACAAGGTCGGCGGCGAATGGCGCGTGCTGGAAGTTGGCATGGCGCTGACGGTCGAGCCGGGCATTTACATTGCTCCGGACAACCAGAACGTGGCGAAGAAATGGCGCGGCATTGGCGTGCGCATCGAGGACGACGTGGTGGTCACCAAAACCGGTTGTGAAATCCTGACCAAAGGCGTACCGAAAACGGTCGCCGAGATCGAGGCCTTGATGGCCGCCGCACGGACACAAGCGGCATGAGTCGAGTCAATCTGGCAATCATCGGTGGTGGCCTGGTCGGTGCCAGTCTGGCGTTGGCGTTGCAGGCCGGGGCCAAGGCCCGTGGCTGGAAGATCGTGCTGATCGAACCGTTTGCCCCCGGCGACACCTATCAACCGAGTTATGACGCCCGTTCTTCTGCGCTGTCCTTCGGCGCCCGGCAGATTTATCAGCGGTTGGGCGTGTGGCAGGAAATCTCTCGCCGCGCCGAGCCGATCAAGCAGATTCATGTCTCCGACCGTGGGCGTTTCTCCACCGCGCGGCTGTCGGCGATGGAAGAGGGCGTTCCGGCGCTGGGTTATGTGGTTGAAAACGCCTGGCTTGGCCAGTGCCTCTGGCAAGGTCTGGACAAGGATGTGATCAGTTGGCGTTGCCCGGCGGAAGTCACCCGCATGGAACCGCTGACCGACGGCTATCGCCTGACGCTCAACGATGAAACCATTCTGGAATGCGACCTTGCGGTGCTCGCCGATGGCGGCCGTTCCGGCTTGCGTGAGCAATTGGGGATCGGCATCAAGAAACGCCCGTACAACCAGAGCGCGCTGATCGCCAACATCACCCCCAGCGAAGCGCACAACGGCATGGCCTTCGAGCGTTTCACCGACGATGGTCCGATGGCCTTGCTGCCGTTGCCGGACAATCGTTGCGCCTTGGTCTGGACCCGTCTGGGCATGGACGCGCAACGGCTGGCAGCCCTTGATGACCGCAGCTTTCTCGGCGAGTTGCAGGGCATCTTCGGTTATCGCCTCGGCACGCTGAAACAGGTGGGCGCACGGCATCTGTATCCGTTGTCGCTGGTTGAGGCCGAGGAACAAGTCCGCCCGCATCTGGCGATTCTCGGCAACGCTGCTCATAGCCTGCATCCGATCGCCGGGCAGGGTTTCAACCTGTCGTTGCGTGACGCCCAAGCGCTGGCCGACAGTTTATTGGGCAGCGAGACATCGCCCGGCGATTTCGCCACCTTGCAGGCCTACCGCGAGCGTCAGCGCATGGATCAGAACCTGACCGTGGGTTTCTCCGATCAGGTCACCCGGTTATTCGGCAGCACGCAGCCGCTGGTTTCCCTGGGCCGCAACATCGGTCTGCTCGGCCTCGATCTGCTGCCGCCGGCCAAGCGCTGGTTCGCCCGGCAGGCCATGGGGTTGGGTACGCGTCCCGATGATTAAGCGAAAACCGGGCAGGGTGCACCTGCAAGTCGATATTCATGACGGCGCGAGCACTTGGGTGACGCGGGTCGAGAAAAACCTTTATGTGCGGCTCAAGCCGCAAGCGAGACAGGCTTAAAGCATGGAAATGCGCGCAGATCTGCTGATTGTCGGGGCCGGAATGGTCGGCAGTGCCCTGGCGCTGGCGTTACAAAACAGTGGGCTCGAAGTCCTGCTGCTGGACGGTAGTCCCCTGAGCGTCAAACCCTTCGATGGGCAGGCACCGTTCGAACCACGGGTTAGCGCCTTGTCGGCGGCCAGCCAGCGAATACTCGAACGCCTCGGCGTCTGGGATGGCATCGCCAGCCGGCGCAGTAGTCCGTACACCGACATGCACGTCTGGGACGGCAGCGGCACCGGGCAGATCCATTTCTCGGCGACCAGCGTACATGCCGAAGTACTCGGGCATATCGTCGAGAACCGCGTGGTTCAGGACGCTCTGCTCGATCGACTGCACGACTGCGATCTCGGGATGCTGGCCAATGCGCGTCTGGAGCAGATGCGCCGCTCCGGTGACGACTGGCTGCTGACCCTGGCCGATGGCCGCACCTTGCGGGCACCTTTGGTGATCGCGGCGGATGGCGCCAACTCGGCTGTTCGACGCCTGACCGGTGTTGCAACCCGTGAGTGGGATTACATGCACCACGCGATCGTCACCAGCGTGCGCAGCGCAAAACCTCATCAAATGACCGCGTGGCAGCGCTTCACCGACAATGGCCCGCTGGCGTTTCTGCCGCTGGAGCGGGACGGTCAACAGGATTGGTGCTCGATCGTCTGGTCGACCACGCCCAGCGAAGCCGAACGCCTGATGGCGCTGGACGACGAAGGCTTCTGCAAGGAGCTGGAACGGGCCTTCGAGGGTTGCCTCGGCACAGTGCTCAGCGTCGACCCGCGTTTGTGCGTGCCGCTGCGTCAGCGTCATGCCAAGCGTTACGTGGCTGAAGGCCTGGCGCTGATCGGCGACGCGGCCCACACCATCCATCCGCTGGCCGGGCAGGGCGTGAACCTCGGTTTCCTCGATGCCGCGGTGCTGGCCGAAGTGCTGCTGCAAGCGGCCGAGCGTGGCGAGCGGTTGGCGGACGTGAAAGTGCTCAGTCGCTACGAGCGTCGGCGCATGCCCCACAACCTGGCGTTGATGGCGGCGATGGAAGGGTTCGAGCGACTGTTCCAGGCCGATCCGTTGCCAGTGCGCTGGTTGCGTAATACCGGGTTGAAGATGGTCGATCAGATGCCCGAGGCCAAGGCGTTGTTCGTGCGTGAAGCGCTTGGGTTGATTGGGGATCTTCCGGCGTTGGCCAAGGCTTGAAATTTTCGCTGAGGTAACTGGCCCCATCGCGGGCAAGCCCGCTCCCACAGGATCTTCAGCGCTCACACATACTGCATTAACACCTGAATACCTGTGGGAGCGGGCTTGCCCGCGATGGCGGCAGATCAGACACCTCATATCCCTAACTGTGCAACATCCGGTAACTCCTCCACTCACTGTTCGATTGAGAAGCGAAATGTGAGTCCTTATCATTTGGCATCACTTCCCCACTCGAGAGACCGCTTCCATGTTGGCACCCAAGCGTCTACTGACCGCACTGGCCCTGACCCTGATTGGCAGCACCGCCGCCCAGGCCGCCGACGAGGTGGTGGTTTACTCCTCGCGTATCGATGAGCTGATCAAGCCAGTCTTCGATGCCTACACCCAGAAAACCGGCGTGCAGGTGAAGTTCATCACCGACAAGGAAGCGCCGCTGATGCAGCGGATCAAGGCAGAGGGCGAAAATGCCACCGCCGATCTGCTGCTGACAGTCGATGCCGGCAACCTCTGGCAGGCCGAGCAGATGGGCATCCTCCAGCCGTTCACTTCCAAGGTGATCGACGCCAACATCCCGCTGCAATACCGCGCCTCCTCCCATGCCTGGACCGGCTTGAGCCTGCGGGCGCGGACCATCGCCTACTCCACCGACCGGGTGAAACCCGGTGAGCTGAGCACCTACGAGGCGCTGGCCGACAAGCAGTGGGAAGGCCGCCTGTGCCTGCGCACGGCGAAGAAGGTCTACAACCAGTCCCTGACCGCCACCATGATCGAAGTCCATGGCGCCGAAAAAACCGAGAAGATCCTCAAGGGCTGGGTCAATAACCTGTCCACCGACGTGTTCTCCGACGACATTGCCGTGCTGGAGGCGATCAACGCCGGCCAGTGCGACGTCGGCATCGTCAATACTTACTACTACGGCCGTCTGCACAAACAGAAGCCAGACCTGCCGGTGAAGCTGTTCTGGCCGAATCAGGGTGACCGTGGCGTGCATGTCAACCTGTCGGGCATTGGCCTGACCAAACACGCGCCGCACCCGGAAGCCGCCAAGGCGCTGGTGGAGTGGATGACCACGCCTGAAGCGCAGAAGATTTTCGCTGACGTGAACCAGGAATTCCCGGCCAATCCTGCCGTTCAGCCTTCAGCTGAAGTCGCGAGCTGGGGCAAATTTGTGGCCGACACCTTGCCGGTGGAAATCGCTGGCAAGCGTCAGGCTGAAGCGATCCGGATGATGGATCGGGCTGGCTGGAACTGAGTCTGTCGATATACTGCGCCACAGAATAAAGTCGGCGGCGTCCCTGCCGGCCTGATCATTCCCACGCTCTGCGTGGGAATGCATCCACCGACGCTCCGCGTCGAGGCGTGACGCAGAGCGTCACAAGATGTGTGCCCACGCAGAGCGTGGGCACAATCATTTAAACGAGAGCTTTCCTTGGCCCACCCCGCCCAACGCCGCTGGTATCCCCTGGTCTTCGCCATTGCTGCGCTGGTCCTGCTGCCCCTGAGCGTCCTGCTTCTTTCGTGGCAAACCATCGATCAGCAAATCTGGTCCCACCTGTGGGACACCCAGATGCCGCGGCTGTTGGGTAATACCCTGACTTTGGTACTCGGCGTCGGTTTTGGCGTAACGCTGCTGGGCGTCAGCCTGGCCTGGCTCACCAGCCTCTGCGAATTCCCCGGGCGGCGTTGGCTGGACTGGGCGCTGATGCTGCCCTTTGCGATTCCTGCTTACGTGCTGGCATTCGTCTTCGTCGGCCTGCTGGATTTTGCCGGGCCCGTGCAAACCTTGCTGCGCGAATGGTTCGGCAGCGGTTTGAGGCTGCCGCGAGTGCGTTCCACCGGCGGTGTGATTCTGGTGCTGGTACTGGTTTTCTATCCGTACGTTTACCTGTTGGCGCGTACCGCATTCCTGGCTCAGGGCAAAGGCTTGATGGAAGCAGCACGAGTCCTTGGGCAATCTCCATGGCAGGCGTTCTGGCGCGTGGCGTTGCCCATGGCACGTCCGGCCATCGGCGCGGGAGTGGCGTTGGCGCTGATGGAAACCCTGGCGGATTTTGGTGCGGTGTCGGTGTTCAACTTCGATACGTTCACCACCGCTATCTACAAAACCTGGTACGGCTTTTTCAGTCTTTCCACCGCCGCGCAACTGGCCAGCCTGTTGCTGTTGGTGGTGATGGTCGTGTTGTATGGCGAGCGCCGTGCCCGCGGGGCCAACCGGGCGAGCAACGAACGGCCACGGGTCAAGGCGTTGTATCACTTGCGCGGGGTCAAGGCGCTGGCGGCCATGAGCTGGTGCGGCCTGGTCTTCGCCTGCGCCTTCGTCATTCCCGTGCTGCAACTGGTGGTGTGGTTCTGGCAACGCGGGCGCTTCGATCTGGATGAGCGCTATACCGGATTGATCATCCACACTCTGTATCTGGGCGGCATGGCGGCATTGATCACCGTCGGTGTTGCTCTGGTGCTGGCCTTTGCCCGCCGATTGGCGCCGACCCGAGCGATCCGCTCTGGCATCAGTCTGGCCAACCTTGGCTACGCTTTGCCGGGCTCGGTGCTGGCGGTGTCGATCATGCTGGCGTTCAGTTACCTGGATCGCGAACTGGTGATCCCGTTGTCGGGCTGGCTGGGCGGCGCCGGTAAACCGTTACTGCTGGGCAGTCTGTCGGCGTTGTTGCTGGCCTATCTGGTGCGATTCATCGCTGTGGCTTATGGACCGCTGGAAAGCAGCCTGGCGCGAATACGGCCCTCTTTGCCCGAAGCAGCACGTAGCCTTGGCGTCAGTGGGCCACGACTGTTTTTCAACGTGTATCTACCGCTGCTACTGCCGGGCACGTTGAGCGCGGCGTTGCTGGTATTCGTCGACGTGCTCAAGGAAATGCCCGCGACCCTGCTGATGCGCCCGTTTGGCTGGGACACGCTGGCAGTGCGGATCTTTGAAATGACCAGCGAGGGCGAGTGGGCGAGGGCCTCGCTGCCGGCACTGACCCTGGTGTTGGTCGGGCTGTTACCGGTCATCGGATTGATCCGACGTTCGGCGCATCGAAACGGGTAGGCGCCCAGTCTCGCGAATCCGTCCCGAGTTTGACGAGTGACTGTTATTGCCAGGAACGGCAACGCAGCATGGCAATAACAGGCGCCGTCAAAACGGGACAGTGATTCGTGAGACAGGGCGCTGTGCCAGTCCTGCACCTTGCGGCTACAATGCGCGGCATTCGGTGCGGTCCGTCTTTCAGACCGGGTCGCTGAAACGGCTGAAAGCCTTTTATTTCAAGGCATTCACCCCGTGCAGCGCCTGTCCGCACCTTCGCCACGCCCGGAAGGAGAAACCCATGGGACAGCGTACGCCTCTGTATGACCTTCATCTCGCCCTCGGCGCGAAGATGGTCGATTTTGGCGGTTGGGATATGCCTCTGCATTACGGCTCGCAGGTCGAGGAACACCATCAGGTGCGCCGCGATTGCGGGGTTTTCGATGTATCCCACATGACCGTGATCGATGTTGACGGCCCCCAGGCCAAGGCCTGGCTTCAGTATTTACTGGCCAATGACGTCGAACGTCTGCACAGCCCCGGCCGTGCCTTGTACAGCGCCATGCTCAACGAGCACGGTGGCATCGTCGACGACATGATCGTCTACCGTCTCGAGGACGGTTATCGTCTGGTGGTCAACGCCTCCACCCGCAATCAGGACCTGGCCTGGATGCAGGCTCATCTCGGCGACTTTGATGTGCAGCTCAACGAGCGTTCCGAGTTGGCGATGCTGGCTATTCAAGGGCCTCACGCCCGGCACAAGATTGCCGAACTGGTGACTCAGTCCCGTGGGGCGCTGATTCAGCAGCTCAAATATTTCGAAGGTCAGACCGACGGTGACTGGTTCATCGCGCGCACCGGTTACACCGGTGAGGATGGTCTGGAAATCGTGCTGCCGGCCGATCAGGCACCGGGTTTCTTCAACGATCTGGTGGGCGCGGGTATTTCCCCGATCGGCCTCGGCGCGCGCGATACCTTGCGTGTCGAAGCTGGCATGAACCTCTACGGTCAGGACATTCATCAAGACGTTTCGCCATTGGTTTCCAACATGGCCTGGAGCATTGCCTGGGAACCGGCCACGCGCCAGTTCATCGGCCGCAGCGCCCTGGAAGCCGAACAGGCCGATGGCGTACAGCACAAACTGGTGGGGCTGGTCCTGGAAGAACGTGGAGTTTTACGGGCGCATCAGGTGGTTCGCATCGCTGATGTTGGCGAAGGGGAGATCACCAGTGGTAGTTTCTCTCCTACGCTTAGCAAGTCGATTGCACTGGCGCGCGTACCGGCGGCCACCGCCGACCGCGCTGAAGTGGAAATCCGTGGCAAGTGGTACCCGGTTCGAGTGGTCAAACCGACCTTCGTACGCCATGGCAAAACCTTGATCTAACTCATTCCGGCGGGATCGACCGCTGACATTTCTTCTTGAGGACACAGAACATGAGCGATATCCCAACCGACCTGCGTTTTGCCGAAAGTCACGAATGGGCCCGTCTAGACCATGATGGCGGCGTGAAAGTGGGTATTTCAGACCATGCTCAGGAAGCCTTGGGTGACGTAGTGTTCGTTGAGCTGCCGGAAATCGGCAAAGTGTTCGCTGCCGGTGAGGCTGCAGGTGTCGTCGAGTCGGTCAAGGCCGCGTCGGATATCTACTCGCCAGTTTCCGGCACCGTCATTGCCGTTAACGAAGAGTTGGCCAACAACCCGGAACTGGTCAACAGCGCGCCTTATGACAGCTGGTTCTTCAAACTCGAGCCAAGCGATACCTCCGAGCTGGACAACCTGCTCGACCCGGCGGCCTACAAGGCTGCTATCGGCGAGTAATGCTCGCCCCGTAGGAGCTGCCGAACGCGGCCCGAGCCTTCGGCAGCGCCTACATCGTTTACATACGACTCCTTCTTCAAGGCACTGTGACAGCGACTGCTATGCTGGTTTGACCGCATTGCATCGACGCCGAGCGCCAGTCTAGAGAGAGCCCGTCATGTCCCAGTTGCCGTCCTTGAGCCAGTTACGCGACCCCAATACCTTCCTGCGCCGCCACTTGGGCCCCGATGCCGCCGAGCAGCAGGCGATGCTCGACAGCCTTGGTCTTGGCAGCCGGGTCGAACTGATCGAGCAGACGGTGCCGCCGGGAATCCGCCTCAACCGGCCACTGGACTTGCCTCCGGCCCTCGACGAGGAAGCCGCACTGGCCAAGTTGCGGGGCTACGCCGAGCAGAACCAGGTCTGGACCAGCCTGATCGGCATGGGATACCACGGCACCCTCACGCCGGCCGTCATCCTGCGCAACGTGCTGGAAAATCCCGGTTGGTACACCGCCTATACGCCCTATCAACCAGAGATCGCCCAAGGCCGGCTCGAAGCGTTGCTGAATTTCCAGCAGCTGACCATCGACCTGACCGGCCTGGAACTGGCCAACGCCTCGCTGCTCGATGAAGCCACGGCGGCAGCCGAGGCCATGGCTCTGGCCAAGCGCGTGGCCAAATCCAGAAGTAACCTGTTTTTCGTCGATGAGAATTGCCACGCGCAGACCATTTCCGTGGTGCGGACCCGGGCCGAAGGGTTCGGTTTCGAGCTGATCGTCGACGCTGTGGATAACTTGAAACAGCACCAGGTGTTCGGCGCGCTGCTGCAATATCCCGACACCCACGGTGAAGTGCGCGATCTGCGTCCATTGATCGATCATCTGCATGCCCAGCAAGCCTTGGCCTGTGTGGCGACCGATCTGCTGAGCCTGCTGTTGCTGACTCCGCCGGGGGAGTTGGGCGCCGACGTGGTGTTCGGTTCGTCCCAGCGATTCGGCGTGCCCATGGGTTACGGCGGCCCGCACGCGGCGTTTTTTGCCAGCCGCGACGAATACAAACGGGCGATTCCCGGGCGGATCATCGGCGTATCGAAAGATGCTCGCGGCAACGTCGCCCTGCGCATGGCCCTGCAAACCCGCGAGCAACATATTCGCCGGGAGAAGGCCAACTCGAACATCTGTACCGCTCAGGTGCTGCTGGCCAATATCGCCAGTTTCTACGCGGTCTACCACGGTCCGGAGGGGCTAAAACGGATCGCCCAGCGAGTGCACCGTCTAACCTGCATCCTCGCTGCCGGCCTGGAGCGTCACGGCATTACGCGTCTCAACCAACACTTCTTCGACACCCTGACCCTGGAGGTCGGTGGCACTCAGACTGCGGTCATCGAAAGTGCCCAGGCGGCGCAGATCAACTTGCGCATTCTCGGCCGTGGACAGCTCGGCCTCAGCCTCGACGAAACCTGTGACGAAACCACCGTGGCGAAGCTGTTCGATGTGTTTCTCGGTGCCGATCATGGGCTCAACGTCGACGAATTGGACGCCGAAGCGCTGGTATCCGGCATTCCTGCCAGGTTGCAGCGCAGTACACCGTATCTGCGTCATCCGGTGTTCAACGCTCATCACAGCGAAACCGAAATGCTGCGTTACCTCAAGCAGCTGGAAAACAAAGACCTGGCGCTCAACCAATCGATGATCCCGCTGGGCTCCTGCACCATGAAGCTCAATGCCACCAGCGAGATGATCCCCATCACCTGGCCGCAGTTCGCCAACCTGCATCCGTTTGTGCCGAAAGAGCAGGTGGTGGGTTATTCCTTGATGATCGAAGAGCTGGAGCGCTGGCTGTGCGCGATCACCGGTTTCGATGCGATCTGCATGCAACCCAACTCGGGTGCTCAGGGCGAATACGCCGGGTTGCTGGCGATCCGCAAATATCACGAGAGCCGCCATCAGGGTGCGCGGAATATCTGCCTGATCCCGTCCTCGGCCCACGGCACCAACCCGGCCTCGGCGCAAATGGCCGGGATGCGGGTAGTGATCGTCGAGTGCGACGAGGGGGGTAATGTCGATCTGAATGATCTGAAGGAAAAAGCCACGGAGGCGGGGGATAAACTCGCCTGCCTGATGGCGACTTATCCTTCGACCCATGGGGTCTACGAGGAAGGTATCAGCGAGATCTGTGAAGTTATCCACAGCCATGGCGGTCAGGTGTACATGGATGGCGCCAACCTTAATGCGCAGGTTGGATTGGCACGGCCGGCAGACATCGGTGCCGATGTGTCGCACATGAACTTGCACAAGACCTTCTGCATTCCCCACGGCGGTGGCGGACCGGGGATGGGCCCGATCGGCGTTCGGGCGCACTTGGCGCCGTTCGTTGCCAATCACCCGGTAGTGCCAATCGATGGCCCGCTGCCGGAGAACGGCGCGGTGAGCGCGGCACCCTGGGGCAGTGCAAGCATTCTACCGATCAGCTGGATGTACATCGCCATGATGGGCCCGCAACTGGCGGATGCGAGCGAGGTGGCGATTCTTGCCGCGAATTACCTGGCGCAGCATTTGTCCGGGGCGTTCCCGGTGCTCTACACAGGGCGCAATGAGCGAGTGGCCCACGAATGCATCCTCGACTTGCGGCCGCTCAAGGCGCTGACCGGGATCAGCGAAGAAGACGTTGCCAAACGCCTGATGGACTACGGCTTTCATGCGCCGACCATGTCATTCCCGGTGCCAGGGACGTTGATGGTCGAACCGACCGAGAGTGAGTCGAAGGCGGAACTGGACCGTTTTATCGGCGCGATGCTGAGTATCCGCGCGGAAATCACCGAGGTGCAGAACGGCAACTGGCCGGCCGAAGACAACCCGCTGAAACGCTCACCCCATACCTTGGCCGACATCACCGGGGTTTGGGAGCGCCCATACAGCATTGAGCGGGCGGTGACGCCGGATGCTCACACCAAGGCCCATAAGTATTGGCCGGTGGTGAACCGTGTGGACAATGTCTATGGCGACCGCAATCTGTTTTGCGCGTGTGTGCCGGTGGATGAATATCGCTGAATAGTGTCGGGCAAAAAAATGCCGCTCATAAGGAGCGGCATTTTTTATGGGCAATGAATCAGAACGACATTCGTGCCTCGACGTATAGGTTCTGCTCCCGGAGTTTGCCCTTGAGTTGTTCGTCCCGTGCGTTAATGCGGTTGGCAAAGGTGTTGTAGCCGGTTTCAATATCACCTATGTCGACGTACCGGTAGCCGGTGCCGAGGGTGATTTGCTGATTGAGCTTGAGGTCTGCCCCGACGCCCAGGGCATAGGCGAAGTTGTTCTGGCTGTTGTTGGCGAACCGTCGCGAAGGGTTGGATTGATAGCCCTCGGAGTTGATGTGTGCCACACCGACACCGGCCATCGCGTACAGCGACAGGTATTCGTTGAGAGGGAAATCCTTGTAGCCGTTGACCATCAGCCGGCGGGACGAGACTTGCATGTTGTTGACGTTGGCGTTGAACGGCGCCCAGTGACTCTTGAATTCCGAGTCTTGCTTGATCGTGTACTCGCCTTCCAGACGCCAATCACCCTTGAATCCATACCCTAGCGCAACGGAGCCGGTGATGTCCTTGTTGCTGTCGGGGCTGATGATGCGGTTATTCACCCGCGGGCTGGTGAGCAGGGCGCTGGAAAGGTCTTGTTGAGCGCTCTGGATTTTTATCGAGCCATATAGACCGTCGGCGTGCGATATCTGGTTGAAGGTGGCGGTCAGCAGCAGTAAAGATAAGGCTGTTTTTTTCATGTGAGTCGGTTCGCTTGTAGGGGTAATCCGAATCGACAAAGTTTGAGTTTGCATGCCACGCTTTCATATCAGACCTTTCCTCAACAGGTCGGTGAAAACTCGCCAGCATGTTGGCGCTTTGGCGTTGGCTATCGTAGGCAATAGCTATGCAATTTCCCTGACCCATAAAAAATGCCGCTCCCGGGAGCGGCATTTTCGACCAGCAATAAAGCTTATTTCGAGGCGATGGCATTCTTCGCCAGGATTGCATTCGCCAGTTCCATGTCCGTGGCTTGCAGGCCAGGGTTGTCGGCGCGGACTTTCTGCATCGCGGCTTCCAGGTAGGGGCCGCGAATGGCGCCGTCACTGGCGACAAAGCTACCGGCGTCGTCCTGGGCGGCGACGACCAGCTTGTGATCCCTGGAGGTCAGGTAGGACGTACCGGTGGTGGCACCGGACGTAAGGACGTTACGCAAAAAGCTGTCATCAGCCATCGCCGAACCGACTTGAAGGGACAACACGGCGAAGGTAGCGACAGCAAGTTTGAGACGCATAAAAGGTGACTCCACTGGGTTTTAACTGCGGGCTTTGATTGCCAATGACCCAATCGAGTTCCGTGACGTTAGTCGGCTCGCTCCACCAGTAAAATCGCCCCTTGCTGCCCGATCACCCGAACACGGCTGCCGGACGCGGTATCAGGCCCTCGGACCATCCACACGCCGTCGGCGACCTTGATCTTGCCGCGACCGTTGACAATCGCTTCGGTGACTACGAACACCTTGCCGATCAGATCCTGTCCTCGCAGGTTCAGATTCGGCTGGTCACTGACCCGCACCACGCTGCGCTGACGTCTCCACCAGTACAGCGCGGTGAGGATTGAAAAAATCGCAAACAGCAGCACCTGCAATTCCCATGGCAAGCCCGGTATCACGAAGGTCAGCACGCCGACGGCGGCGGCTGCCATGCCGATCCACAGCAGATAACCACCGGCCCCGAATACCTCGAGGATCAACAACAGCGTGCCCAGGGCCAACCAGCTCCAGAACGAAAACAACTCCATAGGCACCGACCTCAGCCTTTCTTGCCGTCGAACGTGGCTTTGACGATTTCGCCAATGCCGCCGACTGCGCCGATCATCGAACTGGCCTCGAGCGGCATCAGGATCACTTTGCTGTTGTTGGCCGAGGCCAGTTTGCCCAAGGCATCGATGTACTTCTGTGCAACGAAGTAATTGACCGCCTGCACGTTACCGCCGGCGATGGCTTCGGACACGACTTTGGTGGCTTGGGCTTCGGCCTCGGCCTGACGCTCCCGGGCCTCGGCTTCGAGGAACGCCGCCTGACGGCTACCCTCGGCTTCCAGAATTTGCGCCTGCTTCTTGCCTTCGGCGGTGAGGATCGCCGAGGCGCGCAAACCTTCGGCTTCAAGAATTTGTGCGCGTTTGATCCGCTCGGCTTTCATTTGGCCGGACATGGCGGCCATCAGGTCGGCGGGTGGGCTGATGTCCTTGATCTCGATCCGGGTGATCTTGATGCCCCATGGCGCCGTGGCTTCATCAACGGTGCGCAGCAGTTTTTCGTTGATGTTGTCGCGCTGGCTGAGCATCGCGTCCAGCTCCATGGAGCCAAGCACGGTACGGATATTGGTTTGCAGCAGATTGCGGATCGCGTGTTCGAGGTTGTTCACCTCGTAGGCGGCCTGGGCGGTGTTGACCACCTGAAAGAAGCACACGGCGTCGATTTGCACGGTGGCGTTGTCGGCGGTGATGACTTCCTGAGGCGGGATGTCCAGCACGCTTTCCATCACGTTGATCTTGCGACCGATGCGGTCCATCACCGGAATGATGATGTTCAAGCCTGGTTTGAGGGTGTTGGTGTAACGGCCGAAACGTTCGACCGTCCATTCAAAGCCCTGAGGCACCACCTTGAAACCCATGAAAAGAATGGCCACGGCCAGCGCGACGAAAAGAATCAGTGCAATACCCATAACGGTCCCTGTCCATCTGGTGGAGTTGCGATGGCCAGAGTGTAGGGCAAAAGGCCTGCAACGTTGTGTTCGACTTGGGGCTTTATATGTCTGAACGCGTGCTACCGGGACTATTGCCTACTTTTGCTCACTCTGCGGCGTCACTCGCAACACCTCTTCGATCGTGGTCAAACCCGCCGCCACTTTCTGCGCCCCCGACAGCCGCAAACTACGCATGCCTTCCTTGAAGGCCTGACGGCGGACCGCCAGCAAATCGGTATCAGGGTTGATCAGCGCTTTAATGCCGTCAGTCAGCTGCATGATTTCGTACACCCCGGCGCGGCCGCGATAACCGGTTTCGCGGCATTCCAGGCAGCCGATGGCGCGTTGTGCGTTACTTGGCAGTGGCGCTTGCCAAGGCCGGGTCAGGGTGTGCCAGTCGTCCTCGCCCAAAGTTAATGGCGCCTTGCAATGCGGGCAAAGGGTCCGGACCAGACGCTGAGCCATGACCCCTAGCACCGTGGCCTTGATCAGGTAATGCGGCACGCCGAGTTCCAGTAAGCGGCTGATGGCGCTCGGGGCGTCGTTGGTGTGCAACGTCGACAACACCAAGTGGCCGGTGAGTGCGGCCTGAATCGCCATTTCGGCGGTTTCGAGGTCGCGGATCTCGCCGATCATGATGATGTCCGGGTCTTGCCGCATCAGTGCGCGCACGCCGGCGGCAAAGGTCAGGTCGATGTTGTGCTGGACCTGCATCTGATTGAACGCCGGTTCGACCATTTCGATCGGGTCTTCAATGGTGCAGAGGTTGACCTCCGGCGTCGCCAGTTTCTTCAGGGTGGTGTACAGCGTGGTGGTCTTGCCTGAACCGGTCGGCCCGGTCACCAGAATGATGCCATTGGGCTGGCGGGTCATGTCTTGCCAGCGACGCAGGTCATCGGCGGAAAAACCCAACTGATCGAAGTCTTTGAGCAGCACTTCCGGGTCGAAGATCCGCATGACCATCTTCTCGCCGAACGCCGTCGGCAATGTCGACAGCCGCAACTCGACCTCACCGCCGTCCGGGGTTTTGGTTTTTACCCGGCCGTCCTGGGGTTTGCGCTTTTCTGCGACGTTCATCCGCCCCAGGCTTTTCAGGCGGCTGACGATGGCCATGGTCACCTGCGGCGGGAATTGATAGACGTTGTGCAGCACGCCGTCGATGCGAAAGCGCACCGTGCCTTGCTCGCGCCGGGGTTCGATGTGGATATCGCTGGCCCGTTGCTGGAACGCGTACTGGAACAGCCAATCGACGATGTTGACGATGTGCGCATCGTTGGCGTCCGGCTCCTGGTCGCTGGCGCCGAGGTTGAGCAACTGTTCGAAGTTGCCCAAGGTGCTTACTTGCTGATCAGCGTTGGTGGCGCCGGTGACCGACTTGGCCAGGCGGAAAAACTCCACGCTGAAGCGTTGGATGTCCACCGGGTTGGCCACCACGCGCTTGATCGGCAGCTTCAGCACGTGGGTCAGGTCGGCTTCCCAGCTGCTGACGAAGGGCTGGGCGCTGGCCACGGTGACGGCGTCGCGGTCGATGGACACCGCCAGAATCTTGTGGCGTTGGGCGAAGGCATAGGACATCAACGGCGTAATGGCCGCGACATTGATTTTCAGCGGGTCGATGCGCAAGTAAGGCTGGCCGGCCTGCTGAGACAGCCACAGTGTCAGGCTTTCCAGATCGAGGTGTTTGCCGGGACGGCTGAGGTCGTCCAGGTGTTGGCTGGCAATGAATTCCAGCGGATGCTGCTGACCATTTATGGCGTGACGGCGGCGGGCGTTGAGTGCGTGTTCGGCCGAGTCCTGGCTGATAAAGCCTTGGGCGACCAGTTCACGCAGCAAATCGTTAAGGTCCAGCCAGCGGTCCTGAGTGGCGAGTTGAACGGACATGCGGGCTCCTTATGAACAACCGTTCGCAAAGGATAGTCGCGCACCCGTAAACCGTTGGGCCACTACCGGACCAAGTCGTGTCGGGTTTTTTCAGGTTTTTTTAACCAGCTGCCTGAGCCGGCTCTCCCCACGCAGAATCAGCCGCTTGCAGGTTTACCGAGCAGACGCTGATCAGGTTTCGTAATTTTTCCGCGATCACTTGAGCGCGGTGCCAGCTCAGACCGTCCATGACGATGTCGATCGATAGCAGATCTTCCATACGCTGCACGTTGACCTGCTGCGGCGTCAGAAACTGCAAGGCGAACAGATTGAGCGCCCGACACAGCAGATCCGGCTCGGCCTCGGCCAGTAATTGATAGTGAACGCGGCAGTGGGCGTTGCTGACGTTCCAGACATCGGCGCGGGCGGGCGGGGTGTTCACGGCTTCTAAATGCGGCATGGTCAGTCTCCAAAATCACTGGAGGAATTTTTACATTCGGTGCGGGGCATTTCTTATCTATGATTGGGCTTATTGACCGTTTATCGAATAGATCAATTCGATTTAGTACCCACTATAGGTTTTTCTATGCACAGCGAGCTGGATGGCTACGACCGCAAGATTCTCGCGTTGCTGCAAGAGGACGCTTCGCTTTCCAGTGCACAGATTGCCGAACAGGTAGGGCTCTCGCAGTCGCCGTGCTGGCGGCGGATTCAGCGGATGAAGGAAGAGGGGATCATTCGCGGTCAGGTGACGTTGCTTGACCGCAAGAAAATCGGCCTTAACACGCAGATCTTCGCCGAGATCAAACTCAACGCCCACGGACGTTCGAACTTCACTGAGTTCACCGAGGCGATTCGCGGTTTTCCCGAAGTGCTGGAATGTTATGTGCTGATGGGGTCGGTGGATTTCTTGCTGCGGATCGTCACGGCGGATATCGAGGCTTATGAGCGCTTCTTCTTCGAGAAGCTGTCGATGGTGCCGGGGATTCAGGAGGTCAACTCGATTGTGGCGTTGTCGGAGATCAAATCCACGACGAGTTTGCCGGTGTTGCGCTGAGCCAAGTCTTGCGGTGAGTGAGGGCCTCATCGCGGGCAAGCCCGCTCCCACAGTATTTTGTGTTGAAACACGATGCGCGTTCCAACTTGATCCCTGTGGGAGCGGGCTTGCCCGCGATGGCGGTCTTACATACGCAGGAGCATCTTCCAGGCACGATTCTGATACACCGCAATCGCCTGCTGCTTACGCGCATCCAGGATTTCATCGGTGATCGGCTCGTTAGCCAGTTGCGCCAGTTGTTTCAGCTCACCATAAAGGCGATCCATCTCCGGGATCTCCAGCACGCTACGGGCATGGTGCAGCCAGGCCTGGATACGTTCGATGCGCGGTAACTGTTCGGCCAGGTCTTCCGGTTGTTGCTGGTAACGCTGCAATTGCAGCGAGTTGGCTTCTTCACCCAGCATGCGCGGCAGCCAGCTGCCCAGTTGTGCCGCACCCTGGCGATTACCACGGGTGTTGCGATCGGCGGCCCAAGTGCGGGCCAGCAACCAGCGCGAAGTGTTCAGGGAGAACAGACCCCAGCGCGGATCTTCCAGCTCTTCGAGGAACTGCTCCGGCGCGGCTTTGCGCACGTCTTCGTCGTCCAGGCCGGCTTGTACCAGCGGGCGCCAGTCTTCCAGCAGGGCATCCAGCGCGACCCGCAGATCGTGAGTCGACTGACGCGGTGCGGCCTGACCGAGGCTGCTGATCAGTGCGCGCATTTCAGCGAGGTTCTCGACCCAGTCCTGCAACAGGCGCCAGTGGCCATTGAAGCGATACTGCTCGGCCAGACGCTGGCTGCTGCTCAGCAAATGCCAGCTCAGGGCGGCGAACGCATCGTCCAGCGGCATTTCGGCGGTGATCTGCGGCGCCGGCAAGCTCAGCGAGTAGCTGTTGGCGTCGAACAGGCGATAACCGCGTTCGGCCTTGCTGATGTCACATGGCATCAGCGCCAGGGTCGCAGCCAGTTCGGCGGCCAGTTCCAGCAACGCGGCCGGTTCGCCTTCGCGCAGCTCCAGCTCCAGCTCGCAGATTTCTTCTTTCTGCTTGCCGACCACTACGTGGCCCAGGTCGAGCGCGGCTTCGATGACCACTTTGGTCTTGCCGCGGCCCCAAGCGATTTCCGCGCGTTCGCGAACAAAATCGGTGGTGAAGATGGCTTTCAGGGTTTTCTTGTCCAGCTCGGCCAGCTCTTCGGGCCAGCATTCACCGTCGAGTTTCTTCACGTCGAGTTTGGCTTTGGGCAGGGACCAGTCGTACTCGTGACGCTCGGACAGACCGGCGACGCTCTGGCCACGGGTCTTGAGGGTCTGAATCACTTCTTCGCCATCGCGGCGCAGGCGCAGGGCAACCTTGGCGCGGGCCAGGTCGCGCTCAGGCGTGTCGAAGTACTGGTTCATCAACTCACGGCGTTCCCAGCCACTTTTGTTGCGTTTTTTCAGTAACGGGTGCTCGCGCAGGGCGGCGAGGGTTTCGCGGCTGACGCGGAGTTTGATTTCGGTTTCTTTCTGCATGGCCGGAAAATCCAGGATCGGGAGCGCAGCCGGGGGAATGTGTGGCTGCCAAGGTCGTGCAGTGTACAGGACTGAAGGGGTGTAGGGTCTGTTGACACTTGGTGGCGAAAGACCCTACGCGCCGCGACGGTTTATTCCTGTCGCCTGATGGTTCTATGATGGACTTCAATTCGGGAGTGTTGGGAGTCAGCGATGCCTTTGCCGTCCATGAAAGATCAGTTCGCTGCGCTGATCGCCGCGCCGTCCGTCAGCTGTACCCAACCCAGCCTGGATCAAACCAATCGGCCGGTCATCGACTTGTTGGCGACATGGCTCGGGGACCTGGGTTTTGCCTGCGATATCCAGCAGGTCAGCCCCGGCAAATTCAATCTGCTGGCCAGTTTTGGCTCCGGCCCCGGCGGCCTGGTGTTGGCCGGTCACAGCGATACGGTGCCGTACGACGAGGCGTTGTGGCAGACCGACCCGCTGAAACTGACGGAAGTGGACGGGCGCTGGATCGGTTTGGGCAGTTGCGACATGAAAGGTTTTTTCGCCCTGGCCATCGAAGCCGTCAAACCCTTGCTTGACCAACCGTTCAAGCAACCCTTGCTGATCCTCGCCACCTGCGATGAAGAAAGCTCGATGTCCGGCGCTCGCGCTCTGGCCGAAGCCGGGCGGCCATTAGGTCGCGCGGCGGTGATCGGCGAGCCGACCGGGCTGAAGCCGGTCCGGATGCACAAAGGCATCATGATGGAGCGCATCGACATCCTCGGCCAGAGCGGCCATTCCTCGGACCCGCGTCTGGGTCACAGTGCCCTCGAGGCCATGCACGATGCTATCGGCGAACTGCGCGGCTTGCGCTTGGCGTGGCAGCGTGAATTCCGTAACCTGCAGTTCAGCGTGCCACAACCGACGATGAATTTCGGCTGCATTCACGGCGGCGATAACCCCAACCGCATCTGCGGCCAGTGCTCGCTGGAGTTCGACTTGCGTCCGTTGCCAGGCATGGACCCCAAAGCCCTTCGCGCAGCGATTTTGCAGAAACTCAATCCGATTGCCGAACGGCATATGGTGAAGATCGATTACGCGCCGCTGTTCCCCGAGGTGCCGCCGTTCGAGCAGGCCGAGGACTCGGAATTGGTGAGGGTCGCTGAAAAGCTCACCGGCCATCGCGCCGAAGCAGTGGCGTTCGGCACGGAAGCGCCTTATCTTCAGCGTCTTGGTTGTGAAACATTGGTATTGGGGCCGGGTGATATCGCCTGCGCACACCAACCGGGGGAATACCTCGAAATGTCACGTTTGCAGCCTACCGTGCATCTATTACGTCAACTGATTGAACATTACTGCCTGACACCGGCCAGTTGAGCGAAATCAATGTGGGAGCGAGCCTGCTCGCGATCGCGGTGTAACAGTCACTGAAATGTCGACTGATGTACCGCTATCGCGAGCAGGCTCGCTCCCACAGGGTATGTGATTTGCCTGACAAGCCTTGTAAATTGCCAGTGTCCCAACCCGTATTCATGAGGAGAGCGCGCGTGTCGCCAAGCCTGTTCCGACGATAACCATCAGCCCGCTGTGCGTTTACTGCTTTACCCTTTTTTCGGCTGCTATTTATTACAGGCCCAGGTTCATGCCCGAATACGTCAATTGGCTTCGTCACGCTTCGCCTTACATCAACGCCCACCGCGATTGCACCTTCGTCGTCATGCTGCCCGGCGACGGCGTCGAGCACCCGAACTTCGGCAACATCGTCCACGACTTGGTGCTGTTGCACAGCCTGGGCGTACGACTGGTGCTGGTTCACGGTTCGCGTCCGCAAATTGAAACCCGCCTCGCTGCTCGTGGCCTGACCCCGCATTACCACCATGGCATGCGCATCACCGATGCGGCGACGCTTGAGTGCGTGATCGATGCGGTCGGCCAACTGCGCATCGCCATCGAAGCGCGGCTGTCCATGGACATGGCCTCGTCACCGATGCAGGGCTCACGCCTGCGGGTGGCCGGCGGCAATCTGGTCACTGCGCGGCCGATCGGCGTACTTGAAGGTGTCGACTATCACCACACCGGCGAAGTGCGCCGGGTCGATCGCAAGGGCATCAATCGTCTGCTGGACGAACGCTCCATCGTGCTGTTGTCGCCGTTGGGTTACTCGCCGACCGGTGAGATCTTCAACCTCGCTTGCGAAGATGTCGCCACCCGCGCCGCTATCGATCTGGGGGCGGACAAGCTGCTGCTGTTCGGCGCCGATCTGGGCTTGATCGATGAAAATGGTCGCCTGGTTCGCGAATTGCGTCCGCAACAGGTGCCGGCGCATCTGCAACGCCTGGGCAACAATTATCAGGCCGAGCTGCTGGACGCGGCCGCTGAAGCGTGCCGGGGCGGGGTGGCGCGCAGTCACATCGTCAGCTACGCCGAAGATGGCGCGCTGCTGACCGAACTGTTCACCCGTGACGGTGGCGGTACGCTGGTGGCCCAGGAGCAATTCGAGGTTGTGCGCGAGGCGGCCATTGAAGACGTTGGCGGCTTGCTGGATTTGATCAGTCCGCTGGAAGAGCAGGGCATTCTGGTGCGCCGTTCCCGCGAGGTGCTGGAGCGTGAGATCGAGCAGTTCAGCGTGGTCGAACGCGAAGGTATGATCATCGCCTGCGCGGCGCTGTATCAGATCGCCGATTCGGATGCCGGGGAGTTGGCGTGTCTGGCGGTGAACCCGGAGTACCGCCATGGCGGTCGCGGCGATGAACTGCTGGAACGCATCGAAACCCGCGCCCGGGCACAGGGTCTGAAAACCTTGTTCGTGCTGACGACCCGGACGGCCCACTGGTTTCGTGAGCGGGGCTTCGTGCCAAGCAGCGTCGAACGCCTGCCATCGGCGCGGGCATCGCTTTACAACTACCAGCGTAATTCGAAGATCTTCGAAAAAACCCTCTGACTGGGTGGCTGTCCGTGTTGGCTTTTGTGGCGAGGGAGCTTGCTCCCGCTGGGCTGCGAAGCGGCCTCAAAACCAGTAAACGCGTTATGACTGATTCACCGCGTTGTCGGGTTTGGGAGTCCTCCGGCCTCCAGCGAAAGCCAGCTCCCTCGCCACAGGTTTTGCGTGTTATTCAGAGACAAACTTCGCGCTGACGTACGGTGAATAATCCGGCAGCACCGTCTCGACCTTCCCTTGCTCCTTCAAGAACTTCGCCGTCTCGCCAATTGCCTTGGCTGTGCCGCCATCGAGCAGCGCGGTGGTCTGTTGTGCCTTGGCATCCGGGAATGCGGAACCGGCCAGCAGCTCCGGCACATCGGCGGCATTGGCACCGGTCAATTTGGCGATTTTCTGCACAGGTACCGAATCGGCGGTCCAGCTGTCTTTATGGGCGGCATAGTCGGCGAATGAATCCAGCGTGACCTTGGCAAATCGGGCCACGACTTCAGGATGCTTCTCGGCGTAATCCTTGCGAGCGACCCACACCTCGAAGGTCGGCGCGCCCCATTGGCCGACCTGCGCGGCGTCGGTCAACGTCTTGCCGGTCTTGCGGATTTCCCCCAACGCCGGCGACCAGACAAACGCGCCATCGATGTCGCCACGCTTCCAGGCTGCGGCGATCTCCGCCGGTTGCAGGTTCACCACTTTGACTTTCGAGGCGTCCAGGCCCCAGTGCTTCAGCGCGCCGAGCAGGCTGTAGTGGGAGGTTGAAACGAAGGGCGTGGCGATGGTTTTGCCGATCAGATCTTCCGGTTTATCGATGCCGCTGCCATTGCGCACCACAAGTGCTTCGGCAGCGTTGATCTGAGCCGAAACAATGAACGCGACAATCGGCAGATTGCGCGAAGCGGCTGCCGCCAGCGGGCTTGAGCCGAGATTGCCAATTTGCACATCGCCGGACGCAATGGCGGTGACCACTTCCGGGCCACTGTTGAAGCGACGCCAATCGATTTTCTGGCCAATGGTTTTCTCGTATACGCCATCGGCCTGAGGGACTTTGCTGGGGTCGATACCGGTTTGATAACCGACGGTGAGAGTCGCCGCCTGAGCGGAAAAAGAAAATATCAGCGATACACAAACTGTAACAAATTGACTAGATAGTGCGCGTTTGGCCATGATGGCGTCGCCTTTTCGAAAGTGATTGACGTATGGGGAATACGCCAACGCTAATCGATCTAAAAAAAGGCCAATAAATACCATTTAGGAATTAGCTTATGAGCCGATACCTTGGGTCCCGGTTCGGATCTTGATCAGTGAGCTATATTCCTAAAGGGTATTAAAAAGAATGAAATAATTCTTTTTGGGTTTATGAGGAAATCATTACCCTGCAGGGACCAAATCACTGCGGTTAGACCTTGGTCGTAGACACACATGGTTACGATTGACTTGTCAGTCACGGTCTGGCGCTAATCGCGCATCTGTGGATCTGGGCGTTAGACCCAAGACCAAAGAACACAAAAATTAGAACGAGAGGAGCGAAACAATGAAGAAGTCCACCTTGGCCCTGGCTGTGGCCGTAGGGGTTTTGGCGCAGCAGGCAGGCGCCGCCGGTTTCATCGAAGACAGCAAGGCCACATTGGGGCTGCGTAACTTCTACATCAACACCGATAACCGCGATTCGGCAGCTAGAACTGCTTCCAACGTTCAGAGCAAAAACGAAGAGTGGGGCCAAGGCTTCGATCTGCGTTTCATCTCTGGCTACACCCAAGGCACCGTTGGCTTCGGTATTGATGCTATCGGCCTGCTGGGCGTGCGTCTGGATTCGGGCGGCGGCACCAACGGCGCCACCCCTACCTCCTACGGTGGTACTGTTTTCCCAAGCAAGTCCAACGGCGAAGCGGTTGATAACTTCTCCAGCCTGGGTCTGACTGCCAAGGCCAAGATCTCCCAGACCGAACTGAAGCTGGGCACCCTGCAGCCAAAACTGCCGGTGATCGTGACCAACGACGGTCGTCTGCTGCCGCAAACCTTCCAGGGCGGTCAGATCACTTCGAACGAGATCAAGGACCTGACACTGGTCGGTGGTCAGATCGAGCACGCCAAGGGCCGTAACTCCAGCAACAACGAAGAGTTGTCGATCGCTGGTGCGAACACTCGCGGTACTGGCTTCCGTGACAGCAACAAGTTCATCTACGGCGGCGGTGACTACAAAATCACCAAAGACCTGACTGCCCAGTACTACTACGGCAACCTGGAAGACTTCTACAAGCAACACTTCCTGGGCCTGGTTCACAACTGGTCGATCGGTCCTGGTGTGTTGAAGTCTGACTTGCGTTACTTCAACAGCTCTGATGATGGTGCCAACGGTCACGACTCGGCTTACTACACCTCCGGTAACTATCAGGGCTTCCGCAGCGGTAAAGGCGAAGTCGACAACAACCTGTACAGCGGCCTGTTCCTGTACTCCGTTGCCGGTCACACCTTTGGCGGCGGTTATCAGGTCAGCAACGGCAGCAGCGACTTCCCTTGGCTGAACCAGGGTGACGGCTCGTCGGCTTACCTGACTACCGACAGCCAGATCGCCAAGTTCGCCCGTGCCGGCGAACGTACCTGGCAAGCTCGCTACTCGTATGACTTCGCCAAGGTTGGTCTGCCAGGCGCTACTGCCGGCATCGTTTACCTGCGTGGCGACAACATTGATACCGTGGGTACCAATGGTCGCGAGAACGGTTCCGGCCGTTCCGAGTGGGAACGTGACCTGACCCTGGCTTACGTAGTGCCAGAAGGTCCGCTGAAAAACCTGGGCCTCACCTGGAAAAACGCCATGTGGCGCAACGACGTCCCAGGTCAGCGCGACCAGGACGAAAACCGCCTGATCGTCAGCTACTCGATCCCGCTGTTGTAACAGCACTCGCGTAACCGACGTAAAAAAGCCCCGCCCGGCATCACGCCGGGCGGGGCTTTTGCGTTTTCAAGGTGGGTTCACCCCCGTAAACCCTCCTTGAAATTCCCCTCTTTTGCAGCAACTCAAGGCCTTCTCGAACCTTGTCGGCGATGTTCGTCCTCATGTGCATTCAGGTCCAGTGAACAGATATTTAATATTCAATTATGATCTAAATAAATCGATATTTATTCTTTTTAATCTCTAAGGAACGCAGGCACAGTTGGGCTCAACAAGCACTCACAAGGAGCAGCACCATGAGCCTCAGACTTGGCGATATCGCCCCCGATTTCGAACAGGATTCCAGCGCCGGCATTATCCGTTTCCACGAATGGCTGGGCGAAAGCTGGGGCGTGTTGTTTTCCCATCCGGCGGACTTCACGCCGGTGTGCACCACCGAGTTGGGCTTCACCGCCAGGCTCAAGGATGAATTCGCCCAGCGTGGCGTCAAAGCCATTGCTCTGTCGGTAGACCCGGTGGACTCGCATCACAAGTGGATCGAGGACATCAACGAAACCCAGAACGCCATCGTCAACTTCCCGATCCTCGCCGATGCGGATCGTAAAGTGTCCGGCCTGTACGACCTGATCCATCCGAATGCCAACGACACCCTGACTGTGCGTTCGCTGTTTGTGATCGATCCGAACAAAAAGATCCGGCTGACGATTACTTACCCGGCGAGTACCGGCCGTAACTTCAATGAAATTTTGCGGGTGATCGATTCGCTGCAGCTCACCGACAACTATAAGGTGGCGACCCCGGCCAACTGGCAGGACGGTGATGAAGTGGTGATCGTGCCGTCGCTCAAGGACGAAGACGAAATCAAACGACGTTTTCCCAAGGGTTATCGCGCGGTGAAACCGTACCTGCGCCTGACGCCTCAACCGAACAGGTAGTTATCCGAATTTTGCGGTGTGGCTGAAATCGCTATCGCGGGCAAACCCGCTCCCACAGTGGACTGGGGAGGGTCAGAGATGTGTGGCAGACCTAAAATCCTGTGGGAGCGGCGGTGCGGCGATCCGACTTGCCCGCGAAGGCGGCAGACCAGCCAGTGAAAATTTCATGTCATCCACAAAGCAGGGGATTTCGGGCCGTTTCGACGGCCTGTTTTTTTGCCTGAAAAAAGACAATCTGTATATTCATTTAAAGTATAACCAAATGAATAAATATGATTTATGGATATATTAATCAGCTGTTAAGGTCATTCCATCGACGCGAGATCGCAAGCCGCGAATCGCCAACACCGCTCAAGGAATTGTCTGAATGCTGGTCGTCTCACTCGGTGGCAGTCCCAGCCCACGGTCCCGTTCCGGAGTTTTGCTGGAGCGCTCGCGACGCTGGTTGCAAGAGCAAGGGGTGGAAGTGGTGAGTTACCAGGTACGGGACTTCCCGGCCGAAGATTTGCTGCATGCCCGCTTCGACAGCCCGAAGGTGATCGACCTGCTGCAACAGATTGAAAACGCCGATGGCTTGCTGATCGCCACGCCGGTTTACAAAGCGTCGTTCTCCGGCGCGCTGAAAACCCTGCTCGATCTGCTGCCCGAACGTGCCCTGAGCCACAAGGTGGTTCTGCCGATGGCTACAGGCGGCAGCATCGCCCACATGCTGGCGGTGGATTACGCGCTCAAACCGGTGCTGTCGGCGTTGAAAGCCCAGGAAATGCTGCAGGGGATTTTCGCCGTGGACAGCCAGATCGCTTACGGCGAAGGCAGCGCCCAGGCACAGTTGGCGCCGGAGCTTGCGCAACGATTGTTTGAAGCGCTGGAGCAGTTTTTCAGCGCCATGGCTCGTCGGCCCAGGCCGCTCGATCCTAACCTGTTGAATGAACGTTTGCTGAGTGCTCGCTGGAGCATTTAAACCTGCACTTAAGCCACACCTGAATTTGAAGTACTTCACCTTACTGGCCCGCTAACGGGCAAGCAGGTGCAGCCAAAACCCAACTGCAAAAAGGAGAGCGCCATGCGCCCTGTCATTTTGCGTCGTGGTCTGGTCGCTCTGTTTGCTGCGGCTGTGTCCTTCGGCGTTATTGCTCAAGCTCAGGCTGAGACACTAAGAATCGGTTATCAGAAGTACGGCACCCTGGTGCTACTTAAAGCCAAAGGCACTCTGGAAAAACGCCTCGCCGCCCAAGGCGTGGACGTGCAATGGACTGAATTCCCCGGCGGCCCACAACTGCTCGAAGGCCTGAACGTCGGCTCCATCGACTTCGGCGTCACCGGTGAAACGCCACCGGTGTTCGCCCAAGCGGCCGGCGCCGATCTGCTTTACGTCGCCTATGAGCCGCCAGCGCCCCATAGCGAAGCGATCCTGGTGCCGAAGAACTCGCCGATCCAATCGGTGCAGGACCTCAAGGGCAAGAAAGTCGTGCTCAACAAAGGCTCCAATGTGCACTACCTGTTGGTGCGTGCGCTTGAAGACGCCGGCCTCAAATACACCGACATCCAGACCGTGTTCCTGCCGCCAGCCGATGCCCGTGCCGCGTTCGAGCGTGGCAGTGTCGATGCCTGGGTGATCTGGGACCCGTACCAGGCCGCCGCCGAACAGCAATTGCAAGCGCGCACTCTGCGCGATGGCCAAGGCATCGTCGACAACCACCAGTTCTACCTGGCGACCAAACCTTACGCGCAGAAAAATCCCGAAGTGATCAAGGCGCTGGTGGAAGAAGTGCGCGCCGTCGGCGAATGGTCCAAGGCCAATCCCGAGGACGTGACCAAGCAAGTTTCGCCACTGCTCGGCCTGCCAGCGGACATCACCCTGACCTCGATGAAACGCCAAGGCTACGGTGCACTTTTCCTGACCCCTGATGTAGTCGCGGCCCAGCAAAAAATCGCCGACAGCTTCTACCAGCTCAAGCTGATTCCCAAACCCTTGAGCATCAAAGACGTGATCTGGACGCCACCGGCGGCCGTAGCCAAAGCGCAGTAATTCACTATGAAGAAAATCATCAACAACCTCGCGCCCTGGGTGTTGCCGGTCTTGTTGCTGGCGGTATGGCAGTTGTCGGTATCGGCAGGCTGGTTGTCGACGCGGATTCTGCCGGCGCCGATCGCGGTGATCGAAGCCGGTGTGAGCCTGGTCAGCAGCGGTGAAATCTGGACTCACCTGGCCATCAGCGGCTGGCGCGCGACGCTCGGTTTCGCCATTGGTGGCGGCATTGGTCTGGCCCTGGGTTTCATCACGGGTTTGTCAAAATGGGGCGAGCGCCTGCTCGACAGTTCGGTGCAGATGATCCGCAACGTACCGCACCTGGCACTGATTCCACTGGTGATCCTGTGGTTTGGCATCGATGAGTCGGCGAAGGTATTTCTGGTGGCGTTGGGCACGGTGTTCCCGATCTATCTCAACACGTATCACGGTATCCGCAACGTCGATCCGGCGCTGGTGGAGATGGCGCGCAGTTATGGCTTGTCCGGTTTCAGCCTGTTTCGCCAAGTGATCCTGCCGGGTGCATTGCCTTCGATTCTGGTCGGTGTGCGTTTCGCGTTGGGCTTTATGTGGCTGACATTGATCGTGGCGGAAACCATTTCCGCGAGTTCGGGCATCGGCTACCTGGCGATGAATGCCCGGGAGTTCTTGCAGACCGACGTTGTGGTGCTGGCGATTCTTTTGTACGCGGTGCTCGGCAAGCTGGCTGATCTTGCGGCGCGTGGGCTTGAACGTGTGTGGCTGCGCTGGCATCCGGCTTATCAGGTTGCCAAGGGAGGTGCCGCATGACGGCTCAACAGCCTCCACGCCTGCTGCGCGGTATTCCGCTGGCCGTGCGCAAGCTGCAAAAAAACTTCGGTTCGCGGCAAGTGCTGCGTGAAATCGATCTGCACATTCCGGCCGGGCAGTTTGTGGCGGTGGTCGGGCGTAGCGGCTGCGGCAAAAGTACCTTGCTGCGCTTGCTCGCCGGTCTCGATAAGCCCACGGCTGGTGAGCTGTTTGCCGGCGCAGCGCCGCTGAGTGATGCGCGGGATGACAGCCGATTGATGTTTCAGGAGGCCCGTCTGCTGCCCTGGAAAAAGGTCATCGACAACGTTGGTCTCGGGCTCAAGGGCAACTGGCGGGCGCAAGCACTGGAAGCCCTTGAGGCGGTCGGCCTGGCGGATCGCGCCAACGAGTGGCCGGCAGCGTTGTCTGGCGGGCAGAAGCAGCGTGTGGCCCTGGCTCGCGCGTTGATTCATCAACCGCGCTTGCTGTTGCTCGACGAACCCCTGGGCGCATTGGATGCCCTGACCCGAATCGAAATGCAGCAACTGATCGAGCGGCTCTGGCAACAGCATGGCTTCACCGTGTTGCTGGTGACCCACGATGTCAGCGAAGCGGTGGCGATTGCCGATCGGGTGATCCTGATTGAAGAGGGCGAAGTCGGCCTCGACCTGCATGTGGAACTGCCGCGCCCTCGGGTCCGTGGCTCCCATCGGCTGGCGGCGCTGGAAACCGAAGTGCTTAACCGCGTGCTGTCCCTGCCTGGCCAACCGCCGGAACCGGAACCTGTTTCACCACTGCCTACGCAATTGCGCTGGGCTCAATAACTTAAAGATTCATCCAACGACAGGAATCAACATCATGACTATCAAAGCCATCAACGTTCGCAACCAGTTCAAAGGCTCGATCAAGGAAATCGTGCTGGGTGACGTGCTGTCGGAAATCGACGTGCAGACCGCCTCCGGCATCGTCACTTCGGTGATTACCACCCGTTCGGTGAAAGAGCTGGAACTGGTGGTCGGCAGTGAAGTGATAGCGTTTGTGAAATCCACCGAGGTGTCGATCGCCAAGTTGTAAGCGCGTGCGCAAACAACAACCCCGGAGGGTGTGAGCCCTTCGGGGTTTTTCTATGTCTGCCTGAATTGAAACTGGTGGTGCTGCCATTGCGGGCAAGCCCGCTCCCACAAGCATCTCCAATGGATTCAGATTTTGTGAGCGACAGATAAACCTGTGGGAGCGGGCTTGCCCGCGATGAGGCCAGTGAAGGCGCTAGAGATTTCTCTTGGGCAGATAGGGTGGCAAATACAACCCAAGATAAGCATCAAACACGCGCATCCCTTCTTCAGCCATTCTCGGCGTGATCTGCCCATGCTGCTGCACCGAGCGTGCATACACTCGGTCCCCCAGTTCCATGGCCAGGGCAAACACATCGACATCACTTGGCAGCGTCGGCAGTTCGAAGTGGTGGTCGAACAGCTTGTGCATCAGGTCGCCGAGTTCGATGTCGTGCTGGCGGTCGGCTTGGGTGACTTCGGTCAGGCCGTGCTGGGCGAGGATCAGTTGGCGGGCGGCGGCGTCTTCGTCGTAGATGGCGAGCATGCGTTGTTCCACCAGTCGCGACAAATCGCGCCAGCCGTTGAGGGCATGGTGGTCGATGGGCGCTTGCAGACAGTGGCGGAACGCGGCGTGGACGTCGGCGGTCAGGGCTTCAAGCAGGGCCGGGACGCTGGCGAAAAAGTGGTAGACGGAGGAGGGCGGAATCTCCGCGCGTTCGGCGACGCTGTAGATCGACAGGCTGGCCACGCCCTCGGCGGCCAGCAGCGTGCGGGCGGCATCGAGTATCGAATCGATCCGGGCCTGGCTGCGGGCGCGGGGTTTGCGAATGGTGGCGGTGCGCGTCATTGAAGTCTCCTGCGGGGCAGCGGGCATTGTACGCAGAGCGGGCAGATGTTCCATATCCCCTGTGGCGAGGGGGCTTGCTCCCGTTGGAGGCCGAAGGACTCCCTGTAACAGCGATACGGTTCTGTCAGACACACCTCATTGACTGTTTTGGGGCCGCTTCGCGACCCAGCGGGAGCAAGCTCCCTCGCCACAGGTTTGATGTTGGCCATAAAAAAACGCCGCAGGCTTCAATAGCCGGCGGCGTTGTTTTTTACTGCAACCGCTTACACGGTATGCAGGTACCAGTTGTACTCGAGGTCGGAGATGGAGTGTTCGAACTCCTCCAGCTCGCTCTCTTTACAGGCGACAAAAATGTCGATGTATTTCGGATCGATGTACTTGGCCATGACTTCGCTGTCATCCAGCTCACGCAGTGCATCACGCAAGTTGTTCGGCAGACTTTGCTCGTTCTGCTCGTAGGAGTTGCCTTCCACGGGTGCGCCTGGCTCGATCTTGTTGGTCAGGCCGTGATGTACACCGGCCAAAACCGAAGCCATCAACAGATACGGGTTGGCGTCGGCGCCGGCGACACGATGCTCGATGCGCACGGCATCGGAGGAACCGGTCGGTACGCGGATGGCCACGGTGCGGTTGTCCAGACCCCAGCACGGCGAGTTCGGCACGTAGAACTGTGCGCCGAAACGACGGTAGGAGTTGACGTTCGGGCAGAGGAAAGCCATCTGCGCCGGCAGGGTCTCGAGCACACCGCCGATCGCGTGACGCAGTGCGGCGTTCTGCTCGGGATCCTCGCTGGCAAAAATGTTTTTGCCATCTTTATCAAGAATCGAGATGTGGACGTGCAGACCGTTACCCGCCTGGCCTGGGTAAGGCTTGGCCATGAAGGTGGTATCCATCTCATGGTCGTAGGCGATGTTTTTGATCAGACGCTTGAGCAGGACCGCATAGTCGCAGGCCTTGATCGGGTCGGCCACGTGGTGCAGGTTCACTTCGAACTGTGCCGGGGCGCTTTCCTTGACGATCGCGTCTGCAGGGATGCCTTGCTCCTTGGCGCCTTCCAGAATGTCCTGGAGGCAGTCGACGTATTCGTCGAGGTCGTCGATCAGGTAGACCTGTGTCGAATGCGGGCGTTTGCCGGAGATCGGCGAGCGCGGCGGTTGTGGGCGGCCGTTCACGTTCTCCTGGTCGATCAGGTAGAACTCCAGTTCGAACGCAGCGCAGATAGTCAGGCCCATCTCGTCAAACTTGGCTACGACTTGTCGCAGGACTTCGCGCGGGTCGGCGAAGAAAGGATCACCTTCGAGTTCGTGCATGGTCATTAACAGCTGCGCGGTCGGGCGCTTCTGCCAGGGCTCATTGCACAGGGTGTCGGGGATTGGATAGCAGATTCGGTCAGCATCGCCGATGTCCAGGCCCAGGCCGGTGCTTTCCACCGTCGAGCCATTGATATCCAGAGCAAATAGAGAGGCCGGCAGGTTGATGCCTTTCTCGTAAACCTTGTGGAGGCTGGTGCGTTCAATGCGCTTGCCGCGCACCACACCATTCATATCCGCAATCAGAAGGTCAACGTACAGAACCTCAGGATGTTCCTTAAGGAACGCGTTCGCTTCGTTAAGCTGAACGGCACGCGGGGGTACCGACATGATGCAACACCTTTGTTGTTAAAAATATCAATCATTGATCTCTTCGGATTCCAGTCAACCCGAACGGCATGCCGAAGTCAAGCGAGGCCTTTTTTGCCCTAAAAAAGCTCTCGCGGGGCTTTTTTGAGGCACTTTGGGGCGTTTTTTGGCCTTCAGTCGTCTTGGCGCCCGCGAGCTTGAGCGGGCCGTGTTGTATTTTTTACGGGGGTGTTGTGTAAAAAAATGAACAAGGCTAAGCTCGATTTAAACCCATAACAGCAATAATACCGGGGTGCTTCATGTCTCGCCTGCCGTTAATCGGCGTCACCGCCTGCTCAAAGCAGATCGGTCTGCATGCTTATCACATCAGTGGCGACAAATACGTACGCGCCGTGGCTTCAGCTGCCAAGGGCCTGCCGTTGATTCTTCCATCCCTGGCGGATCTACTGGCGTCGCCCGATATTCTGGGCGCTCTGGACGGCATTCTCTTTACAGGCTCTCCATCCAATATAGAACCGTTTCACTATAACGGCCCGGCCAGTGTGCCAGGTACTGCTCATGATTCTGCACGCGATGCCACCACTCTCCCGCTGATCCGCGCCGCTGTCGAGGCCGGTATTCCCGTGCTCGGCATTTGCCGCGGCTTCCAGGAAATGAATGTGGCGTTCGGCGGCAGCCTGCATCAAAAAGTTCACGAAGCCGGTGCTTTCATGGATCACCGTGAAGATGACAGCCTGCCGCTGGAAGGGCAGTACGCGCCAAGTCACCCGGTGCACGTCCAATCGGGCGGTGTACTGGCCGGACTTGGCCTGGCGAGCGAGATTCAAGTCAATTCGATTCATGGTCAGGGCGTTGACCGTCTGGCGCCGGGCCTTCGCGTAGAGGCTTTGGCGCCAGACGGATTGATCGAAGCTGTCTCAGTCGATGGCGGCAAGGCTTTTGCTCTGGGAGTCCAATGGCATCCCGAATGGCAGGTAAGCTCTAACCCTGACTACCTTGCGATTTTCCAGGCATTTGGCGATGCCTGCCGCAAGCGCGCACTACAACGCGACGCCGATGCGTCAAACAACGCCTGACTTATCAAAGTCAGGAAACTCAGCCTAAGAGGCATTTATGAGTAACAACCTCGACCAGCTCACCGATTGGTTGAAAGACCATAAGATCACAGAAGTCGAATGCATGATTGGCGACCTGACCGGCATCACCCGGGGCAAGATTTCGCCGACTAACAAGTTCATTGCCGAAAAAGGCATGCGCCTGCCCGAAAGCGTTCTGTTGCAGACCGTGACCGGCGACTATGTCGAAGACGACATCTATTACGAACTGCTCGACCCGGCCGACATCGACATGATCTGCCGCCCCGACCAGAACGCGGTGTTTCTGGTGCCCTGGGCCATCGAGCCCACTGCGCAGGTGATTCACGACACCTACGACAAGCAGGGCAATCCGATCGAGCTGTCGCCGCGCAACGTGCTCAAAAAGGTACTGAAACTCTACGCCGACCACGGCTGGCAGCCGATCGTGGCGCCGGAAATGGAGTTCTACCTCACCAAGCGCAGCGATGACCCGGACTACCCGCTGCAACCGCCGATTGGCCGCTCTGGTCGTCCGGAAACCGGTCGCCAATCCTTCTCGATTGAAGCCGCGAATGAATTCGATCCGTTGTTCGAAGACGTCTACGACTGGTGCGAACTGCAAGAGCTGGACCTTGACACGCTGATCCACGAGGACGGCACCGCGCAGATGGAAATCAACTTCCGTCATGGCGATGCCCTGTCTTTGGCCGACCAGATTCTGGTGTTCAAACGCACCATGCGTGAAGCCGCGCTCAAGCACAACGTGGCGGCGACCTTCATGGCCAAGCCCATGACCGGCGAGCCGGGCAGCGCCATGCACTTGCACCAGAGCATCATCGACATCGAGACCGGTAAAAACGTCTTCTCCAATGAAGACGGGACCATGAGCCAGCTGTTCCTCAACCACATCGGCGGGTTGCAGAAATTCATTCCTGAGCTGCTGCCGTTGTTCGCACCCAACGTCAATTCGTTCCGCCGCTTCCTGCCGGATACCTCGGCGCCGGTGAACGTGGAGTGGGGTGAAGAGAACCGCACCGTGGGCCTGCGGGTTCCGGATGCCGGTCCGCAGAATCGTCGGGTGGAAAACCGCCTGCCGGGTGCCGATGCCAACCCTTACCTGGCCATCGCCGCCAGCCTGTTGTGCGGCCTTATCGGCATGGTCGAAGGGCATAACCCGAGTGCTCCGGTCGTGGGTCGTGGTTACGAGCGGCGCAATCTGCGCCTGCCACTGACTATTGAAGATGCCCTGGATCGCATGGAAAACAGCAAGACCATCGAAAAGTACCTGGGCAAGAAATTCATCACGGGCTACATCGCGGTCAAGCGTGCCGAGCATGAAAACTTCAAGCGCGTGATCAGTTCGTGGGAGCGGGAGTTCCTGCTTTTCGCCGTCTGATGCGCCGGGCGCCGCTGCGCTTGGCGGCGCCCTCCACTCGAATCCCAGGAGAATTCGCATGACCAGCAACAACCCGCAAACCCTTGAATGGCAAGCCCTGAGCAACGATCACCACCTGGCGCCGTTCAGCGATTTCAAGCAGCTGAAAGAGAAAGGCCCGCGGATCATCACCCATGCCAAGGGCGTTTACCTCTGGGACAGCGAAGGCAACAAGATCCTCGACGGCATGGCCGGCCTGTGGTGCGTAGCGATCGGCTACGGTCGCGATGAGCTGGCCGATGCCGCCAGCAAGCAGATGCGCGAATTGCCTTATTACAACCTGTTCTTCCAGACGGCTCACCCACCGGTGCTGGAGCTGGCCAAGGTGATTGCCGACGTTGCGCCTGAAGGCATGAATCACGTGTTCTTCACCGGTTCCGGCTCCGAAGGCAACGACACCATGCTGCGGATGGTTCGCCACTACTGGGCGATCAAGGGCCAGCCGAAGAAGAAAGTCATCATCAGTCGCAAGAACGGCTATCACGGTTCTACCGTGGCCGGCGCGAGCCTGGGCGGCATGACGTACATGCACGAACAGGGCGACTTGCCGATCCCTGGCATCGTCCACATTGCCCAGCCGTACTGGTTCGGCGAAGGCGGCGACATGACCCCGAACGAGTTCGGTATCTGGGCGGCCAATCAGCTGGAAGAGAAGATTCTGGAAGTCGGCGTCGACAACGTCGGTGCCTTTATTGCCGAGCCGATCCAGGGCGCCGGCGGCGTGATCATCCCGCCAGACAGCTACTGGCCGCGCATCAAGGAAATTCTCGCCAAGTACGACATTCTGTTCGTGGCCGACGAAGTGATCTGCGGTTTCGGCCGTACCGGTGAGTGGTTCGGTACCGATTTCTACGACCTCAAACCCCACATGATGACCATCGCCAAAGGCCTGACCTCCGGCTACATCCCGATGGGCGGCCTGATCGTGCATGACGACGTGGTCGAGGTGCTCAACGAAGGCGGTGATTTCAACCACGGTTTCACTTATTCCGGGCACCCGGTGGCCGCTGCGGTGGCGCTGGAAAACATCCGCATCTTGCGCGACGAGAAAATTGTCGAGCGCGTGCGTACAGAAACGGCACCTTATTTGCAAAAGCGTCTACGGGAACTGAGCGATCACCCGTTGGTGGGAGAAGTGCGTGGGGTCGGTCTGTTGGGGGCCATCGAACTGGTTCAGGACAAAGCCACCCGCAAACGTTACGAAGGGCGGGGCGTCGGCATGATTTGCCGCACATTCTGCTTCGACAACGGCCTGATCATGCGCGCCGTCGGCGACACCATGATCATTGCTCCGCCACTGGTGATTACACCGGCTGAAATCGATGAGCTGGTAACAAAAGCACGCAAGTGCCTGGATCTGACCCTGAGTGCGTTACAGGGCTAAGTGCTAGGCTCTGAGCGAGGTGTGAAGTGTGCACTTCGCTCAGTGCAAACAAAGGATGGGGCCTTCCTTGAAAGCCTGCCTTGGATCTTGCCAGACTAACGGTTGTTCGGATGCCCAGTAACAGGCCGCTGAGCACGTGGTTAAAAAGAAAAATTGGAGCATTACCCATGAAGGCATTAGGTATGAAGATAGCTGGCAAGACCCTCCTCGCCATGTCCCTGATGGGCGTGATGGCGGGCGCCGTTCAGGCTGACGACAAAGTGCTGCACGTGTACAACTGGTCCGATTACATCGCACCGGATACCGTCAAGAAGTTCGAAGCCGAGTCGGGTATCAAAGTCGTCTACGACGTGTTCGACAGTAACGAAACCCTCGAAGCCAAGCTATTGGCAGGCAAGTCCGGCTACGACATCGTCGTGCCGTCGAACAACTTCCTGGCCAAGCAGATCAAGGCCGGCGTCTACCAGAAGCTGGACAAGTCCAAGCTGCCTAACTGGAAAAACCTGAACCCGGACCTGCTCAAAGCAGTGTCGGTGAGTGACCCGGGCAACGAACACGCATTCCCTTACATGTGGGGTTCGATCGGTATCGGTTACAACGCCGAGAAGGTCAAGGCTGCATTGGGTGCCGATGCACCGACCAACTCCTGGGACTTGCTGTTCAAACCTGAAAACGCTGCCAAGTTGAAGTCGTGCGGTATCAGCTTCCTCGATTCGCCAACCGAGATGATTCCGGTGGCGTTGCATTACCTGGGCTATCCAACCGACAGCCAGGACAAGAAACAACTGGCTGAAGCCGAAGCGCTGTTCCTGAAGATTCGTCCTTCGGTGGGCTACTTCCACTCGTCCAAGTACATCTCCGACCTGGCCAACGGCAACATTTGCGTCGCCGTGGGTTATTCGGGTGACATCTACCAGGCCAAGGCTCGCGCCGCTGAAGCCGGTGACAAGGTGAAAGTCAGCTACAACATTCCGAAAGAAGGTGCCGGCAGCTTCTACGACATGGTCGCCATCCCTAAAGATGCTGAAAACGTCGAAGGCGCCTACAAGTTCATGACCTTCCTGCAGAAACCGGAAATCATGGCTGAAATCACCAACGCCGTACGTTTCCCGAACGGTAACGCGGCGTCGACTCCACTGGTCGATAAAGAAATCACCAGCGATCCAGGCATCTACCCACCAGCAGAAGTGCTGGCCAAGCTGTACGCGATTGCCGACTTGCCGGCCGCGACCCAGCGGATCCTGACTCGCAGCTGGACCAAGATCAAATCCGGTAAATAAGCCGATTTGAGGCAACTACCTGTTGCCGTCGTCGCGCGACGGCGGCAACAGAAATAATTAAATGACAGAAAGTTTTGCTGGAACGGTTTTTCGAGGGTAAGTTGCGCGCCGGTTTTGTTGCCAGGCAGCCATGGCTGTCATGTAACGCGGGGCAACTTGGGCCCAACTAATTTTAGAGGACCTTCACTTGCCTATTTTTTCTTTGTTGCGCAATGCCCTGCTGGTCGGCGCCGGGCTGACACTTGCTATCAGTGTTCAGGCCGCTGGCACAGTGCATATTTATAATTGGTCGGACTATATCGGTGAAACCACCCTGGCCGACTTCCAGAAAGAAACCGGTATCAAGCCGGTGTATGACGTATTCGATTCCAACGAAACCCTGGAAGGCAAGTTGCTGGCCGGGCGTACCGGTTATGACGTGGTCGTGCCGTCCAACCACTTCCTTGGCAAGCAGATCAAGGCCGGGGCTTTTCAGAAGCTCGACAAATCGAAGCTGACCAACTACTCGAACCTTGACCCGGTACTGCTCAAGCGCCTGGAACAGAACGATCCGGGCAATCAGTATGCCGTGCCGTATCTGTGGGGCACCAACGGCATCGGTTACAACGTCGACAAGGTCAAGGCAGTGCTGGGCCTCGACAAGATCGATTCCTGGGATGTGGTGTTCGAGCCGCAGAACATCAAGAAGCTGCACAGTTGTGGCGTGGCGTTTCTCGACTCTGCCGATGAAATGATGCCCACGGTCCTCAACTATATGGGCCTGAACGCCAACAGCACCAACCCTGAAGACTACAAAAAGGCTGAAGCCAAGTTGCTGGCAGTGCGGCCTTACGTGACGTATTTCCACTCATCCAAATACATCGCAGACCTGGCCAACGGTGACATCTGCGTGGCGATCGGTTTCTCTGGCGATATGTTCCAGGCCAAGGCCCGCGCGGCTGAAGCCGGCAAAGGCATGAACATCGCCTACTCGATTCCGAAAGAGGGCGGCGCGCTCTGGTTCGACATGCTGGCGATCCCCAAGGATGCCGCCAACGCCAAAGAAGCCCATGCCTTCATCAACTATTTGCTCAAACCCGAGGTGATTGCCAAGGTCAGCGATTCCGTAGGCTACGCCAACCCGAACCCCGGATCGGACAAACTGATGGAACAGTCCATACGCACCGACGCATCGGTTTATCCACCGCAAGCGGTCCTCGACAAGACGTACGTATCCATCGAGTTGCCACCGAACATTCAGCGTTTGATGACGCGCAGCTGGACCAAGGTCAAGTCGGGCAAATAGCTTCAAACTATCCAGGTTCGCCACGTTGAGCGAACTGCAAATTCTGTTGGGAGTTTCGTAAATGGCAGTTGCCTCCGGCGCCTATAAGAAAGCCCTCGAGGGCGACCAGACACCTAAACAGGTGTTGGTCAAAATCGACCGGGTCACCAAAAAGTTCGACGAGACGATTGCCGTGGACGACGTGTCCCTGGAAATCAAGAAAGGCGAAATCTTCGCCCTGCTCGGCGGCTCGGGTTCGGGCAAATCCACCTTGCTGCGGATGCTGGCAGGTTTCGAACGGCCCACGGAGGGGCGCATTTACCTCGACGGCGTCGACATCACGGAGATGCCGCCGTACGAGCGACCGATCAACATGATGTTCCAGTCCTATGCCTTGTTCCCGCACATGACCGTGGCGCAGAACATCGCCTTCGGCCTCAAGCAGGACAAGCTTCCCACCGCTGAAGTCGATGCACGCGTGGCCGACATGCTCAAGCTGGTGCAGATGAGCGAGTATGCCAAGCGCAAACCCCATCAGTTGTCCGGCGGTCAGCGTCAGCGTGTGGCGCTGGCCCGTTCATTGGCCAAACGGCCGAAGCTGTTGCTGCTCGACGAACCGATGGGCGCGCTGGACAAGAAACTGCGTTCGCAAATGCAGCTGGAACTGGTCGAGATCATCGAGCGGGTCGGCGTGACCTGCGTGATGGTGACCCACGACCAGGAAGAGGCCATGACCATGGCCGAGCGCATCGCGATCATGCACCTGGGCTGGATCGCCCAGATCGGCAGCCCGATCGACATCTACGAAACTCCGACCAGCCGCCTGGTCTGCGAGTTCATCGGCAACGTCAACATTTTCGACGGTGAAGTGATCGACGACGCCGAAGGCCACGCGACCATCACCTGCAAGGACCTGGACCGGCAGATTTATGTGGGCCACGGCATCAGCACGTCGGTGCAGGACAAGTCCGTGACTTATGCGATCCGTCCGGAAAAACTGCTGGTGACACCGACGCAGCCGACCTGCGAATACAACTGGTCCAGCGGCAAAGTGCATGACATCGCCTACCTCGGCGGTCACTCGGTGTTCTACGTCGAGCTGCCAAGCGGCAAGATCGTCCAGTCGTTCGTCGCCAACGCCGAACGTCGCGGTCAGCGCCCAACCTGGGGTGACCAGGTTTACGTGTGGTGGGAAGACGACAGCGGCGTGGTACTTCGCTCATGAACATGCGCAAATTCAAACGCCGGCTCAATCGAATAATTCCCGGTGGCCGTCAGCTGGTCATCGGGGTTCCGTTCATTTGGCTGTTCATGTTCTTCATGCTGCCGTTCTTCATCGTATTGAAGATCAGCTTCGCCGAAGCCGACGTGGCCATTCCGCCGTATACCGAGATCTACAGCTTCATCGACCAGAAGCTCCAGGTGCTGCTTAACCTGAGCAACTACGCGATGCTCGGCGATGATGAGTTGTACATCGCCGCCTACCTCGGCTCGTTGAAGATGGCGTTGATCAGCACCATTCTCTGTTTGCTGATCGGCTACCCGATGGCCTACGCCATTGCCAGCGCCCGCAAAGAGCTGCAAACGGTGCTGGTGCTGCTGATCATGATGCCGACCTGGACCGCGATCCTGATCCGCGTTTACGCGTGGATGGGCATCCTCAGCAACAACGGTCTGCTTAACGGCTTTTTGATGAGCATGGGCTGGATCGACGAGCCGCTGCAGATTCTCAACACCAACCTCGCGGTCTATATCGGGGTCGTTTACTCCTATCTGCCGTTCATGATCCTGCCGCTCTACGCCAACCTGGTCAAACACGACACCAGCCTGCTGGAAGCCGCGTCTGACCTCGGTTCAAGCACCTTCAACAGTTTCTGGAAGATCACCGTGCCGCTGTCGAAAAATGGCATCATCGCCGGTTGCATGTTGGTGTTCATCCCGGTCGTGGGCGAGTTCGTGATCCCGGAACTGCTCGGCGGTCCGGAAACCCTGATGATCGGTAAAGTGCTCTGGCAAGAGTTCTTCAACAACCGTGACTGGCCGGTGGCATCAGCGCTTGCGGTGGTGATGCTGGCGATCCTGATTGTGCCGATCATCCTGTTCAACCGTAGTCAGGCCAAAGAAATGGAGGGCAAGGAATGAAGCGCTTCCGTTTCTCAAGTTTCATGCTGGTAGCGGGTTTGCTGTTCATCTACGCGCCGATGCTGATCCTGGTGATCTACTCGTTCAACGCCTCGAAACTGGTGACGGTGTGGGGCGGCTGGTCGATCAAGTGGTACGTGGGGTTGATGGACAACACCCAACTGATGGGCTCGGTGGTGCGCTCGTTGGAAATCGCCTGCTACACGGCGATTGCAGCGGTGGCGCTCGGCACCTTGGCGGCGTTCGTGCTGACCCGTATCACCCACTTCAAGGGTCGCACGCTGTTCGGTGGTCTGGTCACCGCGCCGCTGGTGATGCCGGAAGTGATCACCGGTCTGTCGTTGTTGCTGCTGTTCGTGGCGATGGCGCAGATGATCGGTTGGCCACAGGAGCGCGGCATCGTCACCATCTGGATCGCCCACACCACCTTCTGTGCAGCGTATGTGGCGGTGGTGGTGTCGGCGCGCTTGCGTGAGTTGGACCTATCGATTGAAGAGGCGGCCATGGACCTCGGTGCGCGGCCGTGGAAGGTGTTCTTCCTGATCACCATTCCGATGATCGCGCCGTCGCTGGCGGCAGGTGGAATGATGTCGTTTGCCTTGTCGCTGGATGACCTGGTACTGGCAAGCTTCGTGTCCGGTCCGGGTTCCACAACCTTGCCGATGGAAGTGTTCTCGGCGGTGCGCCTGGGCGTGAAGCCTGAGATCAACGCCGTGGCCAGCCTGATTCTGCTGGCGGTGTCGCTGGTGACGTTCCTGGTCTGGTACTTCAGCCGTCGTGCCGAAGAGATTCGCAAGCGTGCGATCCAGCAGGCCATCGAAGAAGGCGCCGCCGATTCCTGGAAACAACCGGACGTGCGCCGGGCGCAGGCGCCGGAAGCGGCTTGAGCCTGATGCCGGGTTGACCACGCATGTGTGGCCAACCCAAATCCCTGTGGGAGCGGGCTTGCCCGCGATCGCGATCTATCCATCGACATTTATGTTGAAGGTGAGGACGCCATCGCGGGCAAGCCCGCTCCCACATTGGTTTTCTGTCATACACATGTTTTGTGTTCGCTGAAGATCAACGGTAGGAGCGAGGCTTGCCCGCGAAGGCGTCAGCCCGGCCAACTAAAATCTACTGCGCAGCCCGCGCCGGCAACAGCTTCAACGTACTGCGAGTATTGGCCGTCACTTCTTCATCATTGAAATGCGCCTGGTAGTAAACCCCCTCGATATACGCCTCGGCCTGATCGGCATAGTGGCTGTCGAACGGCACACCGCTCTGGCCGACCGGGTTGATGGTCAGGCTGTGGGCGGGGTCGGCGAAGTCGATCAGGCGCCGCGTCGACGGGCCGTAAGTCACGGGCCACGGCGCCGGGCCGATCTTGGCCGAGAGGTTGTTCGGCACTTCGTGGGTGCCGGGCGCGGCGAATGGCCCGACGTTGAAGATCCGCTCCAGCGGTTTCTGCGTCCCCAACGGATGGCCGTGAGTCAGGGTGTGCGCCTTGCCCCACTTCCATTGTGTCGAATCAGTACCAAGGGTGGTTTTGAGGTGAGCCATGCTCGCTTGCCAGGCAACCTTGACCGTATCGGCGCGGGTTTCCTTGCCGGGGGTGTTGCGGTTGTCCCACCACGGTGAGTCGGCGGAGGCCGCCAGACGCGGCAGTGCGGCATCGATCACCCGAGTCGGGAGCAGCGTTTCGAAGAAGTCATTGCCCAGTTCATCGCGCATCGCCGCGTCGGCAAGGTTGAACAAGAACTGGTTGAACAGCGTGGCGCTGATGGAGTCCAGCGGGTAATCGCCGCTCCACTGCGCCAGTTGCTCCACCAGTTTGAGCTCGGCGGGATCGCTCACCACTTCACGCAGTACCGGTAGCAACGGCGCCAGCAAACGTGGACCGTAGTCGGTGGTGGTGCCCAGTTGCAGCTTCTGGTTGGACTCGTTGTCCCACTTCATGTTCTTGTCGCTGAGTTGACGATTGAGCTGCTGACCGCGATCGGCGAGGTTGTAGTAACCGGGAATTTCCATGCCGGTCGGCGACACCGGTTGGAAGTTGGCCGAGACGATATAACCCCGCGCCGGGTTCTCTTCCTGTGGGTTGGCACTGAACGGGTAAAAGCCTTCCTTGTCTGCCTGAGGGGTACTGCCGTCGAGGATGAAACCGGGCTTCACTCCGGCCGGGCGCTTGGGCAGCAGCGCCGAGGCCCACCAGCCGATGTCACCCTTGGCGTTGGCGTAGACAATGTTCAGCCCCGGTGCCTGGATCTTGGCCGACGCGGCGCGGGCCTTGGCCAGGGTGTCGGCGCGGTTGAGCTGATAGAAGCCGTCTAGGATCGGATTCGGCGTCTCGAGGAAGGCCCACCACATGGCGACCGGCGTCTTGCCGGCGGCGGTGCCGAGCGCATCGTTGATGATCGGGCCATGGGGCGACTGGCGCAGGGTCAGCGTGACCGGTGACTGGCCTTTGACCGCGATCTGTTGTTCGGTGTTGACCATGTCGACCCACTGGCCGCGATACCAGACCTGGTTCGGGTTGTCCGGGTTGACCTTCTCTGCGATCAGGTCCAGATCGTCGTTCTGGAACATCGTCAGGCTCCAGCCGAAGTCCAGATTGTGGCCAAGGAACGCAAACGGCACCAGCGCCTGGTGGTAGCCATACAGCTCGAAACCCGGTGCCGACAGGTGCGCTTCGTACCACACCGACGGCACCGAGAAGCGAATGTGCGGGTCGCCGGCCAGCAGTGGCTTACCGCTTTTGCTGCGGTTGCCGGAAATCGCCCAGGCATTGCTGCCTTCGAATTGTGGCAGGCCATTATCGGCCAGCGCCTGCTCACTCAAACGGGCGAGGGCGTTCAGACCCTTCCAGTCATTGGCGGTAAGGGCCGGCGCAGGGTTGGCGCGCCCTTTGGCCAGCACGCCCTTGGGCTGCCAGTCGAGATCGAAGATGTTCAGGTACTCGGCGCCCAGTTGGTCACGCACGTAAGTCAGCAACGGTTCGGTGCGAAACGCCGCAGCAAAGCTGTAAGCCATGTAGCCGGCGATGCTGATGCTGTCTTCGGCGGTGAAAGGGCGCTTGGGGATCCCCAGCACATCGAACTCTACCGGCGCAGCGTGGCTGTCCTGATATTGATTGATGCCGTCCAGATAAGCTTGCAGGGCCTTCCACGCCGGCGACTGACGATCCAGCGCGGCCACGTAGCTTTCAGCCCGTTCGCGGATGCGCAGGCTGCGAAACAGTCTGTCGGTGTCGAGCAGTTTCGGGCCGAGGACTTCGGCCAGTTCACCACGGGCCAGACGCCGCACGGCTTCCATCTGGAACAATCGGTCCTGGGCCTGCACATAGCCGAGGGCGCGGTAGAGGTCGGTTTCATTTTCGGCACGGATATGCGGCACGCCGCGCACGTCGTAGCGCACGGTCACCGAACCTTGCAGGTGTTGCAATTGCACCTGGCCCTGGCGCGTCGGTTGCTTGCTGTACACATACCAGCCGCCCCCGGCGACGAGTACGACGATCAGCAAGGCAAGTACGGTCAGGACGCGTTTCATGGTGACTCCTTGTTCTTTCGGGATTGCTGCCCGTGTGGGCTGCAAACGTGTAGCACAGACCTCCTGTGCCTGGCATCGCGGTCCTGGAAAAGTCAGGAATGCCTTACTTCACCTCAGTAGGCCACGGGCAGTAGCAACCCACCGCCAGCGTATGGGTGGCGTTCACCGCCCGGCCTTCATTCAGCGCTTGCAAGATAGGCTCGATAAAGCTGTTGCTCGAATTGCAGGTCAGGCCTTCGCTGTACGGACCGAAATACGCCAGCTTGCCACTGCGGTCCCAGATCGCCACCGCCGGGCTGGCGGGGATTTGTTCGGAGCCTGGCAGGACGGTGATGGTTTTCAGGCGACTCAAGGTGCTGGGCAATTGACCGTGGCTGCCGGGCTTTTGGACCGCATAGAACTCGACGCCCTGCGGTACATAGCGCTCAACCAGTTCGGTCAGGTGTTGTTGGTTGCCGACATTGCACGGGCAGGCCGGGTCCCAGAAGTGCACCAGGCGAATGGCGCCGGGGCCGGCAAGTTCGTCCGGCAGGCGCAATGGGTCGCCGGAGAACACCGCAGTGTGCGAACTGAAGGCGCGCAAGTAGCGCCCCTGAAACCAGTCATAGGCGGCCCACAGCACGCCGGCACACACAAGGGCGAGCAGACTGGCAAGCAGTGTGGTGCGGTAGGCCGGACGCATGGGTTTCAATCCTCGAAGGTCGGCTAGCTTGCCATGCTTGCCGCGACAGATGAATATCGCAGGCCCATAAAGTCCGTTTCGCGCTCTGGAATAGCCCATGTCTGCCACTTTCGACCCCGATCATTTGCGTGCCAGCCTGCGGCCATTGGCCGAGTGGCAGCCGCTGTCGGCGGAGGCGATGGCCTATCAGCATTTTTATCGGCTGGATTTTCCCCGGCGAACCTTGCGCAGTGGCCTGGGGCGTTTCGAGGTCGATGGCTATGAAGTGGTCAGCCAGCTCTGGTGGCCCGAGCGGGCGAAGGCGACGCTGTTTCTGTTTCACGGTTTCTACGATCACACCGGGCTCTATCGGCATGTGATCGAGTGGGCGCTGGACCAGGGTTTTGCGGTGATCGCCTGTGACCTGCCGGGGCATGGCCTTTCCAGCGGCGAACGGGCGAGCATCAAGGATTTCGCCGAGTATCAGAGCACGCTGCAAGGTCTGTTGGCCGAGGCGCAATCGCTGGGCCTTCCGCAGCCCTGGCACCTGTGCGGGCAAAGCACCGGCGGGGCGATCGTGATCGATCATGTGCTCAATCAGGGGGCGAACAGTCCCGCCCAAGGGCAGGTGATTCTGCTGTCGCCACTGGTGCGTCCGCGAGCCTGGGGCTGGTCGCAGCTCAGTTATTACTTGCTCAAGCCGTTCGTCAAAGGCATCGCCCGGCGTTTCAGCGAGAACTCCAGCGACCCTGACTTCCTGACGTTCCTGCAAGCCGATCCGTTGCAACCGCTGCGTCTGCCAACGGCCTGGGTCGGTGCGCTGGGTCGGTGGATCAAGCGCATCGAAGCGGCACCGCGCAGCCCGCGGCGGCCGCTGATCGTGCAGGGGCAGGCGGACATGACGGTGGATTGGAAGCACAACCTTGAGGTGTTGCGGGGCAAGTTCGATCGGCCTCAGGTGCTGATGCTGCCTGAAGCGCGGCATCATCTGGCGAATGAGTCACCGGGATTGCGGCAGGAGTATTTCGGGTTTTTGACTAAGCGGATGAAGGGGCGGAATCTTTAGCGGTAGGCAGGGCCCCATCGCGGGCAAGTCCGCGATGGCGATCAGACGGACACCAAAAACTATTGGGCAAGGCTCGACGTACTCTGTCCCACCGCCAACCCCGCCCGAATCGCCGCCAATGCCGCTTGGTAGTAAGCCTTGCCTTCAATGGACTCGGCAAAAGTCGCGAACTCTTCCAGCTCGTCATCCGACAGGTCGCGATAGACATACAGCAGCGTGTTGTTCAGGTCGGCGCCGATCTGCTCCATCAGGCGCTGGCGCTGACCGTTCAACATGCCTTGCGCCTGGCCGCCGCCGAGCAGGCCGGGGATCATCGAGCTCAGGCTGTCGGCCGCCACGCCCGCGATCGCCAGGCTGACTTCAGCGCCGGCCTCGCGAGCGGGCAGGGCTTGGGCCAGGTGCCCGATGATGAGTTGACGGGTATCGCTGGCCTGAATTTTCGGCAAGCCCTTGGCGTTTTTCGCCAATTGGTCGCGACGGGTCGCCAGCAGTTCGGCGGCGACGATTTTCTTGCCCAGGGCCGATTGAAAGAAGGTCAAGGCAGGTTTTGGATCGGCAAGCTTTTTGCGCAATTGCGCTTCGGCACGCTGGTCCATGGCTTTGGGAGCAAAGCGCTGATTGCTGTTGTTGACCAGAGCCTGGAACACCGCCGGCGGCAGGCTGTTCTGGTAACGCTGCTGAGCGGCCGAAAGAGCATCGTTGAAATGCGCGCGTTGTTCTGGCCAACCGGCGACCTTGTACAACTGGTCGTGGCCGTCCGCCCAAGCGGGCAAAACGCAGAACATTAACAGTGAGAAAAGCAAGCGACGCATAGGGACTCCTGTCAGCAGGCGACTATTCTCCGTGCGGCATTCGTACTTGTCGAGAATTCGTATCAGGTTGAGTGCCTTATCCGACCAATCCTCCGCTACGCGGCTCTGTCGGATTTGCGGGCACAGGAATACTATGCGCGCCATGCAAATATCCTCTGATCATCCGCTGCTGTTACGTATCGTCGACGACCTGGCTGAGCGCGGCTGGTCGCGGCAGAATATTTTCCTGCCTCTGGATCTGACCCAGGCGCTGGCAGCCGAGTGCCGAAAACGTGCCGCTGAGGGTGAGCTCGCCCCGGCCGCCGTGGGGCGCGGGCCGTTTTCGGAAATTCGCGAGGGCATTCGTGGTGACCATATCCAGTGGATAGAACCCGGTCAGGCCGAGGCCTGCGACCGTTATCTGGGGTTGATGGACAGCCTGCGTGAGGCGATGAATCGCGGTTTGTTTCTGGGCCTGGAAGATTTCGAAAGCCATTTCGCCCTGTACCCGCCTGGCGCTTTCTACCTAAAGCATGTCGACCGTTTCCGCGACGACGACCGGCGCATGGTCTCGGCGGTGATCTACCTCAATGACGGCTGGCTGCCCGAGCATGGCGGTCAGCTGCGCATGTACCTCGACGAAGGCGTCGAACACGATGTGGTGCCTACCGGCGGATGCCTGGTAGTGTTCCTGTCGGGCGAAGTCCCTCACGAAGTCCTGCCTGCGACCCGAGATCGCCTGTCGTTGACGGGCTGGTTCCGGCGTCGTGGCAACGAGCCGTTCTGATCATGCAAAAGATTCTGGTAAGCCGCTGTTTGCTTGGTCACCGCGTCCGTTACGACGGCGGCGCCAGTGGGCCATTCAACCTGTTGGAACAGTGGATTGCCGAAGGCCGGGTGGTGCCGTTGTGCCCGGAAGTCGCCGGCGGTTTACCGACGCCAAGGGCCGAGGCGGAGATTCCGGGCGGGCAGGGCGCTGAAGTGCTTGATGGCCTTGCATCGGTCATCACCACCGAGGGCGAGGACGTCAGTGCCGAGTTTCTTTCGGGGGCTTATCAGGCGCTGGAACTGGTGCAGCAGCACGGCATCCGCATTGCCGTGCTCAAGGCCAACAGCCCGTCTTGCGGGAATCTGCTGACCTATGACGGGACGTTCAGTGGCGTGAAGGTCAGTGGTGAGGGTGTCACCGCGGCATTGCTCAAGCGCAATGGTGTCCAGGTTTTCAGCGAGCGGGAGTTGGCCGAAGCGGCGATAGCTCTGGCAACCCTCGACTAACGGCCCTGCACAAATCCCTGTGGGAGCGGGCTATGTGGCGAGGGGGCTTGCCCCGTTCGAGTGCGCAGCGCTCGCAGATTCTGGGTCCGCCGCGCGACCCAACGGGGGCAAGCCCCCTCGCCACAACCCGCTCCCACAGGGTTACTCGTCAGCCTTGAATCAGGGTTTCGGCGCCACGCTCGTATCCGCCCCGAACCACTTTTGCGACAACGCTTCCAATCGGCCATCCCCCTTGATCCGCTGCAAGGCGTTTTCGAGGCTGACGTGGAACGCCGGGTTACCCTTCTGAAACGGAATCGCCAGGCTCACGGTCTGGCTGGCTTTCGGCTTTTCCTCCGTCAGTGACTGCACCAATAGTATTGAGCGCGGTTCTTCCTTCTGCGCGATCAATTGCGCATCGGTTTGAATGTAAGGTTGGCTGAAGTCGAAACGCTCCGTGAGCGCCGGGGTCTCTGTGATGTGGTTGATGGCCACGTCGTATTTGCCACTTTCGACGCCGGTCAGCAAATCACTGGAATCGGTGACGACAAAGTCGGCGCGCACATCCAGCTCAGCGGCCAACAACTGCCCCAGCTCGACCTCGAACCCGGTCAGTTTGTCGTCCTCCTTGAAATTGAAGGGCGGTGTATTAGCCTCAAGGGCAATGCGCAATTCGCCGCGGTCGTTTACATCGTCAATCAGTTCGGCATGAGCCAAAGGGCTCAAAAGGGGTAGCAGGCAGATCAGGCCAGGCAAAAAGCGCATGGTCACTCCTTTGAATTCATTTATCGCGACGCGCTGTTCAGGCTCGCTTTGCTATGGTTATTGAGTGACTTCGACAACGAATGGCCGTGAAGTTGTCACGGTCGAGCGGATTTTACGGAAAAACTGGAGAAGAGAATGAAAAGCTTTATGTCACGTGCAGCGTTGGCTGGCCTGTTGCTGGGTGCATCGATGTTGGCAACGGCTGCTACACCGGCTCCCAAAGGTGCAGAAGTGTCCATCGTTTCTCCTGTGGACGGAGCCACGGTTCCGCAAACCGTCGTCGTCAAGTTCGCTGTCGAGAACATTGCGCTAGCGCCTGCGGGCGATGTCACCAAGAACACCGGCCATCACCACTTGCTGATCGATGTCGATGAGCTGCCAGCCGCCGGTGCACCGATCCCCAACGATGCCAACCACCTGCACTTTGGCAAGGCGCAGACCCAGGCTGAAGTAAAGCTGACGCCGGGCAAACACACCTTGCAGCTGGAGTTGGGCGACAGCGGTCACATGCCGTTCGATCCGCCGATCGTGTCGGAGAAAATCACCGTCAACGTTAAGTAACATTTGTCGCGCCCATGAAAAAGGAGACCCGAAGGTCTCCTTTTTTGTCACTCAAGTCACTATCAGAACAACACGCGGCAACGAATGGTGCCGTTGATGTGCTGCAACTTCTCTTGGGCAATTTCCGAGTAATCGGCGTCGACGTCGATCACGACGTAGCCGACTTTCTCGTTGGTCTGCAGGAACTGACCGGAAATGTTGATACCGTTTTCGGCGAAGACCTTGTTGATCTCGCTCATCACACCCGGAATGTTCTCGTGGATGTGCAGCAGACGGTGCTTGCCAGGGTGAGCCGGCAGAGCCACTTCCGGGAAGTTCACGGACGATACCGACGTACCGTTGTCGCTGTACTTGACCAGTTTTTCCGCCACTTCCAGACCAATGTTGGCCTGCGCTTCAGCGGTGGAACCACCGATGTGCGGGGTCAGGATCACGTTGTCCAGGCCACGCAGCGGGCTTTCGAACTCTTCTTCGTTAGAGCGCGGCTCCACCGGGAATACGTCGATGGCCGCGCCGATCAGGTGCTTGTCCTTGATCGCGTCCGCCAAGGCGTCCAGTTCAACAACAGTGCCGCGAGCAGCGTTGATCAGAATGCCGCCCTTCTTGATGGCGCGGATTTCTTTCTCACCGATCATCCATTGGGTGGCAGCGGTTTCCGGAACGTGCAGGGTGACGATGTCGGACATGCCCAACAGCTCGTGCAGGTTGCCGACCTGGGTGGCGTTACCCAGTGGCAGCTTGGTCACGGTGTCGTAGAAGTACACCTGCATGCCAAGGCCTTCAGCCAGAACGGACAATTGAGTGCCGATCGAGCCGTAACCGACGATGCCGAGCTTCTTGCCACGGATTTCGAAGGAATTGGCTGCGCTCTTGATCCAGCCGCCACGGTGGCAGGAAGCGTTCTTCTCAGGAATGCCGCGCAGCAACAGGATCGCTTCGGCCAATACCAGCTCGGCTACGGAGCGAGTGTTGGAGTACGGCGCGTTGAATACCGCGATGCCGCGTTCGCGAGCCGCGTTGAGGTCGACCTGGTTGGTGCCGATGCAGAAACAACCAACCGCCACCAGTTTCTTCGCGTGATCGAAGATCTCTTCGGTCAGTTGAGTGCGGGAGCGAATGCCGATGAAGTGAGCATCAGCGATCTTTTCCTTCAGCTGGGCTTCCGGCAGAGAACCTGTGAGGTACTCGATGCTGGTGTAGCCCGCCGCCTTGAGGACGTCGACAGCCGATTGGTGGACGCCTTCGAGAAGAAGGAACTTGATCTTGCTCTTATCGAGAGAAGTCTTGCTCATCTGCGTAAACCTGTATCCCGGAGAAAATTGGCAGGAGATAGCCAGCAGACGCTGACCCGGACGGCAAGAAAGCCGTCACCGCAGAACAGCCTTTGGGCACTATCCTGCGGGGTCGGTATGCTAGCATATGCACCCCGCTAAACACTCATTCCTGCGACGTGAAGCGTCTTCAGGATGACCATGAATTGTTCGAGAGTTCTGTCGATGACCAATCCTGCCCTGATTGATGAGCTGAAGACCCTGGTTGAGCCTGGCAAGGTGCTGACCGACGCCGACTCCCTGAATGCTTACGGTAAGGATTGGACCAAGCATTTCGCCCCGGCCCCGACGGCCATCGTGTTTCCCAAGACCACCGAGCAGGTCCAGGCCATTGTTCGTTGGGCCAATGAACACAAGGTGGCGCTGGTGCCGTCCGGCGGTCGTACCGGGCTTTCGGCTGCGGCCGTGGCCGCCAATGGCGAAGTGGTCGTGTCCTTCGACTACATGAACCAGATCCTCGACGTGAACCTGACCGACCGCACGGCCGTTTGTCAGCCAGGCGTGGTCACCGAGCAATTACAGAATAAAGCCGAAGAACACGGCCTGTACTACCCGGTGGACTTCGCGTCGGCAGGTTCCAGCCAGATTGGCGGCAATATCGGCACCAATGCCGGCGGGATCAAGGTGATTCGCTACGGCATGACCCGCAACTGGGTGGCCGGCATGAAGGTCGTCACCGGCAAGGGCGATCTGCTGGAACTGAACAAGGACCTGATCAAGAACGCCACAGGCTACGACCTGCGTCAGCTGTTTATCGGCGCCGAAGGCACGCTGGGTTTTGTGGTAGAGGCCACCATGCGTCTGGACCGTGCGCCGAAAAACCTCACCGCAATGGTCCTCGGCACCGCCGATTTCGATTCGATCATGCCGGTGTTGCACGCGTTCCAGAGCAAACTTGACCTGACCGCCTTCGAATTCTTCTCTGATAAAGCCTTGGCCAAGGTCATGGCGCGCGGCGATGTGCCGGCACCGTTTGAATCCGATTGCCCGTTCTACGCGCTGCTGGAATTCGAAGCGACCACTGAAGAAGTGGCCAACCATGCCCTGGAAACCTTCGAGCACTGCGTCGAGGAAGGCTGGGTGCTGGACGGTGTGATGAGCCAGAGCGAAACCCAGTTGCAGAACCTCTGGAAGCTGCGCGAGTACATCTCCGAAACCATTTCCCACTGGACGCCGTATAAAAACGACATTTCGGTCACTGTGTCGAAAGTCCCGGGGTTTCTCAAGGAAATTGACGCGATCGTCGGCGAACACTACCCGGATTTCGAAATCGTCTGGTTCGGCCACATCGGCGACGGCAATCTGCACTTGAACATCCTCAAGCCGGATAACCTGAGCAAGGACGAGTTCTTTGCCAAGTGCGCGACTGTCAACAAGTGGGTGTTCGAAACCGTCGAAAAGTACAACGGTTCGATTTCCGCCGAACACGGTGTGGGCATGACTAAACGTGACTATTTGACCTACAGTCGCTCGCCGGTTGAGATCGAGTACATGAAAGCCGTCAAAGCGGTATTCGACCCGAATGGCATCATGAACCCGGGCAAGATTTTCGCTGTTTGATTCTTCGAACTTTAAAAGCACGAAGCAGGAGTCGGTAATGAGCTACCAGCACCAGTATGTCGACGGTACGCGTATTCATTTCCCGCTGGGAAAAGTGGTATGCATCGGCCGCAACTACGCCGAACACGCCAAGGAACTGGAAAATCCGGTGCCTACTGAGCCACTGCTGTTCATCAAACCGGGCAGTTGCGTGGTGCCGCTGGAAGGCGGTTTCAGCATTCCAGCCGAGCGTGGCTCGGTGCATTACGAGGCGGAAATCGCCGTGTTGATTGGCAAGCCATTGTCGACCAAACCGAGCCGTGAAGAAGTGCTGGATGCCATCTCCGGCATCGCCCCGGCGCTGGACCTGACCCTGCGCGACAAACAGGCCGAGCTGAAAGCCAAGGGCCTGCCGTGGGAAATCGCCAAATCCTTCGATGGCGCGGCGGTGATTGCACCATTCGTGGCGGGCAGTACCTTCGCCGACCTGACCGACATTGGCATCCGCCTGACCATCAATGGCGAAGTCCGCCAGGATGGCAACAGCAAGGACATGCTGAACCCGATCGTGCCGATGATCCAGTACATGGCCGGCTGCTTCTCGCTGCAGGCCGGTGATGTGATTCTCACGGGTACGCCGGTGGGCGTTGGTCCGCTGAATGTCGGTGACGAACTGGTGCTCGAACTGCCGGGCGCCAGCCGCTTCACCAGCAGCGTCCGCTAGCACAAACACCGCAAAACCCTGTGGGAGCGGGCTTGCCCGCGATGGCGGTCGTTCAGTCAACATCAATGTTGACTGTTATGGCCTCATCGCGGGCAAGCCCGCTCCCACAATGGTTTTTAGCGTTCGCAAGTTTCTGTGTTTACACAGGGCAATCCCGCCATTTCCCGTTTTTTTCACATTTTGTCCGGATAATTCCGGGGCTTCTGGCGTCTGAGCCAGTCCCAATGTGCTATTACCCATAGCCTGAATTTCTGGAACGCATCCCTGCATGGCCACCCAACCGCTGCCCAAGCTGAAAACTGCCCGCCGCTCGCGCTTTGTCATGCGGTGGTATTCCTGGCTTTTGCTGGTGGCGGCTGCCGTGTATGGCCTCATGTTTGCGATGCACTGGGATGATCGCGGCGTGCTCTGGGTGATGGAACGTTTTGAGAGCCCGGCCGAACGTCAAGAGAGTGTCTGGCTGCCGGATTACCGGACGGTGATCGATGCCAAGCTATTGCCGGGCATGGAGAAGGATGAAGCATCGGACGTGTCTTATGACCCGCAGACCAAAACCCTGTTTGCGGTGATGGGCAAGAACCCGTTTCTGGTCGAATTGACGTTGCAAGGCGACGTGTTACGCAAGATGCCGCTGGTGGGTTGGGGTAACCCGGAAGGCGTGACGGCCATGGGTAACGGTTTGCTGGCGATTACCGATGAGCGCAAACACCTGCTTTCCATCGTCAAGGTCGATGCCGATACTCGCGAATTGAATATCGACAGTTTCCCGAAATATGACCTTGGCCCGTCGAAAAACCAGAATAAGGCCTTCGAGGCGATCGTCTGGGATGCGCGCAACCAGCAACTGCTGCTGGGTGAAGAGCGTCCGCCGGCACTGTTCAGCTGGAAAAGCGACGGAAGCCAAATCCTCAAGGGCGACAAGCAAAAGCTGCCCAGCGATGAGCTGGACATCCGCAATCTCTCGGCCCTGGCTATCGATCCGCGCACCGGCCACACCCTGGTGCTGTCCGCCGACTCTCACTTGTTGCTGGAATTGAACGAGAAAGGCGAGCAGGTCAGCTTCATGACTTTGCTTGGGGGGTTCAATGGTCTGAAGGAAACCATTCCTCGTGCCGAAGGCGTGACCATGGACGAAGCGGGCACGCTGTACATGGTGAGCGAACCGAACCTGTTCTACCGGTTCGAAAAACAACCGTAGAGTTCGGTAATTGTGGTCGAAGGCCACTGGCCATTAAGCTTGAATTCATACTGCCGTGGTATTTCATCCGCCCGTCTTGTTGCCGAGCTCGCCTGAATGCGCCGACTTGCCCGTCCCAAACCCCTGATGCTGATCCTGTCGGTAATTGCGCTGATCGTGCTGATTGCCGTCGGCCAGTACCTGCGTCTGTTCGAGCGCACCTGGTTCAATGTGCAGGCGTTATGGCAGCCGATGAATGCCCAGTCCATTGGCCTGGATCAGTATCAGGTAGCAATCGAGGCGCAAGTCATTGATGGTCTGGACGCCGATGTTTCGGCGCTGACCTTCGATCCCGTGCGTAAAAGCCTGTTCACCGTTACCAACAAAAATGCCGAACTGATCGAATTGTCCCTGGAAGGCAAAATCCTGCGGCGTGTGGCGTTGGTCGGGTTTGGCGACCCGGAGGCGGTGGAATTCATCAGTGCTGACACTTACGTGATCACCGACGAGCGCAAGCAACGGCTGATCAAGATTCATCTGGAAAAGGACACGACGTTCCTCGATGCCGCGGACGCCGAGCAGATGACCCTCGGCGTGCACATGAGCGGCAACAAAGGTTTTGAAGGGTTGGCCTATGACTCGGCGGGCAAGCGTTTGTTCGTCGCCAAGGAGCGCGACCCGATGCTGATCTACGAAGTTCAGGGCTTCCCTCATTACAACCCGGAGAAATCCTACGCGGTGCATGTGGTGAACAACCCCAAGCGCGATGCCGGGATGTTCGTGCGAGACCTGTCGAGCCTGCAATACGACGAGCGCAGTGGCCATCTGTTGGCGCTGTCCGATGAGTCACGACTGATTCTGGAGCTGGATGTCGATGGGCGACCGCTGACCACCTTGTCACTGAGCAAGGGTCGTCAGGGATTGCAGAAGACTGTGCCGCAAGCAGAAGGCATCGCAATGGACGACGACGGCACCTTGTACCTCGTCAGCGAGCCGAACCTTTTCTACGTCTTCAAAAAGCCGGCACAACCCTAACCAACAACCCAAAACACTGTGGGAGCGGGCTTGCCCGCGATGACGGCCTTTCAGTCAACATCAATGTCGAATGTGACGGCCTCATCGCGGGCAAGCCCGCTCCCACAGGTATTTTATTTGCCCATAAATCCGGGCGATTTCGCTTACTGGGCGCGCAGGGTTTTCACGCCTTCACTCGTGCCCAGGAGCAGCAAATCAGCCGGGCGGGCTGCGAACAAGCCGTTGGTGACCACGCCGACGATCGCATTGATCTGTGTTTCCAGTTCCACCGGGTTGGTGATCTGCATGTTGAACACATCGAGGATGATGTTGCCGTTGTCGGTCAGCACGCCTTCACGGTAAACCGGGTCGCCGCCGAGCTTCACCAGTTGGCGGGCTACGTGGCTGCGGGCCATCGGGATCACTTCCACGGGCAGCGGGAACGCACCGAGCACAGGCACCAGTTTGCTGGCGTCGGCGATGCAGATGAAGGTCTTGGCCACGGCCGCGACAATCTTCTCGCGGGTCAGGGCTGCGCCGCCGCCCTTGATCAGATTCAGGTGTTCGTCGCTTTCATCGGCGCCATCAACGTAGAACTCCAGGTCGCTGACGGTATTGAGCTCATACACCGGAATGCCGTGGCCCTTGAGGCGGGCGGCGGTGGCTTCGGAACTGGCGACCGCGCCATCGAACGCGCCTTTGTGCTTGGCCAGGGCATCGATGAAGCAGTTGGCGGTGGAGCCGGTGCCGACCCCGACGATGCTCTTGTCGTCGAGTTTCGGAAGGATGAAGTCGACGGCGGCCTGGGCTACGGCCTGTTTGAGTTGATCCTGGGTCATGCGGGCTCCGAAGTGCCGAAAGGGGAACGAAAGGCCGGCATTATAGGCCTCGCGATGGGGAAGGTCATTGTCGGTATGTCGAATGGTGGCGAGGGGCTTGCCTGTGGCGAGGGGGCTTGCTCCCGCTCGGCTGCGCAGCAGTCGTAAAGCCTGCCGATGCAGTGTGTCTGAAAGATCGGGGTGTCCGTTTTGGGGAGCGCTTCGCGCTCCAACGGGAGCAAGCTCCCTCGCCACAATGAGTTTCTTGCGCTCGCGAGCGGCTAAAACCACCTGTTTAGTGTGGTCGCCCGCCCGAAAGCCGGGTTAGACTCCTTGGCCCTGCCCAACCCGCTCAGTGATGCTTTCCGATGCTCGAACAGTACGTCAAAAAGATCCTCACCTCGCGCGTTTATGACGTTGCCGTAGAAACCCCATTGCAGACTGCCCGCCAGCTCTCCGAGCGGCTGGGCAACGATATCTGGCTCAAGCGTGAAGACTTGCAACCGGTGTTCTCGTTCAAGATTCGTGGCGCCTACAACAAGCTCACGCAACTGAGCGATGAAGAGCGCGCTCGCGGCGTGGTCACCGCGTCGGCGGGCAACCATGCGCAAGGCTTGGCCCTGGCGGCCAAGGTCCTGGGCGTGAAAGCGACCATCGTGATGCCCAAGACCACCCCGGAGATCAAGGTCGAAGGCGTGCGTTCGCGCGGCGGCAAAGTGGTGCTGCACGGGGATTCGTTCCCGGAAGCCCTGGCCTACTCGCTGAAACTGGTCGACGAAAAAGGCTACGTCTACATTCACCCTTACGACGATCCCCACACCATTGCCGGGCAGGGCACGGTGGCCATGGAGATTCTGCGCCAGCACCCTGGGCGCCTGGATGCGATCTTCGTTCCGGTGGGCGGCGGCGGGCTGATCGCCGGGATCGCGGCGTACGTGAAATACCTGCGCCCGGACATCAAAATCATCGGCGTCGAACCGGATGACTCCAACTGCCTGCAAGCCGCCATGGCGGCCGGCGAGCGGGTGGTGCTGCCGACCGTGGGGCTTTTTGCCGACGGCGTTGCAGTGGCCCAGATCGGTCAGCACACTTTCGATATCTGCAAAGATTACGTAGACGAAGTCATCACCGTCAGCACCGACGAAATCTGTGCGGCAATCAAGGATATCTACGACGATACCCGCTCGATCACTGAACCTGCCGGCGCCTTGGGCGTGGCCGGGATCAAGAAATACGTCGAGCAACGCGGCGTAACCGGCCATACGTTTGTGGCCATTGATTCCGGTGCCAACGTCAACTTCGACCGCTTGCGCCACGTGGCCGAGCGGGCTGAACTGGGCGAGGGCCGCGAAGCGATCATCGCCGTGACCATCCCCGAGAAACCGGGCAGCTTCAAGGCGTTCTGCGAAGCCATCGGCAAGCGTCAGATCACCGAATTCAACTACCGCTACAACACCGGCAGCGAAGCGCACATCTTTGTCGGCGTGCAGACGCATCCGGAAAACGACCCGCGCAGTGCGCTGCTCGCCAGTCTCACCGAGCAGGGTTTCCCGGTGCTCGACCTGACCGACAACGAACTGGCCAAGTTGCACATTCGCCATATGGTTGGCGGGCGTGCTGCCCAGGTTGTCGATGAAGTGGTGCTGCGCTTCGAGTTCCCGGAGCGTCCGGGTGCGTTGTTCAACTTCCTCAACAAACTCGGCGGGCGCTGGAACATTTCGATGTTCCACTACCGCAATCACGGCGCGGCGGATGGCCGTGTGGTCGCGGGCCTGCAAGTGCCGCACGATGAGCGTCATCTGGTACCGGCCGCGCTGGAAGAAATCGGTTACCCATACTGGGACGAAAGCGATAACCCTGCCTATCAGCTGTTTCTCGGCTGAGCGGCTACGCTGATGGGCACGGCCTAAGGAAGAAAACACATGGAAACCCTGACTACCCTCAAAGTCCTCCACGTCGCGGCGACCATTGTGTTGCTGGCTTGCGGTCTGGGGCTCGCGGTTCTGACCTGGCGTAAGCGTGGCGAGGGGCCGGCCAGTACGCTGCGCCGGCCGTGGTTGTTTGTCTGGTATCTGGCGCTGCTGTGCATGCTCAGCATGCCGTTCACAGGCTGGTGGCTGGTACATCTGGTCGGCTGGCCGTTGGGTCAGACATGGGTGCTGGGTTCCAGTGTCATCTATGTCATCGCGGCGTTTAGCGCACTGTGGCTGCTGGCGCGACTGAATCGCCTGCGCACCGGCGGTGCCGGCAGCTGGAAGTTCACGCTGGGGCTGGCGATCGTCAGTGGCGTCGGTTTTCTCTCCATTGCTGCATTGATGGGTGCAAAACCTGTTTAAGCAACAAGGACGTTCATGAAAATTCTATTGGCGGGTGGCACAGGTTTTGTGGGCCGCCATCTGTTGCGTGCGCTGCACGGTGCGGGCCATTCGGTCATTGCCACCAGCCGCGAACCTCAGGCTCCGGGTTGGCCGGGTGTTGAGTGGCGGCGACTGGATCTCGGGTTATTGGCGGGCGATCCCGCGCATTTTGTTTTTCCCTACGATGTCGATCTGTTGATCAACGCCGCCGGTCTCCTGAGCGTCGACGCGCAGACGCTGAGTCTGATTCAGGATTGCGGCACCCGAGTGTTGTTCGATCAGGCTGCGCGCCAGGGTGTCCGGGTGCTGCAGATTTCCGCGCTGGGGGCGGCGGCTCAATCCGATGTGCCGTTTCTTGCCAGCAAAGGTGTGGCAGACGAGCATCTGTTGGGGCTGAACATCGCCTCAGTCGTCTTGCGGCCCTCGCTGGTGCTGGGCGCGGGCGGTGCGAGCAGTGCCTGGCTGGCCGTCCTTTCCCCTTGGCCGTTGATCCCCTTGCTGGATCTCAAGGCTCGGCTGCAACCCCTGCATATCGATGATCTGGTGGGTGCTGTGATGGCCCTGCTGCGGCAATGGCCGGCTCAGTCAATGGTGTTGCCGCTCGTTGGCCCCGAGCCGATGACGCTAGCCGAGGTCATCGATCATATGCGAGCGGCGCAGGGTTGGGCGCCCGGGCGATATGTAAAGGTACCTGACTTGTTGACCCGCGTGGGCAGCTGGCTGGGAGACCGATCCGGCTGGCGAGCCTTGAACCGGCAAAGCGTGACCCTGGCGCAACGGGACAACCTGGCTGACCCCGAAGTACTGGCTTCGGTCTGCTGCTATCGCGCCGCGCCTGTGCAAATCTGTTTGCAAGACTGGCCCTCGGTGGCTCAAAGCAGTCAGCGTGCCTTGCGCCCGCTGATGTTGGCGGTGCTGGCACTGATCTGGCTGGGGACGGCAGTGGTTTGTCTCGGCCCCGGCTACGAGTGGAGCCTGCGGATCATGGCTGAAACCGGCATACACGGTAGCTGGGCGAAGTTTGCAGTCATCAGTGGCGCCGTGTGTGACGGCTTGCTGGGGTTGGGGATGCTGTTCAAGCGCTGGCGCCGATTGGCGTTGCGGCTGCAATTGGGCTTGATGCTCGGTTACACCGTCTGCATCAGCTTCGTGCTGCCCCATTACTGGTTTGATCCTTACGCGGCTGTTGGCAAGAATCTGGTGCTGATGGTGGCTACTTTATGGCTTCTTTGGACTGAACCCCGACGATGAGCGCTTATCTGCTACTGAAAACCCTGCACATCCTGTCGTCGACTATTCTCTTTGGCCTTGGAGCCGGGTCCGCCTATTACGCACTTCGGGCCTGGCGCACCGGCAAGGTCGAAGTGATTGCTGTCACCTTCAAACATCTGGTTTTTGCCGACTGGGCTTTCACCGCCACCACGGCCGTTCTCCAGCCGCTGAGCGGTTTGGGCCTGATGCATCTGGCAGGCTGGCCGCTGCAACAGACCTGGCTGATGTGGAGCATCGGTCTCTATTGCCTGGCGGGGATTTGCTGGTTGCCGGTGGTGTGGCTGCAAATCCGCGTGCACAAAATGGCCGACAAGGCTTTGCTGGAGGGCACGCCTATGCCGATCAAGGCAGTGACCTACATGCGCTGGTGGTTTGCCTTGGGCTGGCCGGCGTTTTTGGCTTTCATGGCGATCTTCTACCTGATGGCGGCCAAGCCCGCTTGAAAGCACGCCCACAGGGGGGGCGGCGGCAACCACTGTGGGCATTGAGACGGCTTTTAGTCGCGCAGGCTGATCACCGGCCAACCGCGCTTTTGCGCTTCGGCCCGCAGATTCGGGTCCGGATCAACAGCAATCGGATTCGCCACCTGTTCCAGCAGCGCCAAGTCATTCATCGAATCGCTGTAGAAATAGCTGTCTTCCAGGTTATGGCCGGTCTCTTCCAGCCAACGATTCAACCGCGTCACCTTGCCTTCACGGAAGCACGGAACATCGGTGCTGCGCCCGCTGTAACGGCCGTCGATCATTTCGCATTCAGTGGCGATCAGGGTTTCAACACCTAAACGTGCTGCAATCGGCCCGGTTACAAAGCGGTTGGTGGCGGTGATGATCACCAGCTTATCGCCGGCCTCACGGTGCTTGGCCAGCAGTTCGATAGCCTTGGGCAGCACGATCGGTTCGATGCAGTCGCGCATGTAGTCCAGGTGCCATTGATCCAGCATGGCCATCTCGGTGCGGCCGAGAACTTCCAGACAGAAGTTCAGGTACGCGTCGTTATCCAGCTTGCCGGCCAGGTAATCCTGATAGAACTCGTCGTTGCGTGCCTTGTAGGCGACGGCGTCGAGGAAACCGCGTTCGCACAGATAATCGCCCCAGGCGTGGTCACTGTCACCGCCCAGAAGCGTGTTGTCCAAGTCGAATAAAGCCAGCCGCATTGCAGTTACTCGCTGAAAAGTCTGTAGAAAGGTGTCCAGAATACGGACTTTTCACAAGAGTGCACATAAGGTAGGTCGGCTCGTTGCTGCTTTCACAACCTTTGTGGAACAATGCGACGACATGCGTTTGCGAGGTTGTTGCCGTGATCGACCCCGATGGTTTCCGCCCCAATGTCGGGATCATTCTGACGAATGATGCCGGCCAGGTGCTATGGGCTCGCCGTATCAATCAAGATGCCTGGCAGTTTCCACAGGGAGGGATCAACCCCCAGGAGACGCCGGAAGACGCCTTGTACCGCGAGTTGAACGAAGAAGTGGGCCTGGAGCGCGAAGATGTTGAAATACTCGCCTGCACCCGGGGCTGGTTGCGCTATCGTTTGCCGCAACGTCTGGTCAGGACGCACAGCCAACCGCTGTGCATCGGCCAGAAGCAGAAATGGTTTCTCCTGCGCCTGGTCTCCAACGAGCAGCGGGTGCGGATGGATTTGACCGGTAAACCGGAATTCGATGGCTGGCGCTGGGTCAGTTATTGGTATCCGTTGGGCCAGGTGGTGACATTCAAGCGCGAGGTTTATCGCCGCGCTCTCAAAGAGCTTGCCCCGCGCCTTTTAGCGCGCGACTGACGACGGAGTTCGACCCCGAGCCATGCTCAATACGCTGCGCAAGATCGTCCAGGAAGTTAACTCCGCCAAGGATCTCAAGGCGGCGTTGGGGATTATTGTGTTGCGCGTCAAAGAGGCCATGGGCAGCCAGGTCTGCTCGGTCTACCTGCTTGACCCAGAGACCAACCGCTTCGTGCTGATGGCCACCGAGGGCTTGAACAAGCGCTCGATCGGCAAAGTCAGCATGGCACCCAACGAAGGTCTGGTCGGCCTGGTCGGCACGCGTGAAGAACCCCTGAACCTCGAAAACGCCGCGGATCACCCGCGCTACCGTTACTTCGCCGAGACCGGTGAAGAACGCTACGCCTCGTTCCTCGGGGCGCCGATCATTCACCACCGTCGCGTCGTCGGCGTGTTGGTCATTCAGCAAAAAGAACGCCGCCAGTTCGATGAGGGTGAAGAAGCCTTCCTCGTGACCATGAGCGCGCAACTCGCCGGCGTTATCGCCCACGCCGAGGCCACCGGTTCGATCCGTGGCCTGGGCCGTCAGGGTAAAGGTATCCAGGAAGCAAAGTTCGTCGGTGTACCGGGCTCGCCGGGCGCGGCGGTCGGAACCGCGGTCGTCATGCTGCCTCCGGCCGATCTGGATGTGGTGCCGGACAAGACCATCACCGACATCAACGCGGAACTTGGCCTGTTCAAGACCGCCATCGAGGGCGTGCGCGCCGACATGCGTGCCTTGTCCGCCAAACTGGCGACCCAGCTGCGGCCTGAAGAGCGGGCGCTGTTCGACGTTTACCTGATGATGCTCGACGATGCCTCGCTCGGCAGCGAAATCACCACAGTGATCAAGACCGGGCAGTGGGCTCAGGGCGCGTTGCGTCAGGTGGTCACCGAACACGTCAACCGTTTCGAATTGATGGACGACGCCTACCTGCGTGAGCGCGCCTCGGACGTCAAAGACCTCGGTCGACGCTTGCTGGCTTATCTGCAGGAAGAGCGGCAGCAGACCCTGGTCTACCCCGACAACACCATTCTGGTCAGCGAAGAGCTGACGCCGGCGATGCTCGGCGAGGTGCCGGAAGGCAAGCTGGTCGGTCTGGTGTCGGTACTCGGTTCCGGCAACTCCCACGTGGCGATCCTGGCGCGCGCCATGGGTATTCCGACGGTGATGGGCCTGGTCGACTTGCCGTACTCCAAGGTCGACGGGATCCAGATGATCGTCGACGGCTACCACGGTGAGGTCTATACCAACCCGAGTGACGTGCTGCGCAAGCAGTTCGCCGAGGTGGTCGAGGAAGAGAAACAACTGGCCCTCGGGCTGGATGCTCTGCGGGACCTGCCGTGCATAACGGTCGACGGTCACCGCATGCCGCTATGGGTCAACACCGGCCTGCTGGCGGACGTGGCGCGGGCGCAGAAGCGCGGTGCCGAGGGCGTGGGTCTGTACCGCACCGAAGTGCCGTTCATGATCAACCAGCGCTTCCCGAGCGAAAAAGAGCAGCTGGCAATCTATCGCGAGCAACTCGCCGCGTTCCATCCGCAACCGGTGACCATGCGCAGCCTGGACATCGGCGGCGACAAGGCGCTGTCGTACTTCCCGATCAAGGAAGACAACCCGTTCCTCGGCTGGCGCGGCATTCGCGTGACGCTCGACCACCCGGAAATCTTCCTGGTGCAGACCCGCGCCATGCTCAAGGCCAGCGAAGGCTTGAACAACCTGCGCATTCTGCTGCCGATGATTTCCGGCACCCATGAACTGGAAGAAGCCCTGCACCTGATTCACCGGGCCTGGGGCGAAGTCCGCGACGAAGGCACCGACGTGCCGATGCCGCCGATTGGCGTAATGATCGAGATTCCGGCGGCGGTGTATCAGACCAAGGAATTGGCGCGACAAGTGGACTTCCTGTCGGTCGGCTCCAACGACCTGACCCAGTACTTGCTGGCCGTGGACCGCAACAACCCGCGGGTGGCCGATCTCTACGACTACCTGCACCCGGCTGTATTGCAAGCCTTGCAGAACGTCGTGCGCGACGCTCATGCCGAAGGCAAGCCCGTGAGTATCTGCGGCGAAATGGCCGGTGACCCGGCGGCGGCGGTGTTGTTGATGGCGATGGGTTTCGACAGCCTGTCGATGAACGCCACCAACTTGCCGAAAGTGAAGTGGATGCTGCGTCAGATCAACTTGAGCAAGGCCAAGGAATTGCTGGCTGAGCTGATGACTATCGACAACCCGCAAGTTATCCACAGCTCGCTGCAGTTGGCGCTGAAGAACCTTGGGTTGGCGCGGATGATTAATCCGGCTTCGGTTAAAACGCTCTAAAACGCTGAGGGCCTGTGGCGAGGGAGCTTGCTCCCGTTCGGCTGCGAAGCAGTCGTAATCCGGCCGATGCGATCTTTCTGAAAGAACGCATTGGCCGGATCGGGAGCGCTTCGCACTCCAGCGGGAGCAAGCTCCCTCGCCACAATTAATCGCCCGAGCTTCAAATCCTGATCTCTACCTCCCCCAAATGCCCCCCATACGGCCCGAAACTCCGTTCGACCATATGCCGCCCCCCATCTGCCTGAACAATCAACGCGGTGCTCGCCCGTGTCCCGTAAGTCGGGCTCTTGATAAACACGCTCGACAACAACGTCTCGGTAGCCTGCCCCACTCCAGTGTCCGGCAGTTCGGCAAGCGGCGCCGTCTGCGGGTCGCTGAGCAAGGCCAATAGCGCCTGCGGCTGCGGATCGCCCAACACCTCGCTCAATGCAGCCTTGACCTTGAGCACTTTCGGCCACGGCGTATCCAGCCCCGCGTTCGATAACCCATAAATGCCTGGTTGGAGCATGACCGCCTCTGTCTCCCGGGCATTGAAGTGCCATAGCTCATTGGCATTGCCGATCAGCAGGTTAAACCCGGCATATTCCAGCGAACGTGCAACAACGTCCCTCAAATAGTCGTCAATCGACATGTCCCCGCTAAGAAACTGCGCCACCAGTTCACCTCGTGACTTGCGCGCCGGCGGTTGGAGGGGATCACGGATGTTGGTCAGCGCGGCAAAGCGCCCGTTGGCGCCGACACCGAGCCACGTACCGCCAGCCTCAAGGTCACGACCGGCATACACGTGTGGGGCTTGCGGCCATTGCGCCAGGGGCAGGCTGGGCCGGGCATAGAATTCGTCGCGGTTGGCTGCCACGATCAGTGGCTGGGCATGAGCCGGCCGCCAGGCAAAAACAATCAGGCACATAAGGTGGTCCTTGTGTGTTTTTTGCTCACTCTACGCAGACATCGCTCATCGATCCATCGCCATCCACAGTGGAGCCCGAGGCCATGCTTCCGTTACCATGCCGCTCCTGATTCGGGATGCTTGGGGATGCGGCCATGGAATTTCTGCTCTATCTGGCGCTGGGCGCCTGTGCGGGCGTGCTGGCCGGGCTGTTCGGGGTAGGCGGCGGGATCATCATTGTCCCGGTGCTGGTGTTCAGTTTCACCTTGCAGGGATTTGATGCCTCGATCCTGACGCATCTGGCAGTCGGCACCTCGCTGGCGACGATCATCTTTACGTCGGTCAATGCGGTTCGCGAGCACCATCGCCGCGGCGCCGTGCGTTGGCCGATTTTTGCCTGGATGACGCTGGGCATTCTGATCGGTGCCGGTTTCGGCGCGCTGACTGCGGAGGCGATCTCCGGGCCGCATTTGCAGAAGATCATCGGCGTATTCGCGCTGATCATCGCCGTTCAACTCGCTTTGGACTTTAAGCCCAAGGCCAGCCGAACGGTGCCGGGCAAAGTCGGTCTGACCGTGGCCGGCAGCGTGATTGGCTGGGCCTCGGCGATTTTCGGGATTGGCGGCGGCTCGTTGACCGTGCCGTTCCTGACCTGGCGCAGCGTGCCGATGCAGCAAGCGGTGGCGACTTCGTCGGCCTGTGGCCTGCCAATCGCCTTGGCCAGTGCATTAAGTTTCATGATTCTGGGGTGGCACGATCCACTGTTGCCGGCCCATAGTCTCGGTTTTGTTTATTTGCCGGCGCTGCTGGGGATCGCCCTGACCAGCATGGTTTTCGCCCGCCTCGGTGCGCGACTGGCCCACACGCTGTCGCCGCGCTTGCTGAAAAGACTGTTTGCCGCTTTGCTGTTTTGCGTCGGCTTGAGCTTCTTGCTCTGACGCGTAGCGCAATCCTGGCTTAATCCTGGCGTGACAGCGTCACCCGGGAATTTTGAAGGTTTCAACTCTAACGAGGAGTCGCAATGCTGCCTTACCCGCAGATCGACCCGGTGGCCCTGGCCATCGGTCCGCTGAAAATCCATTGGTACGGCCTGATGTACCTGATCGGCATCGGCGGTGCATGGCTGTTGGCGTCCCGTCGGCTGAACCGCTTCGACCCGACCTGGAGCAAAGAGAAACTCTCCGACATGGTGTTCTGGATGTCGATGGGCGTCATCGTCGGCGGCCGTTTGGGTTATGTGCTGTTCTACGACCTGAGCGCCTACATCGCCAACCCACTGCTGATTTTCGAAGTGTGGAAGGGCGGCATGTCGTTCCACGGCGGATTTATCGGTGTGATGCTGGCGGCGCTGTGGTTCGGTAAAAAGAATGACAAGTCGTTCTTCCAACTGATGGACTTCGTCGCGCCGATGGTGCCGATTGGCCTGGGTGCCGGGCGCATTGGCAACTTCATCAACGCTGAATTGTGGGGCAAGGCGACCGACGTGCCGTGGGCGATGGTCTTCCCGACCGATCCGGCGCAACTGGCGCGTCATCCGTCGCAGCTGTATCAGTTCGCGCTGGAAGGCGTGGCGCTGTTCGCGATCCTCTGGCTGTTCTCCCGCAAGCCGCGGCCGACCATGGCGGTGTCCGGGATGTTCGCGCTGTTCTATGGCATCTTCCGTTTCATTGTCGAGTTTGTTCGCGTCCCGGATGCGCAATTGGGCTATCTGGCGTGGAACTGGCTGACCATGGGCCAAGTGCTGTGCGTACCGATGATTGTCGGCGGGCTGTTCCTGATCTGGCTGGCTTATCGACGCGCCCCGGCGGCCCCCGCAGCTGCTGTATAAGAAGCAGGCGCTATAAATTCGAACCCCGGGGCGACGGTCCCGGGTTCAAGGACACAGGTAATTCATGAAGCAATATCTCGAACTGGTCGCCCACGTCATCAAGAACGGCACCAAACAGGCCAACCGCACCGGCGTGAACACCATCAGCTTTCCGGGCGCGATGCTGCGCTTCGATCTGCAGGAAGGTTTTCCGGCGATCACCACTCGCAAGATGGCCTTCAAATCCGCCATCGGCGAGATGTGCGGTTTTCTGCGCGGGGTGAACAACGCTGCCGAATTCCGTGCGCTGGGCTGCAAGGTCTGGGACCAGAACGCCAACGAAAACGCTCAGTGGCTGGCCAGCCCGTTCCGTCAGGGTGAAGACGACCTCGGCGAGATCTACGGCGTGCAATGGCGCAAATGGCCGGCGTACAAGCAGATTCCGGTCAGCAACCAGGTCGCCATCGAGCAGACCCTGAGCCAGGGTTATCGTCAGATTGCCGAAGGCGAAGAAGACGGTCAGGCCTACGTGGTGCTGTACAAGGCGATCGACCAGATCCGCCAGTGCGTCGACACCATCATCAAGGACCCGGGCAGCCGTCGCATTCTGTTCCACGGCTGGAACGTTGCCCAACTCGACGAAATGGCCCTGCCGCCGTGCCACTTGCTGTACCAGTTCCACCCGAACGTCGAGACCAGGGAAATCTCCCTGACCCTCTACATTCGCTCCAACGATCTGGGTCTGGGCACGCCGTTCAACCTCACCGAAGGCGCCGCGCTGCTGAGCCTGATCGGTCGCCTGACCGGTTACACACCGCGCTGGTTCACCTATTTCATCGGCGACGCCCACGTCTACGAAAACCATTTGGACATGCTCAACGAACAGCTCAAGCGCGAGCCGTTCCCAATGCCGAAACTGGTGATTTCCGATCGCGTGCCGGAGTTTGCCAAGACCGGTGTTTATCAGCCGGAATGGCTGGAGTTGATCGAGCCGAGTGATTTTTCGCTGGAAGGCTATGAGCACCACGCGCCGATGACCGCGCCGATGGCGGTCTGAAGATCAACTACTGAACCTGTGGGAGCGGGCTTGCCCGCGATGACGGCGCCACATCCAACATTGATGTGACTGACAAACCGCTTTCGCGAGCAAGTCGGATCGCCGCACCGCCGCTCCCACAGGTTTTTGTGGTGTTCTTAGTGGCCGTGACTGCGCCCAACATGAGAATGCTCAACCTCCGTCGCCACAACCCCGCCGCTCACTTCCAACCGCTGCAAAATCCCGCACTGATCGATATCCGGCCCTTCGCTGCAGCGTTGGCGCAGGTCGAGCAGTTGTGTCTGCAAGGCCAGCAAACCGTCGATTCGAGCTTTCACATGGTGGATGTGTTCATCGATCAGCGCGTTGACGTTTTCGCATTGATCCTGCGGGCTGTCGCGCAGGGCCAGCAGGCTGCGGATTTCCTCGAGGGTCATGTCGAGGGTGCGGCAATTGCGGATGAAGGTCAGGCGTTCGGCGTGGGCCTGGGTGTAGACGCGGTAATTGCCATCGCTGCGGGCCGGCTCCGGCAGCAGGTTTTCGCGCTCGTAGTAGCGAATGGTTTCCACGGCGCAGTCGGTGAGTTTCGCCAGTTCTCCGATTTTCATCGCGTCAATCTCCAAAAGGATGCTTGACCCTATAGTGGCTACAGGGTCTTTACTTGGCAACAGGCACCTTCATGGACGCGACCAATGAGCGATTCTCTTCACACCCACAAACCCGAGGCCGGGCACGATCACAGTCACAAGCTGCAGCCTGTGCAGACGCATGACCATGGCGGCCGCGGGGATTCCTGCTGTTCCTCCAAAGCCGCGGCACCTTCGCGGATTGTGTTGAGCGAGACGCCGACCGCCAGTGCGCGGCTCAGTAGTTTCCGCATCGAGGCGATGGACTGCCCGACCGAGCAGACGCTGATCCAGAACAAACTCGGCAAGCTTTCGGGTGTGCAGCAACTGGAATTCAACCTGATCAACCGGGTGTTGGGCGTGACCCATGACCTGCCAAGCACCACGCCGATCATCGACGCGATCAAGTCCCTCGGCATGCACGCCGAGCCACTGGAACAAGGCGTCGAAGCGCCAACTCCTGTGCCAGAGAAAAAACCTTGGTGGCCATTGGCGCTGTCCGGCGTTGGTGCGCTGGCGGCTGAAGTTATCCACTTCACTAACGCTGCGCCCAATTGGGTGGTGGCGGTTATTGCGCTGATCTCGATCCTCAGCGGTGGCCTCAGCACTTACAAAAAGGGCTGGATCGCCCTGAAAAATCTCAACCTGAACATCAACGCGCTGATGAGCATCGCGGTGACCGGCGCGATCCTGATCGGCCAATGGCCGGAAGCGGCGATGGTGATGTTCCTGTTCACCGTGGCCGAGTTGATCGAAGCCAGGTCTCTGGACCGGGCGCGCAACGCCATCGGTGGGCTGATGCAGATGGCTCCCGAGCAAGCCACGGTGCAGCAGGCCGACGGCAGTTGGGTCGCCCAACCGGTTAAAAACATCGAACTGGGTGCGCGGGTGCGGGTGCGTCCTGGCGAACGGGTCGGTCTGGACGGCGAAGTGCTGTCCGGCAACTCGACCATCGATCAGGCGCCGATCACCGGTGAAAGCCTGCCGGTGGAGAAAACCATCGGCGACAAGGTGTTCGCCGGCACCATCAACCAGTCCGGTTCGCTGGAATACACGGTAACTGCAGCGGCGAACAATTCGACCCTGGCGCGGATTATCCACGCCGTGGAACAGGCTCAGGGTGCGCGCGCTCCGACCCAGCGTTTCGTCGACGCCTTCTCGAAAATCTACACCCCGGCGGTGTTCATCCTGGCCTTGGCCGTGGCAGTGATCCCGCCACTGTTCATGGATGCGCTGTGGTTCGACTGGATCTACCGGGCGCTGGTGTTGCTGGTAGTCGCCTGCCCGTGTGCATTGGTGATATCCACCCCGGTGACCATCGTCAGCGGTCTCGCGGCTGCGGCGCGCAAAGGGATTCTGGTCAAGGGCGGCGTTTATCTGGAGCACGGCCACAAACTCGATTACCTGGCCCTCGACAAGACCGGCACCCTCACTCACGGCAAGCCGGTGCAGACCGACTATTTATCCCTCGACCCAATCGCTGATGAAATAGCCCCGGCCATTGCGGCGGCACTGGCCGGTCGTTCGGATCACCCGGTGTCGCTGGCCATCGCCAATGCGGCTGTGGATAAACAACTCAAGCCGCTGATTGTGGATAACTTCGAAGCCCTGGCGGGTCGTGGTGTGCGCGGCGAGATCAACGGTGAGCTCTACCACTTGGGCAACCATCGCCTGGTGGAAGATTTGGGCCTGTGTTCGCCAGCGCTGGAAGAGAAACTGTTTGCTCTGGAGAAACAGGGCAAGTCGGTGGTGCTATTGCTCGATAAATCCGGTCCACTGGCATTGTTTGCCGTGGCAGACACCGTGAAAGCCTCCAGTCGCGAAGCGATCCAGCAGTTGCATGAGTTGGGCATCAAAACCCTCATGCTGACCGGCGACAACATTCATACCGCTCAGGCCATCGCCGCCCATGTGGGCATCGATCAGGCGCAGGGTGATCTGTTGCCGACCGATAAGCTACAAGCCATCGAAACGCTTTATGCCCAAGGCCATCGGGTCGGGATGGTCGGCGACGGCATCAACGATGCACCGGCACTGGCGCGGGCCGAGATCGGTTTTGCCATGGCGGCCGCCGGTACCGATACCGCCATTGAAACCGCTGATGTCGCCCTGATGGACGACGATCTGCGCAAAATTCCGGCATTCATCCGCCTGTCGCGGCAGACTTCGAATATCCTCAAACAGAACATTGCCCTCGCATTGATCATCAAAGCGATCTTTCTAGGGGTAACCTTCGCCGGGATCGCCACCATGTGGATGGCGGTGTTCGCCGACATGGGCGTGAGCCTGTTGGTGGTGTTCAACGGTTTGCGCCTGTTGCGTAAATAGGCGATTTGCTGAGGCCCCGGCTTAAGAATTGCGGTGACTGGTCTGGCGCCTTCACGAGCAAGCCCGCTTCCACATTTGATCTTCGGTGACCAAAGTTTTTGTGTACGACGCAGATCCAATGTGGAAGCGGGCTTGCTCGCGAAGAGGCCCGCCTGAACAGCACATCTCTCGGGCTCTACAGCTGCTGCGCCAACACCTCAACCTGCTCCTGCCGCTCCGCCTGACTCAACTTCGAATGAGGATTCAGCGACGACCACTGCGGATGCGCCCGCGCCTTGTTCAGCGCATCCGGCAGTTTCCCTTCGCGCCAGGTTTTATCCTGCGGCGTGGCGACCTGAATGCTGTCCATCGCCGCGTGCCCGCGGGAATTCAGAGCTTGCAGCAATTGCCGTTGGCGCAAGGCCAACAGCCGCAGCACGCCGTCATCGACGGTCAGTTCGCGCTGGCCCTTGATCTTGCCCAGCAGGCGGCTGCCGTAACTGCGAGCGGTTTGCAGGGCGCCGCCGGCAATCGCTCCGGCCAGTGCCGCCGCGCCGAGTGTCAGGCCACCCACTAGCAAATCCACCCCGGCCCCGGCCGCCGCGCCGGCCGCGATACCGCCGCCGACTCGCACACCGAGCTGTTTCAAGGTTTCCGGGTTGAACAGATCATCGCCCCAGCGGCCATCGAGCAGCGGCAAGTCACTGGCCGCCGCATCTTGTGGACGGAAGGCATAGAGCTTGAGCAAGGCCTCGACGCAGCGTTGTTCGCGCTGACGCACTGCTTTGCGCAGTTCGCTGATCGCTTGCTGTTCCTGCGCCGCCTCGCTGACCACGCTGCGTCGGCAGGCGGCGCAATCGATCAATAAATCGGCAATCAGCCGCGCTGCACTCTGCTGACGGGCCAGGCGTTGGGCTTGCTGGTCGGTGATCAAACGCTGCAGTTGTTCGCGGGAGTTTTCCAGCAGCAGCGCGAGGCTTTCATAGAGTCGACGCTCGCCATCTTCCGGTGGCGCGACGCTGTCGAAACGCACCAGTGCGTGCAAGCCCAATCGCGCCAGGGCTTCACGCCAATCAGGTTCGCGATGCTGGGCGCCGCTGACAAAATTCAACACCGGCAGCAGCGGTTTGCCACAACTGGCCAACACTTCCAGTTCGTCGCGGTACTTGGCCAGCACCGGCTCCCGGGCGTCGATTACATAGAGGCCGGCGTCCGAGGCGAGCAATTGCCGCAGCACTTTGGCTTCCTGTTCGAAGCGCTGCCGGGCTTCGCTGCCCTCAAGGAATCGTGCCAGCCGTGCCGGGCCGTCGAGGCGTTCGCCGGGTCGTTCCAGGCGTTCGAGGTAGTCGAGCAGGGCGATGGCGTCTTCCAGGCCCGGAGTGTCGAAGAGATCGAGCAATGGCTCGCCGTCTACCGACAATCGCGCGCCTTCGACGTGGCGAGTGGTGCTGGGGCGATGGGACACTTCGCCGAAGCCGACGTCTCGCGTCAGCGTTCGCAGCAACGAGGTTTTGCCGACATTGGTGTGGCCGACCACGGCGAGCTTCAATGGCTTATGCCAGGCATCAGTCATGACCCGTCTCCAGCCAGTTCAACGGCGCGCAATCGGCGAATGGCAGGTCCAGTTGTCCTAGCGCAACATGCCAGTCGCCCAAGCGTTCGGCATCCAGCGCTTCGCCGGGCGGCGCTTGCAACAACCACACGCGGGTGGCGCTGGCGCTGCGAGCCAGTTCGGCAATCAGCGCCAGGCTGCCACGGTCTGGCGAACGCCGTGGGTCACAGGCGATGGCCAGACGAGCCGGGGGAAAACGGCTCAGCTGTTCGAGCAGTTTGTGCCGGGATTCGCGACTGTCGAGGACGCCGGCGTTGTTGACGGTTTTCGGCAACTGCGGCGGCCAGGGGCGTTGGTCGTCCAGTTCGATGGCCACCAACAACGCGCCATCGCTTTGCAGGTCGCTGGCAGTGTTTTCAACCCGATGAAGTTGTTCTGGTGCGGCATCGCTGATGCCCAGGCGTTCGCTGGTGGGCATCAGCCGTTCGCGCAGTTGGGCGTAGCCGGGCAGGTTCAAATCCAGATGCAGGGCTGCTTGACCGGTTTTCCAGCGCCACAGGCAGAACAGTGCAAGCAGCAAGCGCGGCAACACGCCGTACACCAGCAACACGCCCACCAGCCACGCCGCCCAGGCCTGGCGGGCGCTTTCGATGTTCAGCGCGGCATCGCCGCTGGCGCGGATCATCTCTACGCTGGGCACACTGAAACCAAGCAGGGACGGCAGGGCGCCGAGGGCTTGGGTCATGGCGACGAAGGTGTCGCCGCCGAGAATGGTGGTTTCCCAGACGAAGCCGTAGCGCCGGGTTGCCATCAGTGTCAGCACCATCACCAAAGCGCTGAGCATCGCCAGCAACCACAATCCGTTGACCAGCACGCCCAGCGCCCAACGATTGAGTTTCTGCCGTTGCAACAACAGCAGCAGGGCTGGCGCCAGTTGCGCGGCGTTGGCATCGCGGGCGAGTTTTTCACTGAGCCACAGCCATAATCGTCCAAGGGCTGCACCCTGCTCACCGGCAAACACCAGACCCAGGGCCCAGCTCAGCAATAGAATCAAGTTCAACCCGAGCAGGCTGCCCAACGCCCAGAACACATTGACCGGGGTTTGGCCGTCGCCCAGCGCGGCAAACGCCAGGCCGGCGCCGCTGATCACGGCCAGAACGGCCAGCACGATCAGCGCCAGTCGCGCGCCTTGCAGCCAATGTTTGAGGGCGTGGGTCTGTCCGTCGCGCTCGGCCAGCCACAGGGCGCGGCGTTGAATGCGCGTCGGCAGGTCGCCGCCGGCGCTACGGGCGATTCGATTGGCTTCCAGATCGTCCAAGGGGCCGGCGTGTTCTTCACGCAGGCGCACGGTTTCGCTCAGCCAGAGGTTTTGCAGTGGAGTCAGTTCAGTCACGCGGCATCCCGTCGCTTAATTGAGCGATGAGCATAACCGCTGTGACGCTTATCGGGGTAAGGGAGGCTCTGGTATCCTCGCCGACATGACTAAATCACTCCCCCTCAGCCTGATCGCAGCCCTCGGTGAAAACCGTGTGATCGGCGTCGACAACAGCATGCCCTGGCACTTGCCGGGGGACTTCAAATACTTCAAGGCCACCACCCTCGGCAAGCCGATCATCATGGGTCGCAAGACCTGGGATTCCCTCGGTCGTCCGCTGCCGGGCCGATTGAACATCGTGGTCAGCCGTCAGGCGGATCTGCAGCTGGAAGGCGCGGAGGTTTATCCGTCGCTGGAGGCAGCGGTGGTTCGCGCGCAGCAATGGGCGAACGAGCAGGGCGTCGATGAGGTGATGTTGATTGGCGGGGCGCAGTTGTATGCGCAAGGCCTGGAGCAGGCCGATCGGTTGTATCTGACCCGCGTGGCGCTGAGCCCGGAAGGGGATGCGTGGTTTCCGGAGTTTGATTTGAACCAGTGGAAACTGGTGTCGAATGTTCCGAATCCGGCGGAGGGTGACAAGCCGGCGTATAGCTTTGAAGTGTGGGAAAAAGCTTAAAAAGCATCGCGGGCAAGCCCGCTCCCACAGTGATCAAGGTGGAACACAAATTGTGTAAACACCAAAAAACCTGTGGGAGCGGGCTTGCCCGCGAAGAGGCCCGCCCAGTCGCTGAAAGACTTAAGCGTGAGCCAACTCAGAATGCTCATCCGCCTCCAGCAACTCTTTATCCGTCTGCTGCATCATCTGGCTGGTAATCGCACCCGCCGTGATCGAACCACTCACGTTCAACGCCGTACGACCCATATCAATCAGCGGCTCAACCGAAATCAGCAACGCCACCAGTGATACCGGCAAACCCATGGCCGGCAGCACGATCAACGCGGCGAAGGTCGCGCCGCCACCGACCCCGGCCACGCCGGCCGAACTCAGCGTCACAATCGCCACCAACGTCGCGATCCACAGTGGGTCCAGCGGGTTGATGCCCACGGTCGGCGCCACCATCACCGCCAACATTGCCGGGTACAGACCGGCACAGCCGTTCTGGCCAATGGTCGCGCCAAACGAGGCGGCGAAACTGGCGATGGATTGTGGAATACCCAAACGGCTGGTCTGGGCTTCAATGCTCAGCGGAATAGTCGCGGCGCTGGAGCGGCTGGTGAAGGCAAACGTCAGCACCGGCCAGATTTTGCGGAAGAACCGTAGCGGGTTGATCCCGGTCGCAGACACCAGCACGCCATGGACCACAAACATCAAGCCCAGGCCGATGTAGGACACCACCACAAAACTACCGAGCTTGATGATGTCTTGCAGGTTGGAGCCGGCAACCACTTTGGTCATCAGCGCCAATACGCCGTACGGGGTCAGCTTCATCACCAGGCGTACCAGACGCATCACCCAGGCTTGCAGGGTGTCGATGGCGTTGATCACTTTCTGACCTTTCTCGACATCATCCTTGAGCAGTTGCAGTGCGGCGACCCCAAGGAATGCAGCAAAAATAACCACGCTGATAATCGATGTCGGCTTGGCGCGGGCCAAATCGGCGAACGGGTTCTGCGGGATGAACGACAGCAGCAATTGCGCCACATTCAGGTCAGCGACCTTGCCCGCGTAATCGCTCTGAATGGTTTGCAGTCGAGCCATTTCCTGGGTGCCGGCGACCAGGCCTTCGGCGGTAAGGCCGAACAGGTTGGTCAGGCCGATGCCAATCAGTGCCGCGATGGCGGTAGTGAACAGCAGCGTGCCGATGGTCAGGACGCTGATCTTGCCCAGCGACGAAGCGTTGTGCAGGCGTGCCACGGCGCTGAGGATCGAGGCGAACACCAGCGGGATCACGATCATTTGCAGCAACTGCACATAACCGTTGCCCACCAGATCGAACCAACCGATTGAGGCTTTCAGTACCGGGTTGCCCGCACCGTAAATCGTGTGCAGAGCGACGCCAAATACCACGCCCAGGAGCAGCGCCAGCAGAACCTTTTTGGCCAGGCTCCAAGTGGTGTGACGGGGTTGCGCCAGGCCAAAGAGCAAGGCGAGGAATACCAACAGATTGAGGATCAGCGGCAGATTCATTGGAACTCCCATAGGACGTGTGCCAACTGCCTTCCGGGGCAGCTGCGAACCGGGAAGCCTAACAGCTTGAAAATTAATGAATTAATATCAAAAACGTATGGCTACTGTCGTTTTTGGAATAAGCGGGTGTCGCTGTCGGAGATGCAGTTGGCGCTATAGGAACGCGGGCGGTCGCTGACAGACGAGGACTGTCACACTTATTTGTTAGCGTCGATTTCTTTGAATCTGGGAGAAACGCCGATGAAGCTCGCACCGAAATTTCTGGCTGTCGCACTTGGATTGAGTTTGGGCTTTGGCCTTGCCGGCCAGGCGTTCGCTACTGACCTGAAGCACTGGCCAGCCGATCAGGCCAAGGCGCTGGATGCGATGATCGCGGCCAACGCCAACAAGGGTAACTTCGCGGTGTTCGACATGGACAACACCAGTTATCGCTACGACCTCGAAGAGTCCTTGTTGCCGTTCATGGAAAACAAGGGCCTGATTACCCGCGAGAGCCTCGATCCCTCCCTGAAACTGATCCCGTTCAAGGATACGGCCGACCATAAGGAAAGCTTGTTCAGCTATTACTATCGCCTCTGTGAAATCGACGACATGGTTTGCTATCCATGGGTCGCCCAAGTGTTTGCCGGGTTCACGCTTCAGGAGCTCAAGGGCAACGTCGATGAGCTGATGGCGTCCGGCAAACCGGTGCCGAGCACTTATTATGACGGCGACGTGGTGAAGACCATCGACGTCAACCCGCCGAAAATCTTCACCGGCCAGAAAGAGCTCTACAACAAGCTGATGGAGAACGGCATCGAGGTCTATGTGATGACCGCCGCCTCCGAAGAGCTGGTGCGCATGGTCGCCTCCGATCCGAAGTATGGCTACAACGTCAAACCACAGAACGTGATCGGCGTGAGCCTGTTGCTCAAGGACCGCAAGACCGGCGAATTGACCACGGCACGCAAGCAGGTCACTGCTGGCAAGTATGACGAGAAGGCCAACCTGGGCCTCGAACTGACCCCGTACCTGTGGACCCCAGCCACCTGGATGGCTGGCAAGCAAGCGGCGATCCTGACGTACATCGATGAATGGAAAAAACCGGTCCTGGTGGGCGGTGATACTCCGACCAGCGATGGTTACATGCTGTTCCACAGCGTCGACGTGTCCAAGGGCGGCATCCATTTGTGGGTGAACCGCAAAGACAAATACATGACCCAGATTAACGGCATGATGGCCAAAAACGCAGCAGCCCAGGCGAAAGAAGGGTTGGCGGTGACGGCGGACAAGAACTGGGTGATCGTGAAGCCGGAAGAGATTCAGTAAGACCGGGTCGCACCCATCGCGGGCAAGCCTCGCTCCCACAGGGGCTGAGGTGATACGTAGATTGTATGAACACCGAAGATCCCTGTGGGAGCGGCGGTGCGGCGATCCGACTTGCCCGCGATGGGGCCATAACATTCACCATTAATGTTGAATGACACACCGCTTCGCGAGCAGGCTCGCTCCCACATTTAACCGAGCTAAATGAAAAAAAATGCCCCGCACTTGGCGGGGCATTTTTTTGTTCGACGGTTAAGTATTACAACCCGTCGAGCATCGCCTTGTTACGTACCGCACCCTTGTCGGCGCTGGTGGCCAACAGGGCATACGCTTTCAGCGCAGTGGTCACTTTACGTGGACGCACTTCCACCGGTTTCCAGCCTTTCTTGTCCTGTTCGGCACGGCGCGCGGCCATTTCTTCATCGCTGATCAACAGGTTGATCGAGCGGTTTGGAATGTCGATCAGTACCTTGTCGCCATCCTGCACCAGACCGATCGCGCCGCCGGCAGCGGCTTCTGGCGAAGCGTGGCCGATGGACAGGCCCGAAGTACCGCCAGAGAAGCGGCCGTCGGTGAGCAGGGCACAAGCTTTGCCCAGGCCTTTGGATTTCAGGTAAGACGTCGGGTACAGCATTTCCTGCATGCCCGGGCCGCCTTTCGGGCCTTCGTAACGAATGATCACGATGTCGCCGGCCTTCACTTCGTCGGCGAGGATGCCGCGTACGGCGCTGTCCTGGCTTTCGAAGATCTTCGCGTTGCCTTCGAAGACGTGGATCGACTCGTCGACGCCGGCGGTTTTCACCACGCAGCCATCCAGAGCGATGTTGCCGTACAGAACGGCCAGGCCGCCTTCTTTCGAGTAAGCGTGTTCGACACTGCGGATGCAGCCGTTTTCACGGTCGTCATCCAGGGTTTCCCAACGGGTCGACTGACTGAACGCGGTTTGCGTCGGGATGCCCGCCGGGCCGGCCTTGAAGAAGTGATGCACGGCTTCGTCGGTGGTCTGGGTGATGTCCCACTTGGCGATGCCTTCAGCCAAGGACTTGCTGTGCACGGTCGGCAGGTCGGTGTGCAACAGACCGCCACGGGCCAGGGAACCGAGGATGCTGAAGATCCCGCCGGCACGGTGCACGTCTTCCATGTGGTACTTCTGGATGTTCGGCGCGACCTTGCACAGTTGCGGCACATGGCGGGAGAGACGGTCGATGTCGCGCAGGTCGAAATCGATCTCGGCTTCCTGGGCCGCGGCCAGCAAGTGCAGGATGGTGTTGGTGGAACCGCCCATGGCGATATCCAGGGTCATGGCGTTTTCGAACGCCTTGAAGTTGGCGATGTTGCGCGGCAACACCGACTCATCGTTCTCGCCGTAGTAACGCTTGCACAGCTCGACGATGGTGCGGCCGGCCTGCAGGAACAGCTGTTCGCGGTCGCTGTGGGTGGCCAGGGTCGAACCGTTGCCCGGCAATGCCAGGCCCAGGGCTTCAACCAGGCAGTTCATCGAGTTGGCGGTGAACATGCCGGAACAGGAGCCGCACGTCGGGCAGGCGCTACGCTCGTACTCCGCGACTTTCTCGTCGGATGCGCTGGAGTCGGCGGCGATCACCATGGCATCGACCAGATCGAGACCGTGGCTGGCCAGTTTGGTCTTGCCGGCTTCCATCGGGCCGCCGGACACGAAGATCACCGGGATGTTCAGGCGCAGGGCGGCCATCAGCATGCCAGGGGTGATCTTGTCGCAGTTGGAGATGCAGACGATGGCGTCGGCGCAGTGGGCGTTGACCATGTATTCGACGGAGTCGGCGATGATCTCGCGGCTCGGCAGCGAATAGAGCATGCCGTCGTGGCCCATGGCGATGCCATCATCCACGGCGATGGTGTTGAATTCCTTGGCGACGCCGCCGGCCCGTTCGATTTCGCGAGCGACCAGTTGCCCCAGATCCTTGAGGTGCACATGGCCCGGTACGAACTGGGTAAAGGAGTTGGCAATGGCGATGATCGGCTTCTTGAAGTCGTCATCTTTCATCCCCGTGGCGCGCCACAGTGCACGGGCACCGGCCATGTTGCGGCCGTGGGTGGATGTTTTCGAGCGGTAATCAGGCATGAAGCACTCCGGGCGGCTAATCAGGTATCAAAAGGGAAGTGAGCTTCTATTGACGTCTGGAACACTCAGAAATGGCCGTGTGTCCGGAAGTTGCCGATAACTTTGCGGGATCGCCGCGCGCTTCAGCTTGAGCTCATAAACCCGCCGGGGGATGAATGGCGATGAATCTCGCGATTCTACACCGCTGGCGTCAGGAGGGAATGCCGGAAAGTGTTGAACCAGCGCTGATGGCGCGTGTGGGGTGACGATCGGCCGGATTATTCGACGCTTGGGCTGGCTCTTGGGCTTTTGGCTCGACGATTGATGCGACTGTTCAGCGCCAGCGCCACGCAGCTCAAAATGATGAAGCTGTATCCAAGAGTGGATTGCAGATTGGCCGGGCTCAAGCTGATGAGCGCACTGATCAATCCGCCGCAGATGAAAGTCACTGTGCTGCCGGCCGACGCGGAGGTTCCCGCATTTTCAGGGAACAGGCTCATGGCTTTGGAACTGGCGGCCGGTCGAGTGATGGTGGTGCCGGCGGTACAGATAAGCATCGGTACCAGGACGGTGATCGGGGACAGCGCAAAGTGGCTCGCGAGGTAAAGCATGATGAGGCCAGACAGCAGGATCAGGCTCAGCCCGCTGATGATTTGATGACCGGGACTGATGCGTTTACCCAAGAGAGTCGCCACCATGCCGCCGACAATGTAGGCGCCGCCGTACATCAACAGAATCAGCGAGAAGTCATAGGCCGATAGCTGGAGTTGATCCATGAAAATCAGCGGCGAAATGACGATGAACGAAAAATGGCAGGCGAAAGCAAAGGCAGAGATCAACCAGTAGGGCAGGAAGTCGGCATCACGCAGGACCCGACCATAGGACTGGAGGATACTTGGCCGGGCTCCGGTTGCCACCGGACGGGTGTTTTCGAGAAACAGACAGGCTTTGAGCAGTACCACGCCAGCCACTGCGATAAACATCCAGAAGCTGCCCTGCCAGCCCAGCGTGGCTTGCAGGAATGTCCCGGCCAATGGCGAGACCGAGATGAAAATGCCGCTGGCGGTGACCATCAGGACCCGCAACCGGGTACGTTCCTCACCCTCGAACAGATCCTGAACCAGCGCTTGTGACAGTACGAAACACCCGCAGCCCAAGGCTTGAATGACACGAAACAGCAGGAAGTAGGCATAGTCCGTGGTCAATAGGCAGCCCACTGCGCCCAGCATCGAAACGGTTATTCCGGCGAGCAGCAGCCCTTTGCGCCCGATCACATCCGACAGCGGCCCGATCAGCAGTTGAGAGGCCGCTATGCCGATGGCAAACAGACTGACCGACAGCGCAATATCGGCGCGCGTGTTGCGAAAGTGTTCGGCGAGCGCAGGGAACGAAGGAAGCAGGACATCCAGCGGGAACACGCCAAGCAGCACCATTGCCAACAACAGGCTGACCTTTCCTCGGCGGTGTCTGGAGGTTGCGGCAGAGTGACCTTCATCCATCGATAAGTCCTGCCTTCAGGAACAGTTGCTGGTTGTAAGACAGGGCGAAGAAGCCGGCTTTTCTCAACGCCTGAAGCGTCGCGCCGGCGCCGGATCGCACACGCTGAAGGGTGGCCTGGGGGCTGGTCAGTTCGCCGAGAATTTCCGTGACGGCAGTCTCGCCGATACCCGCGCTGCGCAGGCTTTCCCGCAGCCATGCGTCATCGGCCTCGAAGAAAATCCGGATGCTGTCCAGCAGCAGCCTGGCGGCGAACGCGCGTTGACGGCTGTTCAGCGTCAGCCACAGGTAATGGAACACTTCAGAGAAATAGCGACTGTGGCGCGCCTCGTCCGCGAGATGATCCCTGAGCATTGCCTGGACGCTGGACACCAGATCGTCACGGCAGGCGTCGAGCAGTTCCCGGGCAATGATCGTCTCCGACACGAACCCGACGAGAAACCAGGCCAGCGCCCGGTGTTTGTCGGGTGTGCGGTCGAGCAGGGTGTTCAATCGCGTGATGCGGTGGGGCATGACCGGGCGCAGGCCGATTCCATAATATTTGGCGATCTGCTCGGCAAGGCTATTGGAGAACAGGGCGTGATAACCCTCGTCGGTGTAAAGCTGAAGCGCAGCGGTTTTCATCCGTGAGGGAATGTGGACCTTCAGTTCACCGTGGATGATGGTCTCCACGGAACGGTTGACGATGCGGTGTTCGAGCACGGTGGTGTAGTCGAGGAAGTACACCAGATGATTGGCCGACAGCCGATGGATGACGGTTGGACCCAGTGCTTTGATAGCCGGGTGATTCAGGTAAGCCAGCAAGCCTGGGGGAAACCAGTGACGTGTTTCCAGTTGCTGTTCCAGGTCTGGCGGTAATAGATAGTCATGCTCGCTGGTTCGCACCGACGCGCGGGTATTCCAGTCGCCGAGGGTGAAACGCAGAGGCCAGGACACGGTGTGGTCCAACGGGGCAATGATGGGGTCGATCATTGTTGCGACTCCCGACTGCTCAGCAGATCCTTCAATTCCTTGCACATCACTTGTCCATCACTGTGGCCACAGCCAACAAAAAACAGGGGTTGTTCTGCGTTGTTCTCGAGCCCCAGCAATGTTTCGACCTGATCGTCCGTCAGTGCTCCGGTCAGCCACGTGTTCAACCCCAGTGCAGTGGCCACCAGTTGAAAGGTCTGGGAGATATGGCCTGCCTCGACGTAAGCCATTCGGTAGGCTCGTGAGTGTCCATATTTCCACCACAACTTGTCGAAGCGAGCAGTAATGAACAAGCCCACGGGCAGGTTATTGATGAAGTGTTGCCCACACAGCAATTGCCCCAGGGGCGAGTCAGGTACCGGGTTGACGAAGCTCAGTGCATGGTCGGTGGGATGGTAGGCGTAGAGCCCTGGATTCAGGCCGCTGACGTTTTGTACATGAAGAAAGCCTTCGCAGGCATTCAACCCGCCGCCGGACGGGCTGCTGCGTCGGGCACCGAGACCTTCGACAGTGGTTTCGTCGACGTCATTTTCGCGCTCATGCAAGTAGCCCAGGGACAGGTAAAGCAGTGTGCCGACATCTTCCAGTGAAACCACTTCATCCGTGAAGGTGCGGCAGGTTTTTCGGCCGATCAGGACGGTGGCAAGAGAGCCCTCCGGCAGACAGGACGGTTTTGGCAGGGTAATCAGCTCGTATGCCTGGCGCTCTGTGAGCCTGGCGTCCGGCGCGGGTGCGTCCAGTACTTCGGTGCAATGGTCCAGATAGTGTCTCGACCATTCATGAATATTCTGAGGAACATGTTCGCAGGGAATGTTCTTGGTGCCGATATGGAATATCTTCGACAGTTCATCCCAGCCCCATTCAATAGTGCCTTGTATTGAGGTGGTCAGTATTCCGGAGTTTAGAAGTTGAGTGTCTACTATGTTGCTGTTGTTATACAGTTCGGGGTTGTTGATAAGTTGTGCAAGCCGGGTTGAATATTCAAGATTAAGTTCAAATTGTTTGTGGCTTTTGTAATCCCAGACTATTTGGCCGGGCGTACGGGGAAGTATGAACAAGTATGGATTTATCTGCATGATGGGCGGTTCACTCTGGGCTGTGCCATAGAAAACGCTGGGTAGCCGGCACTCCCCAGCGTTTCATCTACTTAGCGGGTTTTTGGCGCAACCAGAAAAGCCAGGTTAGCGATTTTGTTTGTTTCCAGAATAATTGCTTTCATGTTTTTTGACTCCTTGTCATTGATAGTGAGTGTCACTTCGCGGTGACAACTCAATCATAGGCTGTAATGAGCTCTTATCAAGGGGATATTAAGTAGGAATATTCTAGTAATTTTGTCGGAGCGATCTGGCGGTAGGAGTAAGTTTGTAAGTTATATTCTTTTAAATAAAAAATGCAGAGAAACGTCCTGCAAGTCAGTAGGACCGCAAGAGTAAGAAGCAGAGGCTGAAGAGTGGATGGTGTGGCGTTAAAACGGCTGACGGAGAGCCTGTTGACTCCCCGTCAAACCAGCGTACTCAGCTGTTTGGCAGCAGACGGCAGGTGATGCTCTTGATGTAGCGAGTCTCGGCAATCGCTGGGTGTACCGGGTGATCCGGGCCCTGGCCGCCGCGCTCCAGCATCTGGATGTTGCGGTCCAGGTGACGGGCGCTGGTCAGCAGAATGTTCTGCAGATCGTCTTCCGGCAGGTGCATCGAGCACGAAGCGCTGACCAGGATGCCGTCCTTGCTAAGCAGGCGCATGGCTTGCTCGTTCAGGCGACGGTAGGCGCCTTCACCGTTTTTCATGTCTTTCTTGCGTTTGATGAAGGCAGGAGGGTCGGCCACGATGACGTCGAAACGCTCTTCGCTGGCTTTCAGTTCCTTCAGGGCTTCGAATACGTCGCCTTCGATGCAGGTCATTTTTTCGGCGACACCGTTCAGTGCGGCATTGCGCTCGACGCCGTCGAGGGCGAAGGCCGAAGCATCGACGCAGAACACTTCACTGGCGCCGAAGGCAGCCGCTTGAACGCCCCAGCCGCCGATGTAGCTGTACAAGTCCAGTACGCGTTTGCCTTTGGCGTAAGGTGCCAGACGCGCGCGGTTCATGCGGTGGTCGTAGAACCAACCGGTTTTCTGCCCCTGGATGACTGGCGCTTCGAATTTCACGCCGTTCTCTTCCAGCGCGACCCATTCCGGCACCAGGCCGAATACGGTTTCGACGTAGCGGTTGAGGCCTTCGGCATCACGGGCAGCAGAGTCGTTCTTAAACAGAATGCCGCTTGGCTTGAGCACTTGGGTCAGTGCCGCGATCACGTCATCTCTATGAGCTTCCATGGTCGCCGAGGCGATCTGGACTACCAGAATGTCGCCGAAACGGTCGACCACCAGGCCTGGCAGCAGGTCGGAGTCGCCGTAGACCAGGCGATAGAACGGCTTGTCGAACAGGCGATCGCGCAGGGACAGGGCAACGTTCAGGCGATGCACCAGCAGCGACTTGTCCAGCGGCAACTTGATGTCGCGCGACAGCAGGCGGGCGCAAATCAGGTTGTTCGGGCTCATGGCCACGATGCCCAGCGGCTTGCCGCTGGCGGCTTCGAGGATCGCCTGGTCGCCGGCCTTGAAACCGTGCAAAGGCGTAGCGGCTACATCGATTTCGTTGCTGTAGACCCACAAGTGGCCGTTTCGCAGGCGACGGTCGGCGTTGGCTTTGAGGCGCAGGCTAGGCAGGGACATGACGTCGCTCCGGAAAAAAGAGCGGGAGTATAGCGTGTTGAGATCCTGGATAGGCCGGCGAGTGGACATGTGGCGAGGGAGCTTGCTCCCGCTGGATGGCGAAGCCGTCCCAAAATCGGTAGTTGCAGTGCATCAGACAAGCCGCATTCGCTGGATTTGCGACTGCTTCGCAGCCGAGCGGGAGCAAGCTCCCTCGCCACAGGAGTTGTTTTGTACCTGGAAGAGGGCCTGAGCATTTTCTGATGAAACTTCAAGCGATGTTCCGGCCACAGTGTCAGATCCCTCTTCTTAAGGGTTAGAATCCCCGCCTGACCCGGAGTGTGTACTTATGTCCCAAGAGCTGACGGCCGAACAGATTCAACAGTCCCTGCAAGGCATCAGTGTTCCGCCTCAGCCGCAGATCATGGTGGATCTGCAGATGGAGCAATACATGCCCGACCCGGACCTGGAAGTGATCGCGAAGCTGATCTCCCAGGACCCAGGCCTTTCCGGCGCCTTGCTGAAAATCGTCAACTCGCCGTATTACGGCCTGAGTAACAAAATCACCGCGATCCAGCGGGCAGTGAACCTGTTGGGCAGCCGTTCGATCATCAACCTGATCAATGCCCAGTCGATCAAGGGCGAACTGAACGACGACGCCATCGGCACCCTCAACCGTTTCTGGGACACGGCGCAGGACGTGGCGATGACATGCCTGACTCTGGCCAAGCGCGTTGGTGTCCAGGCCGGTGATGAAGCCTATGCGCTGGGGCTGTTCCACGATTGCGGCATCCCGTTGATGCTCAAGAAATTCCCCGACTACATGAAAGTGCTGGAACAGGCCTATGGCAATGCCAGCGCCGAATGCCGCGTGGTGGATACCGAGAACAAGCAATACAACACCAACCATGCCGTGGTCGGGTATTACACCGCCAAATCCTGGCGCCTGCCGGAACACGTCACTCAGGCCATTGCCAACCATCACAACTCCCTGGCTATTTTCAGCGATGAATCGTCACGCAACACGCCGCTGAAAAACTTGCTGGCGATCCTGAAGATGGCCGAGCACATTTGCGCCTCCTTCCGGGTGCTGGGCAACCAGTCTGAAGACCATGAATGGAACAGTGTCGGGCCTCTTGTGCTCGATTACATCGGTCTGTCGGAATACGATTTCGAAACCCAGAAACAAGAGATTCGCGACCTCGCCACTCGTTGAGTGTCGAGCCTCGCCTGATTCGAGAGCCCCATGCCTGAACTGCCGGAAGTCGAAACCACCCGCCGCGGGATTGCACCGTACCTGGAAGGCCAGCGCGTCAGCCGGGTGATCGTGCGTGAGCGCCGTCTGCGCTGGCCGATCCCCGAAGACCTGGATGTGCGGCTGTCCGGCCAGCGCATCGTGCTGGTGGAGCGGCGCGCCAAGTACCTGCTGATCAACGCCGAAGTGGGCACACTGATCAGCCATTTGGGGATGTCGGGGAACCTGCGGCTGGTGGAAGTCGGCATGCCGGCGGCCAAGCATGAGCATGTGGACATTGAACTGGAATCGGGCCTGGCCCTGCGCTACACCGACCCGCGACGGTTTGGGGCGATGCTCTGGAGCCTGGATCCCCTGAACCACGAATTGCTGATTCGCCTCGGGCCGGAGCCGTTGACCGATCTGTTTGACGGCGAGCGGCTGTTCCAGCAATCGCGCGGGCGTTCCATGGCGGTCAAGCCGTTCATCATGGATAACGCGGTGGTGGTCGGCGTCGGCAATATCTACGCGACCGAAGCGTTGTTTGCGGCTGGCATCGACCCGCGTCGCGAAGCCAAGAGCATTTCCCGGGGGCGCTATTTGAAGCTGGCGATCGAGATCAAGCGCATCCTGGCCCTCGCCATCGAGCGCGGCGGCACCACGTTGCGGGACTTTATCGGCGGCGACGGTCAACCGGGTTACTTCCAGCAGGAACTGTTCGTGTACGGCCGTGGTGGTGAGCACTGCAAGGTCTGTGGCACAGGGCTGCGGGAAGTCAAGCTTGGGCAGCGCGCCAGCGTCTTTTGTCCGCGCTGCCAGAGCTGATATCGGCTACGGTCTATAGTCAGTGTTCTCACTGCCTAGCCGAAGGACCGTGCCATGAATCTGTTTCGAACCCTTGTTGTTACGCTGCTGCTGAGCGTCGGTGCATCCGCGCTGGCGGCTGAGAACGGCAGCGGCGATCCGCGTTACACCATCCAGAACCCACCGGCCTACGCCATGCTTGGCGATTTACTGATTGCCCGACCGTTATTGGTGGTGGCGACGGTGATCGGTGCCGGGGCATTTGTGGTGTCGTTACCGTTTACCGCGCTGGGTGGCGGCATTGGCGATGCGGGGCAGGCGTTGGTGGTCGACCCGGCGAAAGCCGCATTTGTGCGGTGCCTGGGGTGTATCGGGGAGGGATTTGAGCAGCGGGAGTGAAATCAGTTACATCTACGGTGTGGCTGATGACCTCATCGCGGGCAAGTCGGATCGCCGCACCGCCGCTCCCACAGGGTTTACGCGGTCCTTGTGGGAGCGGGCTTGCCCGCGATGGCGGCGTTGAAGTCGCCGGATGACTCAAGCCTTACCGGTAAGCTTGCGGTACTTCTCCATCAACTGTTCTTCAGTCTCCGGATGAGCCTCGTCCAGCGGGATGCAATCCACCGGGCAGACCTGCTGGCACTGCGGTTCGTCGTAGTGGCCGACACATTGTGTACACAGGTTCGGGTCGATCACGTAGATCTCTTCGCCCTGGGAGATGGCGGCGTTCGGGCACTCGGGTTCGCAGACGTCGCAGTTGATGCAATCGTCGGTGATGATCAGGGACATGCTAACTCCAGCCGGGGCGGCAGGCCCGGGCGCAATAAATCAATGCGCACAATTGTGCCGCATTGGCGCCCGCAGTGCACGCGGGCACGATCAAGTGCAGTGATCGAAGACTGCGGCAACCCCAAAAGATCGCAGCCTGCGGCAGCTCCTACTTTTTAAAGCGTAGGGTGAGGGCGTCGGCCACCGCCGGGTGGACGAACTTGGTGATATCGCCGCCCAAGGCTGCGATTTCACGAACCAGCGTCGAGGAAATGAACGAATAACGCTCGGACGGGGTAAGAAACAGGCTTTCCACATCCGGTGCCAGTTGGCGGTTCATGTTGGCCAGCTGGAATTCGTATTCGAAGTCCGATACCGCGCGCAAACCACGCAGGAATACGTTGGCGTTCTTCTCTTTGGCGAAGTGCGCGAGCAACGTCGAGAAGCCGACGACTTCAACGTTCGGCAAATGTTTGGTGACCTCGCGGGCCAGCTCCACACGTTGTTCCAGAGGAAACAGCGGGTTTTTTTTCGGGCTGGCGGCGACGGCAATGATCACATGATCGAACAGGCGCGAGGCGCGTTCGACCAGATCGCCATGGCCCTTGGTAATAGGGTCGAAGGTACCTGGGTACAACACTCGGTTCATCGCGTCGTCCTGGCGGGAGTCCGTTGGGGAGTCGGATGGTATCGCAGCCTTCCCGGTCGGCCAAGTCGCCTGTTGGGTAAGAAAGCACTATAGACGATGGGAATATTCCGCGTTTTCATGGGTTTTTCAAACGTTCGGCCAGCGAAGTGGCCAATTGCGCCGTCAGTCCGTAGACCGACAATTGTGGGTTTGCCCCAATGCTGGTGGGGAAAAGCGAGCCGTCATGAATCGACAGATTGCGCAATTGGTGATGTCGGCCGAGGCTGTCGGTCACGGCGTTTTTCGGGTCTTCACCCATGGCACAACCGCCCATCACATGAGCACTGCCCAAGCGCGTGCGGTACAACTCAAGGCTCAAATCGTCGATTAATGCGCGCGCTTCGGTAAGTGTTTTCACGTAACGAGCGTCGGCGTGCATCGGCATCACGGCGTTGGCGCCCCCGGCGAACTGGATCTCGGCCATGCTGTGGAACGCCCGGCGCAACCCGTCCCAGGCATACGGTGAAACCTGATAGTCGAGCACCGGTGTACCGTCACCGCGCAATTCAACGCTGCCGCCAGGGCTGTCCGGGTGAAAACCGTCCCGCAGCAACGCCAGCATGGCGTGGGTGTGCGGCAGGTTTTCCATATGCCGGGCGCTTTCCGTGCCGAAACCACCGAGTAATGTGCTGGCCAGCGCCGGGTGGAGCGGTGGAACTTCAAGTTTGTAGGACATCTTGCCGGTGGTGCCATCCTGCCATTGGAAATGGTCGGAATAGATCGACTGCGGCGCGCCGTAGAACGGGTTGATCACCTCATCAAACAGCCCGGCGGACATGTTTACCAAGTGAAGGAAGGTCCGTTTACCCAGCCGCTCGTGCGGATCCGGCGCCTCGGAGCGCAATAGCAGCGCCGGGCTGTTGATCCCGCCGCCGGCCAGCACGTAATGCCGCGCCTTGACCGTAATCGTGCGTCCGGTGGGCGCGACGCAACGTTCATCCATCGCCAAACATTGCAGGCCCGTAACCCTGCCGTCTTTGATCGACAGCTTTTCGGCGCGGGCCAGGTAGAGCAGCTCGCCACCTTTTTCCAGGGTCGCCGGAATGGTCGTGACCAGCATTGATTGCTTGGCGTTGGTCGGGCAACCCATGCCGCAGTAGCCGATGTTCCAGCAGCCGCGCACGTTGCGCGGAATCACATGCCAGGCGTAGCCGAGTTTTTCGCAGCCTTTGCGGATGACGTCGTTGTTGGCGTTGGGCGGCACCAGCCACGGGGCGACACCCAGGCGTTGTTCCATTTTCTCGAACCAGGGCGCCATCTCGGCCGATGTGTGGCCTATGACGTCGTGCTCTTTGGCCCAGTGTTCCAGCGTCGGGTCCGGGGTGCGAAAACTCGAGGTCCAGTTGATCAGCGTAGTGCCGCCTACCGCCCGACCCTGGAGGATGGTGATCGCGCCGTCCTTGCTCATGCGCCCGATGCCTTCTTGATAGAGGCTGGTGTAGGCCTGGTCTTCGAGCATCTTGAAGTCGCTGCTGGTCTTGAGCGGGCCTTCTTCGATCAGCAGCACCTTGTAGCCGGCGGCGCTGAGGATTTCGGCGGTGGTCCCGCCGCCGGCACCGCTGCCGATGATCGCCACGTCGGCTTCGAGGGTCAGGTCCTGGGTCAGTTGGGCGCCGTTGTAGGTTTTCCAGCCACGGGCCAGGCCTTCGCGGAACGGATCGGGTACGGGCATGTTTGGGGGGCTCTTGTTGTTATGTTTTGGATGCAGTGGTGTGGCGGCTGACGTCTTCGCGGGCAAGCCACGCTCCCACAGGGTTTGAGTCGTTCACAAAAGGGTGCTCCATCTCAAAACCTGCGGGAGCGTGGCTTGCCCGCGATAGGGTCGACTCGGTCTCAAACCGTGGGCGGCCCGGGATACCCGCAATGCGCCCACGACTCTGCCCGGCTGTACCACGCCATCATCACCATTTGCAGCAACGAGCTATGGCCCATGCGCAGCAGGCTCAACGAGCTGTTTTCCCAGCGGTCGAGAAAGTGCCGGATCTGTTCGCTGCTGGCGTTTTCCCAACTGCCCCAGATTCCGGTCAATGGGCCGCGAGTAATGCTCATCCCCAACACATCGAACAATTGCCGGGTCAGCTTGAGCATTTCCGGCGACAGGTGATTCAGGCCGTTATCCAGGCAGTGCAGAGTCTCGGCGACGGCGGCCGGAATTTTTTCGACGGCCACGGCACCGTCGAGCATCACCGGGATCACTGCCCGCAGAAACAGCAGGTCGCCGCTACGCAGAATCGCGAAACCGCTGGCCGGGTTGCTCGACGAGCAGCCGCTGAGGCTCGCGCCCAATCCAGCCGTGGCCAGAAAGGCGCTGGCGCCGAGGCTGAGTTTAAGCAGGCCGCGCCGTGACAGCGCGGGTGTGTCGGACAGGCTTGGGCTCATTATTGTTATTACCCGGCGGTGATGATCGTTAGCGGATAAACAGCTTCTGGATCAGTTTCTGAATGGATTTGCCGTAGGGCGGATAGATCAACTTCGCCGCATTGAAGCGCTGTTTGATCAGCACGCCTTTGGCCTTGCTGAAGGTCAGGAAACCTTCGTGGCCGTGGTAGTGGCCCATGCCTGAGGCACCGATGCCGCCGAACGGCATGTCGTCCTGAGCAACGTGCAGCAAGGTGTCATTGAGGCAAACGCCACCGGAATGGGTTTCGTGGAGGACGCGGTTTTGCTCGCGCTTGTCGTAGCCGAAGTAATACAGCGCCAGCGGGCGAGGGCGTTGGTTGATGTAGGCAAACGCTTCATCGAGATCCTTGTACGGCACGATCGGCAGCAGCGGTCCGAAGATTTCGTCCTGCATCACCGTCATGTCGTCGCTGACGTTGAGCAGCAGGCTATGACTCATGCGCCGCCCCTGGCCCTGATCGAACAGCGGAATCAGCAACGCGCCCTTGCTGGTGGCATCGCTGAGGTAGCCGTTGAGCCGCGCCAGCTGCCGGTCGTTGATAATGGCGGTGTAGTCCGGGTTGTCGGCCAGCGTCGGATAAAACCCGCGAACCGCCTGACGATAGGCTTCGACGAAAGAGCCGACGCGGTCTTCCGGCACCAGCACGTAGTCCGGGGCGACACAGGTTTGCCCGGCGTTGAGGGTCTTGCCGAAAGCGATGCGTTCGGCGGCGTCCTTGAGCGGCACATCGCGGGAAACGATGGCCGGGGACTTGCCGCCCAGTTCGAGGGTCACCGGCGTCAGATTCTCGGCCGCCGCGCGCATCACGTGTTTGCCGATGCTGGTGGCGCCGGTGAACAATAAATGATCAAAACGCAGCCGCGAGAACGCCACACCGATATCGGCCTCGCCCAGTACCACGCAGACCAGGTCCTGAGGAAAAACTCGCCCCAGCAATTCCTTGAGCAGCAAACCGGTGGCAGGGGTCGATTCGCTGAGTTTGAGCATCACCCGATTGCCCGCCGACAACGCACCCACCAGCGGCCCAATGGCCAGGTAAAGCGGGTAGTTCCACGGCACGATCACGCCGACCACGCCCAACGGTTGGTAAACCACTTTGGCCGATGCTGGTTGAAAGGCGAGGCCGACTTTGCGTCGCGAGGTTTTCATCCAGCCTTTGAGGTGCCGGCTGGCGTAGTGAATGCCGTGCAGGCTGGGCATCAGTTCGGCGAGCAGGGTTTCATCGGCGCTGCGGTGGCTGAAGTCCTGGCTGATGGCGTCGATCAGGGCCTGACGCTCATTGCTCAGCAGGTCCTTCAACGCCTTTAGCCATTGCTGGCGCTGAGCCGCGGGTGGCATCGGGTTGGCTGCATACGCTGCGCGTTGAGCATCGAACAGGGCTTGGAGTTCGTCCAGAGGCTGCTGCAGGTTCTTCAGGTAGGCGATGTCAGCAGGCATGGTCGGCTCCGGATTTATTGTAATGAGGAACTTTTTAGAGTCTATGCTCTAGAATGTCAAATGACACTCTGGTACGGCTTTGTTTTATCCATGCGTGGATAGGTCGTAAGATGCCCCTCATCGCACTCTGAATTAAAGCTCAAGCCATGGCCCCTCGGATCAAAACCAGCGAGCGCATCGTGCAGAACAGCCTGGAGTTGTTCAATCAGCAGGGTGAGCGCAGCATCAGCACCAACCACATTGCTGCCCACATGGAGATTTCCCCGGGCAACCTGTACTACCACTTCCCCAACAAGCAGGCGATCATCGCCGTGTTGTTCAGTGAGTACGAAAACCTGGTGGACAGCTTCCTGCGCCCGCCCCAGGGGCGCGCTGCGACGGTCGAAGACAAGCGCTTCTACCTCAAGGAATTGCTCGCAGCCATGTGGCAATACCGCTTCCTGCATCGCGACCTCGAGCATTTGCTCGACAGCGATCCCGAGCTGGCCGCCCGTTACCGGCGCTTTTCCCAGCGCTGCCTGATCCAGGGCACGCACATCTACGCGGGCTTCGTCGAGGCCGGCATTCTGTGCATGGACAAGGTTCAGATCGAATCCCTGACCCTCAATGCCTGGATCATCCTCACCTCGTGGGTGCGTTTTCTGTGCACCACGCGGGAAAACTCCAACCATCTGAGCGAACAGGCCATCAAACGGGGCGTGTATCAGGTGCTGGTGCTGGAGGCCGGATTCGTCACGGATCAAGCTCACGATGCGGTGAATGCACTGTTCGAAGAGTTTTATGTGCCGCTGGCCCAGGCGCTGGAAGAAGTGGGATAAAGAGTGCAGTAGGATTCCAGACAGACAACATCACAGGAGCCCGTTATGCCCATTGCGCAACTGATCAGCCCGCAAGCGTTGGACCTGAAAAAGGAGGCGCCGGGGCTGGTGATTCTGGATTGTCGTTTTGCCCTCGAAGACCCTGATTACGGTCAGCGCAGCTACGCCGAAGGGCATATTGCCGGATCGAGCTTTGCCGACCTGGAGCGTGATTTGAGCGGTGCAGTGGTCAAGGGGGTTACCGGGCGTCATCCATTGCCTGACCCCGCCGACTTGATCGAACGCTTTCAAGCCTGGGGCATCAACGCCGACAGCGAAGTGGTTTTGTACGATGACGGTCCCGGTGCCTACGCGGCGCGGGCCTGGTGGTTGCTCGCGTGGCTGGGCAAGCGCGATGGTGTGTTTATTCTCGATGGCGGGCTGAAAGCCTGGCACGCCGCCGGATTACCCCTGAGTCTTGATCCGCCGTCGGTTACCCGTGGCACCTTCACCGGGACGCCGGATGCTTCGTTGGTGCTCAGCGCCGAACAACTCCAGCAACGTCTCGCCCAGCCTGCGCTGACCTTGCTCGACGCCCGTGGCTTGCCGCGCTTCAAGGGCGAAGTGGAACCGATCGATCCGGTTGCCGGGCACATCCCCGGTGCACAATGTGCCGCGTTCACCGATAACCTGGGCAGCGACGGACGGTTCCTGCCGGCCGAACAGCTCAAGCAGCGGTTTGCCGCGAAGCTCGGTGATCGTTCACCGACGGAGTTGGTCGCGTATTGCGGTTCCGGTGTGACCGCCTGCCACAACCTGTTCGCCCTGTGCCTGGCGGGTTATCCGTTGGGGGCGTTGTATGCCGGGTCGTGGAGCGAGTGGATCAACGATCCTGCGCGAGGCGTCGCCAAGGGCGAGTAATCCCCAATCCATTGTGGGAGCGAGCAAGCCTGCTCCCACATTTGGATCTTCGTCATCCATAACCGGGTAGCTGCCGCGCACTGCGATACGCCCCCGGTCCTACGCCGTAAACCTGTTTGAATTGCCGGCTCAGATGGCTTTGATCGGCAAAACCCAGCTGCGTCGCGACCTCCAGCGGCAGGCAGCCGCCCTGCAACAGTGACCGTGCCCGAGCGATGCGTTGCTGCATCAACCAGGTGTGTGGCGGCATGCCGGTGGCTCTGCGGAATACTCGGGCGAAGTGGAAGGGCGACAGGTTCACCGTCGCCGCCAGTTCTTCCAGCGAGGGCGGCGCCGCCAAGCGTGATTGCAGCAGTTCCTTGGCCAGGGCCACCGCCCGGTGTTCCTTGCCGGGTTTGCTGGCGATCGGAACGGCTGCGTGACGTTGTAACAGCGACAGCATCATTTCCCGCCAGACCGTTTGCTGCTGCAGCGCCGTGGACGGACTCTCCAGCAAACAATGCAGTTGGCAGAATCCCTTCACCAGATCCGGATCGCGATACAACGTGGCGCCAAACGCCGGCAAGATATCGGTCGGCAGTTCGAGCTCGTCCAGCAGTGAAAGAATCTGCCCGCTGTCGGGATAAAACGCCCGGTACAACCAACCGTCTTGCGTACCTTTGTGGCCGGTGTGAAGTTCATCCGGATTGATCAGCACCAGCGTGCCGCTGCCCGCCAGATGCTCGGCACCTCGATAGCGATAACGTTGGGCGCCGGCCATGATCATCCCGATCACATAGCCGTCATGCACGTGGGGGGCGAAGCGGTGTTCGATGTAGCGCGCGGACAACAACTCGACCCCGGCCAACGGCGCCGTTTGCCAGAAGTGAATCGACTCACCCTGATCGGAATCCATGGGTTACTTGCGCCCTGTGGTGGCCAGCCATTGGGGAATGCGCCGTTCCAGGTAATAACCCGGTTGCCGGAACGAGCCCTCGACGAAGCCGACATGTCCGCCCTTGGCCTGCAACTCGAATTGCGTGCAGGCAGACAACTCGTCGGCTTGCGGCAGGCTATGAGGAAAGACAAACGGGTCATCGGCCGCCTGGATAATCAGGGTCGGTGTGCGAATCTCTCCGAGGAAATAACGACTCGACGCGCGGCGATAATAATCCGCGGCATCGGCGAAACCATTCAGCGGTGCGGTCACCCGGCCATCGAAATCCCAGAAGGTGCGCATATTCTCCAGTGAGCCCAGCGCCTCCAATGCCGCCAGGCCATCCTGATGCCCTTCATGCTGGAACCTGCGCTGCTTGTTCTTGATGTAGGCGACCATCTCTCGCATGAAATGCGCTTGATAGAATTTGGAAAACCCCTGGCTGATACGATCGGCGCAGTGATCGAGGCGAAACGGCACCGACACTGCAACGGCGCCTAGCACACCGCTGTTGCTGCCGGTTTCGCCCAGATGTTTGAGCAACACGTTACCGCCCATGGAATAACCGACCGCATACAGCGGTGCAAGGGGGCGTTGGTTTCGCAGGTGTTTGATGGTTTCCGCCAGGTCTTCACTGGCCCCGGAATGGTAACTGCGTGGCAACAGATTGGGCTCGCCGGAGCAGCCTCGCCAGTTCAGCGCGACGCTGGCCCAACCCTGGGCGCCCAGCGCCTTTTGCATCCCGGCCACATAAGGCGAATTCGATGAGCCGGTCAGGCCGTGCAACACCAGCACCAGTGGCGCATTCGCGCTATGGGGGGCGTGCCAGTCCAGGTCAAGAAAGTCGCCGTCTTCGAGCCACAAACGTTCGCGCTCGCGGTTGATATGCGTGGTTTTGCGCCATAGCGGTCCCCACAGGGTTTGTAAGTGCGGATTGCCCAAGCCGTAGGCGGGCGTGAAGGCGGGGGTGAAGCGTTCTGGCAGATGGGACACGATTGCTCTCGATGCAGCGGTGCTTACCCGCAGCGTTAACTGACTGAGCTTCGCACCGTTTTTACAGGCCGGACTAACCGGCGATCCCTGCCATACGTTGCCACAACGCGTAATACACCCGTCCGGATTTTTGCTCCCGATGCAGGCGCCAATTTTCTGGCAAACCCAACATCGACGGTGCCGTTTCGCTTTCAGTGTAGACCCACGCATCGTCACTCAGCCAATGACGCTCTTCGAGTAACGTGCAAACGGCCGGCAACAGATTCTGATTAAACGGCGGGTCGAGAAACACCAGATCGAATGCCGTTGCCGGTTGGGTTTCCAGATAGCGCAAGGCGTCGGCAGTCTGTACCTGGCCGGTGGTGCAGCGCAGGGTGCCCAGATGTTCCTTGATGCTCGCGACTGCAATGTTGCTGGCATCCAGCGCCTGGCCCATTGCTGCACCACGGGACAAAGCCTCGAGAAACAATGCGCCGCTACCGGCAAAGGGGTCGAGCACCTTGGCCCCGGCGACATAAGGCGCGAGCCAGTTGAACAGGGTTTCACGGACTCGGTCCGGTGTTGGGCGCAAGCCTGGCGCATCGGGGAAGCTCAGCTTTCGGCTGCCCCATTCGCCGCCGATGATGCGCAATTGATTCACACCGTTATGCACGTTGTGAACAGGTTTTTTTGGACGGGCCATTAATGCTCCGGAACCCCGAGCGGTTGCTCGGCAGGTTTATCAGTAGGGGCCGGCAACGGCTTTTGTGGCACGGTCGGGCCAGCGCTGACGATGACCAGTTTGTCCGTGCTCAGGTGTTTGTTCAATGCGGCTTTGACTTGCTCGACGGTCAGGCTCTGGGACTGCTGCATGAAGTCTTCCAGGTAGCTCAGCGGCAAGTTGTAAAAACCCATGGCGCCGAGTTGCCCGACGATATCGGCGTTGCTGGCGGTGGACAGCGGAAAGCTGCCGGCCAGTTCACGCTTGGCATCGTCGAGCTCTTTCTCGGTGGGGCCGGTTTTAAGGTAGTCGGCGAGCACGTCCTGCACCAGTTTCAGCGTGCCTTCGCTCATCTCGGCGCGGGTTTGCAGGTTGATCATGAACGGGCCGCGAACCTGCATCGGGCTGAAACCCGAATACACGCCGTAAGCCAGGCCACGCTTCTCGCGCACTTCGCTCATCAACCGGGTGCCGAAGCCACCGCCGCCAAGGATCTGATTGCCCAGCGACAACGCTGCGTAATCCGGATCGTCACGGTCGATGCCCAGTTGCGCGATCATCAGGTTGGTCTGCTTGGACGGAAACTCGATGTGGCCGATGCTGGACTTGGGGTCGGTCGGTTGTTCGATTTTCGCCAGGGCCGGCCCTTTGGGCAGATCGGCGGACACTTGTGCGGCAACCGCCTCGGCCTCGGCGCGCGACAAATCGCCCACCAGCGCAATGACCACGTTGCCAGCCGCGTAGGCTTTCTGATGGAAGGCCCGCAATTGCGCCAAGGTGATCGGCGGAATGCTTTTCGCCGTGCCATCGCTGGAATGCGCGTATGGATGATCGCCATACAAGCGGTTCATCAGCTCCAGGCTGGCGAGTTTGCCGGGGTTCTGTTTCTGGTATTCGAAGCCGGCCAGCATCTGGTTCTTGATGCGGGCAAACGAGTCGGCGGGGAAGGTCGGTTTGCCGACGACTTCAGCGAACAGCTTCAAGGCAGGCTCGCGTTTGTCCGCGGCACTGAGACTGCGCAGCGAGGCAATCGCCATGTCTTTATAGGCGCCGTTACCGAAATCGGCCCCCAGGCCTTCGAAGCCTTGGGCGATAGCGCCGACGTCTTTGCCCGCCACACCTTCGTTGAGCATGGCGTTGGTCAACAGTGCCAGGCCAGATGCATCGCCGTCCTGGCTGCTGCCGGCGGCGAAGATCAGGCGCATATCGAACATCGGCAGCTCACGGGCTTCGACGAACAACACCTTGGCGCCTTCGGCGGTGTTCCAGGTCTGCACGTTCAGAGAGCGATGGCTTGGGGCCTTGCCGTCGAGTTCGGCCAGCGATTGCAGTTTCTGGCTTGCCTTGGCTTTGTCGAGGGCTTCGCTGGCGCTGGTTTCGTCAGACTTGGACAAATAGAAGGCGGCAGACCCGAGCAGTGCAATGACGATCAGGCCGATCAGGGCCAGGCGCGGTTTTTTACGCTCACTCATGAGTCGTCTCCTCTGGCAGTACATGGGCGACGCTGAGACGTGCGCGGGTGAAATACAGCTTGGCGGCCTTCTGGATGTCTTGCGGGGTCACGCTTTCCAGGTCGGCGAGTTCGGTGTCCATCAGTTTCCAGGACAGCCCGACGGTTTCCAGTTGGCCGATGGCGGTGGCCTGGCTGGTGATCGAGTCGCGCTCGTAGACCAGACCGGCAATGACCTGCGCTCGCACGCGCTCCAGCTCTTCGGTGGACGGCGCGGTGGTTTTCAGCTGTTCGAGCAGTTTCCACAGGCCGGCTTCCGCCTGGGCCATGGTTTTCTTCTTCTGGGTGTTCGGCGTGGCCGACAAAGTGAACAGGCTGTCGCCACGGGTGTAGGCGTCGTAGCTCGACGAACCGCCGGACACCAGTTCTTCGCCGCGTTCCAGTTGCGTCGGGATCCGGCCGCTGTAGCCGCCGTCGAGCAGTGCGGAGATCAGGCGCAGAGCGTTCACCGAACGCTTGTCTTCGGCGGTGGCGATGCTCGGCACGTTGAAAGCCAGCATCAGGCTCGGCAATTGGGTCTGCACATGCAGGGTGATCTTCCGTTCGCCGGGCTCGGCCAGTTCCAGCGGGATTTTCGCGGGTGGCACGTCGCGCTTGGCGATCGGGCCGAAGTAACGCTGGGCCAGGGCTTTGACTTCATCCGGGGTCACGTCACCGACCACTACCAGGGTAGCGTTGTTCGGCACGTACCAGGATTGATACCAGTGGCGCAGTTCTTCGACCTTCATGCGGTCGAGGTCCGCCATCCAGCCGATGGTCGGCGTGTGATAACCGCTGGCGGGGTAGGCCATCGCCATGAAGCGCTCGTAGGCCTTGGACATCGGCTTGTCGTCGGTGCGCAGGCGACGTTCTTCCTTGATCACCTCGATCTCGCGGGTGAACTCGTCGGCCGGCAGGCGCAGGTTGGCCATGCGGTCGGCTTCCAGCTCGAAGGCCACGCCCAGACGATCACGGGCCAGCACTTGGTAATACGCGGTGAAGTCGTCGCTGGTGAAGGCGTTCTCTTCGGCACCGAGGTCGCGCAGGATCAGCGACGCTTCGCCAGGGCCGACTTTCTCGCTGCCCTTGAACATCATGTGTTCCAGTGCGTGGGACAGCCCGGTCTGGCCCGGGGTCTCATAGCTTGAGCCGACCTTGTACCAGACCTGGGAAACGACGACCGGCGCACGATGGTCTTCACGCACGACGACCTTCAGGCCATTGTCGAGGGTGAATTCGTGGGTGGGTTGTGGATCGGCAGCCAGGGCCGAGAGGGGCAGACAAACTGTGCTGAACAGCAGGCCTGCAGCGCGGCGGGCTAGAGCATTCATTCGTTTTTAAACCTTTGGGGCTGCCCGCTTGGTCTTAGCCTAGGCGGGCGAGGAGGTGCTAGGATACTGATCCGTTTTACTGGCGGCCACGCCTATCAGGCCTTTGATCGGTCAGTAGGTTGTTTGGGTTTGCGGCTTGGGCTTTGAGTTTGTCAGCTAAACTCTGCGTTTTCGCCGACGATGCCGTTCCAGTCCTTCGTATTAATCAACCTTTGAGGTGCCGTTGGTACCTCGACAAAATGTTGCGCGTGAACAAGCTGGATGAATCGCAGTCTGTTCTGCATCGAATTATTTATTGCCGAGGCGCCCTTTGGCGCGTCGCTACCGTGAGATAGCCGTCCTCCATGTTTGGTTCCAACGACGACAAGAAGACCCCAGCTGCGGCTGGCGAGAAAAAAAGCCTGTTCGGATGGCTGCGCAAAAAGCCGCAGGAACCCGTTGTCGAACAGCCACAACCACTTCCTGAGCCAACACCGGCGCCGGTCATGGAAGAAGTGCCCGCGCCGATTGCCCTGCCGATCGCCGAGCCGGTGCTGCAATCCGCGGTCGAGCCTGTTCCTGTTCCTGTTCCTGAAACCGTAGTCGTGGCCCCGTTGCCGCTGACGTCAGCCGCCGAGCCGTGGCTGACGTTGCCGGTGGCGGAAGAGCCGGTGGCGTTGGTCGAAGATGAGCAAGCGGCTCACATCACGCCGCCGATTCCGGCCCCGACCGCGTTTGCTCCTGAGCCGGTTCAGGCGCCAGTGGTTGAGCCGGTCGTTGAACCTGTGTTCGTGGCTGAGCCTGCACCGGTTGTTCCAGAACCTGTAGTGCCGGTATTTGTTGCTCCTGCTCCGGTTGCTCCGATTGTTCAAGCGCCTGCACCTGCACCTGCACCTGCACCGGTTATCGCTCCTGTCGCCACCACGCCCGTTGCTCCCGTTGAAACTCCGGTCGAGCCTGTGCGTACCGAGGAGACCAAGGCCGGTTTCTTCGCCCGTCTCAAACAAGGCTTGTCCAAGACCAGCGCCAGCATTGGCGAGGGCATGGCCAGCCTGTTCCTCGGCAAGAAAATCATCGATGACGAGTTGCTCGAAGACATCGAAACCCGTCTGCTGACCGCCGATGTCGGCGTCGAAGCGACCTCGGTGATCATTCAGCGCCTGACCCAGAAAGTCGCCCGCAAAGAACTGGCCGATGCCGATGCGTTGTACAAATCCTTGCAAGCCGAGCTGGCGGCGATGCTCAAACCCGTCGAACAGCCACTGAAAATCACCTCCCAGAACAAGCCATTCGTGATTCTGGTGGTAGGCGTCAACGGCGCCGGCAAGACCACCACCATCGGCAAACTGGCGAAGAAGCTGCAACTGGAAGGCAAGAAAGTCATGCTCGCCGCCGGTGACACCTTCCGCGCCGCAGCGGTGGAGCAATTGCAGGTCTGGGGCGAGCGCAACAAGATTCCGGTGATCGCCCAGCACACCGGCGCCGATTCGGCTTCGGTCATCTTCGATGCCGTGCAAGCCGCCAAGGCCCGTGGGATTGACGTGCTGATCGCCGACACCGCCGGTCGTTTGCACACCAAAGACAACCTGATGGAAGAACTGAAAAAGGTTCGCCGGGTGATCGGCAAGCTCGACGCCGATGCGCCGCACGAAGTGCTGTTGGTGCTCGACGCCGGTACCGGCCAGAACGCCATCAACCAGGCCAAGCAATTCAACCAGACCGTCGAACTGACCGGCCTGGCGCTGACCAAACTCGATGGCACCGCCAAGGGTGGGGTGATTTTCGCCCTGGCCAAGCAGTTTGGCTTGCCGATTCGCTATATCGGCGTCGGCGAAGGCATCGATGATTTGCGTACTTTTGAAGCAGAACCCTTTGTCCAGGCATTGTTTGCCGAGCGGGAGCGTTCATGATTCGTTTCGAACAGGTCGGTAAACGCTACCCGAATGGTCACGTCGGCTTGCATGAGCTGAGCTTTCGAGTCCGTCGGGGCGAATTCTTGTTTGTCACTGGCCATTCCGGCGCCGGTAAAAGCACCTTGTTGCGGCTGTTGTTGGCCATGGAACGTCCGACCACCGGTAAATTGCTGCTGGCAGGGCAAGACCTGAGCACCATCAGCAATGCGCAGATTCCATTCCTGCGCCGGCAAATCGGCGTGGTGTTCCAGAATCACCAGTTGCTGTTCGATCGCACGGTGTTCAACAACGTCGCGTTGCCGCTGCAGATCCTTGGCCTGTCCAAGGCCGAAGTCGCCAAGCGCGTGGACTCGGCCCTGGAGCGCGTGGCGCTCTCGGACAAAACCGATCTCTACCCCGGCGACCTGTCCACTGGTCAGCAACAGCGCGTCGGCATTGCTCGCGCCATCGTTCACCGTCCGGCCTTGCTGCTGGCGGACGAACCCACCGGTAACCTCGACCCGCGTCTGGCGGCAGAAATCATGGGCGTGTTCGAAGACATCAACCGTCTGGGTACCAGTGTGCTGATCGCCAGTCACGACCTGGCACTGATTGCCCGCATGCGTCATCGCATGCTGACCCTGCAGCGTGGCCGATTGATCGGCGACGGGGAGGCTGGCGTATGAGTGCAACACGTAGCCCCAAGGTTTCCGAGCGCGTGGCCCCGAAGGCCGCCGATCCGCAACCGCAGCAGCAGAAGAAAAAGCGCGACGATGACGATGGCCCGGATTTCTCTACGCTGTTCCGCGCCTGGGTCGAAAGCCATCGTGCCAGTCTGCTGGACAGCTTGCGCCGCTTGGGCAAACACCCGATCGGCAGCTTTTTTACCTGCATGGTGATGGCGGTTGCCCTCAGTTTGCCGATGGGCCTGTCACTTCTGCTAAGTAACGTCGAGCGTCTCGGCGGTTCCTGGCAGCGTGCGGCGCAGATTTCCCTGTACCTGCAACTCGATGCCAGCCCCGAACAGGGCGAGTCGTTGCGTGAGCAGATCAAGGGCATGCCGGGCGTGGCCGAGGCCGAATACGTGGGTCGCGATCAGGCACTGGAAGAGTTCCAGCAGCAGTCCGGGCTGGGCGAAGCGCTCAAGGAACTCCCGGAAAACCCGCTGCCGGGCGTGGTCTTGGTGACCCCGAACGAGGTCGACAAGCCCGCGCTTGAAGCATTGAGACAAAAACTTTCCGAATTGCCGAAGGTACAACAGGCGCAACTTGATCTAGTCTGGGTCGAGCGTCTGGCAGCCATCCTCAAGCTGGGCGACCGTTTTGTCTTCGGTCTGACCGTGCTTTTGGTTTCTGCATTACTTTTGGTGATAGGCAATACCATTCGTCTTCATATTGAAAACCGCCGCACAGAGATAGAAGTGATTAAACTCGTCGGCGGCACTGACAGCTATGTGCGCAGGCCCTTTCTGTATATGGGCGCGCTTTATGGCTTTGGTGCGGGGATTCTTTCCTGGGGTGTATTGGCGTTCGGCCTGAACTGGCTGAACGACGCGGTGGTTGGACTGGCCGGTTTGTACGGCAGTGATTTTGCGCTGGCCGGAGTGCCAGTTGCCGATGGTCTATCGCTCTTGCTTGGCGCGGTGCTGTTGGGGTATATCGGTGCATGGATTGCAGTCGCACGCCACCTGCGGGAGCTTGCGCCAAAGTAATATCATTTTGCTCGTATTGACCTTTCAGCGTTTATGGGAACTTGCCTTTTGGTTTCCGGTCAATTTTCGCAGTGCTGAACTGCACGAGTTATGTAAGTCGGAGGTTTTTTCGTATGACCAATTCTTTGCAGCCTGCATATGCTCTGGTCCCGGGTGCGAACCTGGAGGCCTATGTGCACACGGTGAACAGCATTCCATTGCTGACGCCGGAGCAGGAGCGTGAACTGGCCGAGAGTCTCTATTATGAGCAGGATTTGGGGGCGGCTCGGCAGATGGTGCTCGCCCACCTGCGTTTTGTCGTACACATTGCCCGTAGCTATTCCGGCTACGGCCTGGCCCAGGCTGACCTGATCCAGGAAGGCAACGTCGGCCTGATGAAAGCGGTCAAGCGTTTCAACCCGGAAATGGGTGTACGCCTGGTGTCCTTTGCGGTGCACTGGATCAAGGCGGAAATCCACGAGTTCATCCTGCGCAACTGGCGGATCGTGAAAGTCGCGACCACCAAGGCTCAGCGCAAGTTGTTCTTCAACCTGCGCAGCCAGAAGAAACGTCTGGCCTGGCTGAACAACGAGGAAGTCCATCGCGTGGCGGAAAGCCTCGGCGTAGAGCCGCGGGAAGTGCGCGAGATGGAAAGTCGCCTGACCGGCCATGACATGGCTTTCGACCCGGCTGCGGAAGCGGACGACGACAGTGCATTCCAGTCGCCTGCCAACTATCTGGAAGACCACCGGTACGATCCGGCCCGTCAACTGGAAGATGCTGACTGGAGCGACAACTCGAACCACAACCTGCACGAAGCGCTTGAAGTGCTGGACGACCGCAGCCGCGACATCCTCTACCAGCGCTGGCTGGCAGAAGAAAAAGCTACGCTGCACGACCTGGCGCAGAAGTACAACGTGTCGGCCGAGCGTATTCGTCAGCTCGAGAAGAGCGCGATGAACAAGCTCAAGTTGTCGATCGCCGCATAACCTGCGCACCGGCAATAAAAAACGCCCCGATCATTATTGAACGGGGCGTTTTTGTGTGTGTTGAATTTCCAACTTCACCTTGGTCCCTGTGGGAGCGGGCTTGCCCGCGATAGCGGTGTGTCTGTGACTGTTGTGTTGACTGACACAACGCCTTCGCGGGCAAGCCCGCTCCCACAGGGATCTTCAGTGTTTAGAAAGTAGTGTTCGACTATTGAGACCAAGGCGCCCGGCGCGAATCGTTGAGGCCGAGCAGATAACTGTCCCCGCCCAACTGACTCATCTGCTGGCGAATCCACCCGGCGCGTCTTGCAACGTAAGAGGTTGGATGGCTGGCGCTCCACACCCGTGGGTTCGGCAGTACCGCGGCCAGCAAACTCGCCTGCTGTCGGGATATCGAGCGAGCGCCCACACCAAAGTGATGCCGGGCCGCCGCTTCGGCGCCGAACACGCCTTCATCCCACTCGACGCTGTTGAGGTACACCTCAAGAATCCGCTGCTTGGGCCAGAACACCTCGATCAGCCCGGTAAACCAGACCTCCAGGCCTTTGCGTAGCCAGCTGCGGCCAGACCACAGAAACAAGTTCTTCGACACTTGCTGGCTCAGGGTGCTGGCGCCACGAATCGAACCACCGCGCTCGTTATGCGCAAACGCCGCCTGAATCGCGCCGATATCAAAGCCCCAATGCTCGGGAAACTTCTGATCTTCACCAGCAATCACCGCAACCTTCAGGTCATCGGAGATTTCATCCCAGGGTTTCCAGGTGCGTTGCACGTCGATGGGTTCGCCGTCGAACCAGGATTCGACTTTGCGCTCGACCATCAGCGCCGTTCCCGGTGGCGGCACCACCCGAAACAGCAACACCAGCAATACGCTGCCGCCCGCGAACCAGAGCAGGGCCTTCGTGAAACGACGGAAAATTAAACGCAGCATAGAGATGGCTTGGCCGAACCCGTTGAGCCGGCCATTATACAGACCCTGTTGATCGAGTCTGACTGGAGTTCTTCATGTTGCGTGGCTTCCTGATGCTGGCTGCTTTTTTCGGCTTCACCGGTGTTGCCTTGGGCGCATTCGCCGCCCATGGCCTGAAAAGCCGCCTGAGCGCCGAGTACCTGGCGATTTTCCATACGGGCGTCACCTATCAATTGGTGCACACCCTGGCGCTGCTGGGTGTAGCGCTGCTTGCCACGCAAATGCCCGGTCGACTGATGACTTGGGCCGGCGCATCATTTGCTATCGGCATTCTGTTGTTTTCCGGCAGCCTGTACCTGCTGACGATAACGGGCATCAGCAAGCTCGGGATCGTTACGCCCTTCGGTGGCCTGGCGTTCCTGGTCGGCTGGGTTTGCCTGGGACTTGCCGCCTGGCGGTTGAGCTGACCACGCGGTCCATTTCGTGACGAATGGCTTGGGTCGGCCTGACTGATCGGGCTAGAATGCCAGCCCCTAAAAATGATGGCGGCATTCGGTATGCGCATTCAATTGAACGGCGAATCCCTTGAACTGCCCGACGGTGAAACCGTTGCGGCCCTGCTGACCCGTCTGGAACTGACCGGACGCCGGGTGGCGGTCGAACTCAATCTGGATATCGTCCCGCGCAGCCAGCACGCAGAAACCACATTGAACGACGGTGATTCGGTCGAAGTGGTGCACGCCATCGGCGGCGGCTAGTCGCCCGGCCCGAGCGGCCACAGAATTATTCTGCAAGAACCTCACCCCTACAGAGGATTTCCCATGAGCATCGTTCGTAGCGACAAGCCCTTCGTCCTGGCCGGTCGTACTTACCAGTCGCGTTTGCTGGTAGGCACCGGCAAGTACCGCGACATGGAAGAAACCCGCCTGGCCATCGAAGCCTCCGGCGCCGAGATCGTCACCTTCGCCGTGCGCCGCACCAACCTCGGCCAGAACCCGGGCGAACCGAACCTGCTCGAAGTCCTGTCGCCGGAACGCTACACCTTCCTGCCTAACACCGCCGGCTGCTTCGACGCTACCGAGGCTGTGCGCACCTGCCGCCTGGCCCGTGAGCTGCTCGGCGGCCACAACCTGGTGAAGCTGGAAGTGCTGGCAGACCAGAAAACCCTGTTCCCCAACGTGATCGAAACCCTCAAGGCCGCCGAAGTGCTGGTCAAGGAAGGTTTCGACGTGATGGTGTACACCAGCGATGACCCGATCATTGCCCGTCAACTGGCGGAAATCGGCTGCATCGCGGTCATGCCGCTGGCCGGTTTGATCGGCACGGGCCTGGGGATCTGCAACCCGTACAACCTGCAGATCATCCTCGAAGAAGCCAAGATCCCGGTGTTGGTGGATGCCGGTGTCGGTACCGCCTCCGACGCCACCATCGCCATGGAGCTGGGTTGCGAAGCGGTGCTGATGAACTCGGCCATCGCCCATGCCCAGCAGCCGATCATGATGGCTGAAGCCATGAAACACGCCATCGTGGCAGGTCGCTTGGCCTACCTCGCCGGCCGCATGCCGAAAAAACTCTATGCCAGCGCCTCCTCGCCGCTGGATGGTCTGATCAAGTAAGAGCCATTGATGACTGAATCAAACGAAACGCCTATCCAGCCGGAAGAAGGCGAAGAGCGCCAACACCGCCGCATCAAGAGTTTCGTGATGCGCGCCGGGCGCATGACCGAAGGCCAGCAAAAAGGTCTGGAGCAGGGCACGCCGCTGTTCGTGTTGCCTCTGGCCGATGCGCCGGTGGACTTCGATCAGGTGTTCGGTCGTTCGGCACCGCGCTCGCTGGAAATCGGTTTCGGCATGGGCCATTCGCTGCTGGAAATGGCCGCAGCCTCGCCGGAGCAGGATTTCATTGGCGTTGAGGTTCACCGTCCGGGTGTCGGTGCGCTGCTCAATGGCGTGCTGACTCAGGGCCTGACCAACCTGCGCGTCTACGATTGCGATGCGATCGAAGTGCTCAACCGTTGCATTGCCGACAACAGCCTCGATCGCTTGATGCTGTTTTTCCCGGATCCGTGGCACAAGAGCCGTCACCACAAGCGTCGTATCGTTCAGGCGTCGTTCGCTGAGCTGGTGCGCAGCAAGTTGAAGGTCGGCGGAGTGTTGCACATGGCCACCGACTGGGAACCATATGCCGAGTACATGCTGGAAGTGATGAACGTCGCGCCGGGTTATCGCAACCTGGCCGAAGACGGCAAATGCGTCCCGCGCCCGACCGAACGCCCGATCACCAAGTTCGAACGCCGCGGCGAACGTCTTGGGCATGGCGTGTGGGATTTGAAGTTCGAAAAACAGTCCTAAACCGTGACGCAGTAAAAACTGTGGGAGCGAGCTTGCTCGCGATGGCGGCCTGACAGTCAACTGAGATGTTGAATGTTATGGCCTCATCGCGAGCAAGCTCGCTCCCACAGTTGTTTTCGGTTGTAGCTGAATTCAGCGGCGGTCGGCTACGACGCCAATCAATACCAACACCACCAACAACACCGGTGCCAGGCTGTAGTTGTTGAACTGGCTCAGGCCTTTGATGATCCATGGCGTCGCATAGATCAGCGCCACGCCGCTGCCGACCATGCACAGCAGGGCCATCAGCGGGACGCGCAAGGCGCCGGCGATGCTGCCCAGGCGTTGGTCGACCCAGCCCTTGATGTCGGCGCCAAACAGCACCAGCAAGCAGCCCACCAGCGCCAGCGAGATTTCCGACAGGTTGCTACGGCTCCAGCGGGACACGGTGGCGAGCAGGTCGAGTACCAGATCCATTCGATTTCCTTATGTCAGAAAATTCTGCAGCAAGTCATTGAGAAAGAGTTGTCCGCGCAGCGTGGCCGCCAGACGTGACGGTTCGACCTGCAACAAGCCACTTTGTTCGGCCTCGCGACGGCCTTCGGCGAGGCTTTCCAGGGGCAGCCCGGTGCGCTCTGGATACAACCGCGCTTCGACGCCCTCGGTCAGGCGCAAGGCGTTCATCAGGAACTCGAACGGCAGTTCTTCGTTGGTCAGGGCTTTCTCGCCGGCCTGGAAGCTTTTGGTTGGGTTGAGATAGTCCTTCGGCAGGCGGGTCTTCCAGGTGCGCACGATGCGCCCGTCCGGATGGCTGAGCTTGCCGTGGGCGCCGGCGCCGATGCCGATGAAGTCGCCGAAACTCCAGTAATTGAGGTTATGCCGTGCCGGACGACCGGGCTGGGCATAGGCCGAGACTTCGTATTGCGCGTAACCGTGTTCGGCCAACAGTGCCTGACCGGCCTCCTGAATATCCCACAGGGTGTCGTCTTCCGGCAGCGTCGGCGGCTGGTTCCAGAACACCGTGTTCGGTTCCAGCGTCAGTTGATACCAGGACAGGTGCGTCGGCTTCAGGGCAATGGCCTGGCGCAGGTCGTTCAGGGCATCGTCCAGGGACTGATCGGGCAAACCGTGCATCAGGTCCAGATTGAAGTTGTCGAAGCCGGCCTGACGGGCCATGCCGGCGGCACGCACGGCTTCATCGCCGTTGTGAATCCGCCCCAGGGCCTTGAGTTTCTCTTCCTGAAAGCTCTGGATGCCGATCGACAGGCGATTGATGCCCAGTGCCCGGTAGGCGCGGAATTTCTCCTGCTCGAACGTTCCCGGGTTGGCTTCCAGGGTGATTTCAATGTCGCTGGCAAACGGAATTCGTTGCTCGACGCCCTTGAGCAAACGGCCCAGAGCCTCGGCGCTGAACAGGCTCGGCGTACCGCCACCGAAGAAGATCGAACTCAGCTCGCGACCATAGACCGCATGCAGGTCTTGATCGAGGTCGGCCAGCAGGGCGTCGACATATTCTTCTTCCGGCAGCACGGGGCTGGCGGTGTGGGAGTTGAAGTCGCAATAAGGGCATTTGCGTACACACCACGGGATGTGGATGTACAACGCCAGGGGCGGCAACACGGGCAGGGCCGCTCGAGGCGATTGTGCGGCGCCGCCGAAGATCAGCGGCGACGCGGACGAGTCATGGGTCATTTCAGGCCCAGACGCTGGCGCAGCAGATCCATTGCACGGGCGCGGTGGCTGATGAGGTTCTTGTCGCTCGGGCTCAGTTGGGCGCTGGAGCATTCGCGCTCGGGCACCCAGAACAGCGGATCGTAGCCAAAACCATGCTCACCGCTGGCCTGGGTCAGGATGCGCCCGTGCCACAGGCCTTCGCAGAGGATCGGCAACGGATCGTCGGCATGACGCACCAGCGCCAGCACACAGACGAACTGCGCACCGCGCTCGGCTTCGGGCACGTCTTTCAAGACGTCGAGCAGTTTGGCGTTGTTCGCCGCATCGCCTTTACCGTCAGCGTAGCGGGCCGAATAGATGCCCGGCGCACCGCCAAGGAAATCCACTGCCAGCCCCGAATCGTCGGCCAAGGCCGGCAGACCGGAAATGCGCGAGGCGTTGCGGGCCTTGAGAATGGCGTTCTCGACGAACGACAGGCCGGTTTCTTCAGGTTCGACGCTGCTGAACTCGCCGATCGAGCGCAAGTGCACCGATTCGCCGAGCATGGCCTGGAGTTCCTTGAGTTTGCCGGCGTTATGGCTGGCCAGTACGAGTTGCGTGAAATTCATCATTGGCCAGGGAAAAGCTCTTGTTGGAAACTGATGGTGTTGGTTTTGTCGCCGGTCTGCACCTTGATGTCGAAGGTGCGGATTTCCTGCTGATCCACCGGGAACTGGGCGATGTAGTATACCGCGCCTGTTTCAGTGATCTGTTTGAACTTCAGCGGGATGCTTTGGCTGGTCAGGTCTTTGACCGTGCCGCTGACCTGAGCCGTCTGTGGTTTGCCTTCCTTCAGTATCGAGACGTTGATCACGCCCTGATTCTTGCTGCGGGTCAGCTCGGCCGCTTTGGCGATCTCCGGCGTCAGGAAGGTGGAGTTGAAGGTGTTGTAGTGCACCGTCACATCGCCAAAGGTTTCCTTGCGCTCGCCCTTGATGACATCGGCGGCCATGGTGGTAATGCTCAGGCAGGCAGTAAGTAAAAACAGCGCTAGACGACCCATGATCGTTCTCCTCGAAGTGTCGTGATTCAGACCGCGACCTTGTGGTCCGGCAGACCGGGGCTGCTGACGCGATAGATACCGATCTCACCTAACAGATTAGGCCATAGCTTACTGGCCCACCCGTGTCGATGCTGTTGATCCACGGCAAGTCGATCAATGACCCTGGCTTCACGTTCGCGACACAGCGCTTCAAAGTCTTCGAAAGTGCAGAAGTGGATGTTCGGCGTGTTGTACCAGGTGTACGGCAGAAAATCGGAAACCGGCATCCGGCCCTTGCTCGCCAGGTACCAGCGGCAGCGCCAGTGACCGAAGTTGGGGAAGGTGATGATGCACTGGCGACCGACCCGCAGCATTTCGTCGAGGATCTTGTCCGGGTAGTGCACAGCTTGCAGGGCCTGGGTCATGACCACGATGTCGAAGCTGTTGCTGGCGAAGTTGCCCAGGCCCTTGTCCAGGTCCTGCTCGATGACGTTGATGCCCTTGGCCACGCACTCGGCAATGTTGTCCGGGTCGTTTTCCAGGCCATAGCCGGTGACCTGTTTGTGGTCGCGCAGCCAGGTCAGCAGCTCGCCGTCACCGCAACCGAGGTCGAGCACGCGGCTGCCGGCGGGGATCCATTCCTGGATGATTTCCAGATCGGCTCTCATGTCTTCCTCAAAGCGCTATACGGTTCATGTAATTGCTGAAGGCCTGCAAATAACGCGGGATCGGAATCAGGAAGGCATCGTGGCCTTGCGGAGCGTCGATCTCCAGGTAGCAGACGTCTTTCCTGGCCGCCATCAGCGCGTCCACCAGTTCCCGCGAGCGGGCAGGGGAGAAGCGCCAGTCGGTGGTGAAGGACATCACGCAGAACCTGGCCTGGGCATTGGCGAAGGTTTTCGCCAGGTCATCGTCGAAGTTTGCCGCCGGGTCGAAGTAGTCCAGCGCCTTGGTCATCAGCAGGTAGGTGTTGGCGTCGAAACGTCCGGAAAACTCCTCGCCCTGATACCGCAGGTAGCTTTCGACCTGGAACTCGACGCTGTGGAAGTCGTAGTTGAGCTTTTCGCTCTTCAGGCCGCGACCGAATTTCTCGCCCATGGAGTCGTCGGACAGGTACGTGATGTGCCCGACCATCCGCGCCAGCATCAGTCCGCGCTTGGGGATCACGCCCGCTTCCTGGAACGAGCCGCCGTGGAACTCCGGGTCGGTGAGGATCGCCTGGCGTGCGACTTCGTTGAATGCGATGTTCTGCGCCGACAGTTTCGGTGCCGAGGCGATGGCCAGGCAGTGCCGCACGCGGTCCGGGTAAGTGATGGTCCACTGCAAGGCCTGCATGCCGCCGAGGCTGCCGCCGATCACCGCTGCCCATTGACGGATGCCGAGCAGGTCGGCGAGACGCGCCTGGCTGTGCACCCAGTCTTCCACGGTCAGTACCGGGAAGTCGGCGCCGAATGGCTTGCCGGTTTCCGGATTGATGCTGCTGGGGCCGGTGGAACCGTTGCAGCCGCCGAGATTATTCAGGCTGACCACGAAGAACTTGTTGGTGTCGATCGGCTTGCCGGGGCCGATGCAGCTGTCCCACCAACCGGGTTTGCGGTCGTCGGGGCTGTGGAAGCCGGCAGCGTGATGGTGACCGGACAAGGCGTGGCAGATCAGCACGGCATTGCTCGCCGTAGCGTTCAGCGTGCCGTAGGTTTCGTAGATCAGGTCATAAGCGGGCAGCGAACGGCCGCAGGCCAAGGCCAGGGGGTCACTGAAGTGCGCCAGTTGCGGCGTCACCAGACCAACAGAATCGGGGGGGAAGGCAGCTGGCATCGACCCTGCTCTCATTGAAATGAGGCGTAAGTCTAAAGACCGGTGGGGTTAGCGGCAAGCAAAGGCCGGGCCTGATTTTTTTCCGATGTACCTGTGGCGAGGGAGCTTGCTCCCGTTGGGGCGCGAAGCGGCCCTGAAAGCGGATGCCCGGGTCTGTCAGGGATCTTGCAGCGACTGGTCTGGGGCCGCTTCGCAGCCCAGCGGGAGCAAGCTCCCTCGCCACATTGAGGTCAGGCCGGGCGCACCAGATCCGGCAAATCCGGCAGCTTCTTCGGCGAACAGATCCGCACCCGCTTCTGCCGGTTCAGCTCTCCGCTGATCAAACTCACCTGACTCTTGGAAACCCCGAATGCCTTGGCCAGAAACGCCATCAGGTACGCATTGGCCTTGCCTTCAACGGGCGGTGCGGTCAGGCGGATCTTCAGGCGATCGCCATGCAGCCCGCAGAAATCATCGCTGCGGGCCGCAGGTTGCAGGTGACATTCCAGAATCAGGTCATCACCGTCCCAGCGAAAGTAGCTCACCGGGTCAGATCAGCCCGAGCAGCCCGTTGGGCATCAGGGCGTAGTACGCAAGGCGTGGGATCAGCCAGCTTTGCAGCAGCTGGATCGCGATAAACGCGAAGATCGGCGAAATGTCGAGGCCACCCAGGTTCGGAATGATCCGGCGGAACGGGGCGAGTACCGGTTCAGTAATCTGCGCGACCAGCTCTGCGCCCGGATTGTGGCTCCCTGGGGCGACCCAGGACAGAATCACACTGATGATCATCGCGTAGAACAGAATGTTCAAAAACAGCGAGAAGATGGCGATCAGGGCCCAAGGCACCAAAAATAGCCAGTCGACCATGAAGCCTTTGAACAGCAGGATGACCGCAATCAGCAGCATCTGCACGATCAACGCCAGTACCAGCGACGACATATCCAGCCCGAACATGCTTGGGATGACCCGGCGCAGAGGTTTGAGCAGCGGTTGAGTGGCTTTCACGATGAACTGGCAAAGCGGGTTGTAAAAATTCGCCCGGACCAGTTGCAGGATGAAGCGCATCAGTACGATCAGCAGGTACAGGCTGCCAAGGGTTTTAATGATAAAAATGGCAGCGTCATTGAGTCCGAGCATCATTGATTCCTTTGTAAGAGCTGATTAGCGGCCAAGTTGCTCAGCCATCTCGGCCGAGCGGTGCGCAGCGGCGCCGAGTGCTTGTTCTACCAGGGCTTCGAAACCACCGGCCTGGAACGACTTGATCGCCGCTTCGGTGGTGCCCGCCGGCGACGTTACGCGACGACGCAGTTCAGCCGCGTCGACATCACTGGCGGCCGCCATGTGTGCTGCGCCCAACGCGGTTTGCACGGTCAGTTGGGCGGCGATGTCCGCTGGCAGACCGAGCTTCACGCCCGCGGCGGTCATGGCTTCGATTAGCAGGAAGAAGTACGCAGGGCCCGATCCGGAAACGGCAGTGACTGCATCCAGTTGCTGTTCTTCGTTCAGCCACAAGGCAATGCCAACCGCCGACAGCAGCTCTTCAGCTTGCTGGCGTTGTTCGGTGCTCACCTCGTTGGTGGCGTACAAGCCGCTCACGCCCTGGCGCAGCAGCGCCGGGGTATTGGGCATGCAGCGCACGACAGGCTGGGCGCCAAGCCAGTTGTTCATGCTGGCGCAAGTGATGCCGGCTGCAATCGAGACCACCAGTTGATTCGGCTTGAGGCTTGGGCGAATGGCTTCGCAAACGGCTTTCATCGCCTGCGGTTTGACCGCCAGCACGATCACGTCCACGCCCTGAATGGCTTCGGCGTTCTCGGCAAACACTTCGATGCCGTGTTCGGCGCTCACGCGGGCACGGGTTTCTTCACCCGGATCGCTGGCGCGGATCTGCGCGGCGTCCAGACCTTTGGCGCGCAGGCCGCCGATCAGGCTGGCGGCCATGTTGCCGGCTCCGATAAAGGCAATACGAGTCTTGCTCATGTCAGGTCCTTATAAAGAGAGGTGTCAGCCATTGTTTCAAGGCTGGCCGTAGTCGCGGGCACCAAAAAGGGCCGTTCCGATACGGACCCAGGTGGCGCCCATAGCAATGGCCGACTCGAGGTCGTGGCTCATGCCCATGGAAAGTGTGTCGAGTGGCAGATTCAGGCTGGCTTGCAGGCTCTGTACGGCAGCAAAGGCTGCATCCTGGGCGGCGCGATCTTCAGTCGGCTCGGGAATCGCCATCAAACCGCGCAATCTCAAGCGCGGCAGAGCGCCGATGGCATTGGCCAGGGCGGGCAGATCGGCCGGGGTGCAGCCGGACTTGCTGGCTTCACCACTGACGTTGACCTGGATGCAGACGTTCAAGGGAGGCAAATCGGCAGGGCGTTGTTCGGACAGGCGTTGTGCGATTTTCAAGCGATCCACGGAATGCACCCAGTCGAAATGCTCGGCGATAGCGCGAGTCTTGTTCGATTGAATGGGGCCGATGAAGTGCCAGATCAAGGGCAGGTCGGCCAATTCGAGCTGTTTGCTCAAGGCTTCCTGCAGGTAGTTCTCGCCAAAATCGCGGATCCCGGCGGCATAGGCTTCACGCAGGGCCTCGGCGGGCTTGGTTTTGCTCACGGCCAGTAGCTGGATGCTGTTCTCATCGCGGTGGGCGGCTTTGGCTGCTGCCTGGATGCGTGAACTAACCTGAAGAATGTTGTCTGCTATCGTGGACATCAAGAGGCGCCAGCGGTCTGAAGGTTCGCGGCATTCTACTGGAATTGAGGAGCGCTATGGATATCACTGAGCTGCTGGCTTTCAGCGCCAAACAAGGCGCGTCTGACCTGCACCTGTCCGCCGGCCTGCCACCGATGATCCGTGTCGACGGCGATGTGCGACGCATCAACTTGCCGGCCCTGGATCACAAGGAAGTGCATGACCTGATCTACGACATCATGAACGACCTCCAGCGGGTGGACTTCGAGAAGCATCTTGAAACCGACTTTTCCTTCGAAGTGCCCGGTGTGGCGCGTTTTCGGGTCAATGCCTTCAACCAGAATCGTGGCGCGGGCGCGGTGTTCCGGACCATCCCGTCCAAGGTTCTGAGCATGGACGACCTGGGGATGGGGGAAGTGTTTCGCAAGATTACCGAAGCGCCCCGGGGCCTGGTGCTGGTGACCGGTCCGACCGGTTCCGGCAAGTCCACCACATTGGCGGCGATGATCGATCACCTGAACAACCATCGCCATCACCACATCCTCACCATCGAAGACCCCATCGAGTTCGTCCACGAATCGCGCAAATGCCTGATCAATCAGCGCGAAGTCCATCGCGATACCCGCAGCTTCGCCACGGCCCTGCGCTCGGCCCTTCGCGAAGACCCGGACGTGATTCTGGTAGGGGAAATGCGTGATCTGGAGACTATTCGGCTGGCATTGACCGCCGCCGAAACGGGTCACCTGGTATTCGGCACGTTGCACACCACGTCGGCGGCGAAAACCATCGACCGGGTGGTGGACGTGTTTCCGGGCGACGAGAAATCGATGGTGCGTTCAATGCTCTCCGAGTCGTTGCTGGCGGTGGTGTCGCAGGCATTGATCAAGAAAATCGGCGGCGGGCGAATTGCTGCCCACGAAATCATGCTTGGCACTGCGGCGATCCGTAACCTGATCCGTGAAGACAAGGTGGCGCAGATGTATTCGTCGATTCAGACCGGAGGCTCGCTGGGGATGCAGACGCTGGATATGTGCCTGAAGGAGCTGGTGACCAAGGGCGTGATCAGCCGCGAACATGCGCGGGAGAAGGCACGGTCGCCGGATAATTTTTAAGGCTGGAATGCGAACCTGTGGCGAGGGAGCTTGCTCCCGCTGGGCTGCGAAGCGGCGCAAAAAAACTGCGAGCGCTACGCACTCGAACGGGAGCAAGCTCCCTCGTCACAAATGCCCGCCTTCAGAAGGTGGGGGAATTTCAAATCAACGCTGAACAACCCGCAATGCGTTCTGTTCTTTTGGCAGAACCCGCTTGGCAACCACGTAGTGGCTTTCCCAGTACGGTTTCTTCAGGGTGTCGATGCTCACCGACTTGCCACGGCGCGGTGCGTGGATGAAGCGGTCGTTGCCCAGGTAGATGGCAACATGATTGACCCGACGGCTCTTGATGTTGAAGAAAATCAGGTCGCCTGGCTTCAGATCGTTGCGATCGACTTTCTCGCCATGACCGCTGGCCATGGCGTTAGAGGTACGTGGCAAGTCGAACGTGGCGTCGTTGAACGCGTATTTCACCAGGCCGCTGCAATCGAACCCTTTACTTGGGCTGCTGCCGCCCCAACGATAAGGCGTACCGAGCACGTTTACCGCGCGGCTCAGCACGTTGCTGCTTTCCTTGGTCGCCATCGGCGGGACCAGCTTGCTGTTTACGCCGCTCAGTTGGCTGGAGCGTTTTACGGTCTGTTTGTCTTTGCTCGAAGGAGCAGAAACATGGGATTTTGGGGTGTAACCATTAACGTTAGGAAGACGTTGCTCACGATTGGTGGCGTGGGCGGCCAGGGGCAATAATAGGCAAATGGTTAGCCATGTCTTGAAAAATGGACGCATTAGGCAAGGCTCATATGGGTGAACGCGCAACTTTATAACAGCTTTTTTGGCCCTTCCGAGTCCGTTGGTCGATTCACTTTGCGGGCAATGGAACCAAATAAGCAGAAAATGGACGCGATTGTCGGACAGAGGTCAGGTATTACAAGGCTTTGACAGGAGTGAAGGTAGCATTTGCCGTATGTCGGCCGCCTGTAAAAAAGTCACAAAGAATTCAAGAATATTTCTCTATCGTGTGAGTTGAGGTCATCCATGAACACCTATCAACACCCCGCTTCAGAGCAAGACACACACAGCAAAGTGATTGGTTACCTATTGTGGATTTTCGGTTTTACCGGGGCTCACCGCTTCTATTACGGCAAGCCGGTGACCGGGACGATCTGGTTTTTTACCTTCGGTTTGCTGGGTATCGGCTGGTTGATCGACGTGTTTCTGATCCCTGCCATGGATCGTGAAGCGGACCTGCGTTTTACCGCTGGCCCCATCGAATACAACGTTGCGTGGATTCTGCTGACATTTCTCGGGGTTTTCGGCGTACACCGGATGTATCAGGGGAAGTGGATCAGCGGGTTGCTGTACCTGGTGACGGGCGGGGTGTTCTTTCTGGGGGTGTTGTATGACTTCTGGACGTTGAATGACCAAGTGTCGATTCGCAATGCGCAGAATAGAGGCGCCTTCCAGTAAGTTGTGGCGAGGGAGCTTGCTCCCGCTGGGTCGCGAAGCGACCCCAAAACAGGTCTGCTGCGCAGCCCGGCGGGAGCAAGCTCCCTCGCCACAGGTCTTAAGCCTGGTGGCTGATCCGCCCGTCCACCAGGGTGTAACGCACCACACCCGGCAGGCTGTGACCAATGAACGGGCAGTTTTCGCCCTTGGACAGCCAGGTCTCACCGGCCACGGTCGAGGCTGTCGGGTCGAATAGCACGATGTCCGCTGGGCCGCCTACCGCCAATTTTCCTGCCGGCAGACGCAACGCTTCGGCAGGACCGGCGCCCAAGCGTGCGAGCAGCGTCGGCAAGTCCAGCAAACCGTCTTCCACCAAGGTCATCGCCAGCGGCAGCAGCAATTCAACACTGCTGATGCCTGGCTCGGTCGCGCCGAACGGCGCCAGTTTGGCATCGCGTTCATGGGGTTGGTGATGGCTGGAGATGGCTGACACCACCCCCGACTTCACTGCTGCCCGCAGGCCATCGCGGTCCGCACGAGTGCGCAGCGGCGGCTGGACGTGGTAGAGGCTGCTGAAGTCGATCAGCGCTTCGTCGGTGAGGATCAGCTGATACAACGCCACGTCCGCCGTGACCTTCAGGCCACGGGCCTGGGCCTGAGCGATCAGCGCCACACCGCGGGCGCTGGTAAGTTGGCTGAAGTGCGCACGCACGCCGCTTTGCTCGACCAGCAGCAGATCCCGGGCCAGGGCCACGGTTTCGGCGGTTTCCGGAATGCCTGGCAAACCCAGGAAACTGGCGGTCGGGCCTTCGTGAGCCAGGCCACCTTCGGCCAGATCATGGTCCTGCGAGTTAAAAATCACCGTCAGGTCGAACGTCGCCGCGTATTCCAGCGCCCGGCACAGGGTGCGGGTATTGCGGAAACTCTCCAGGCCGTTGCCGAAAGCCACGCAGCCGGCATCGCGCAGCGCAACGAGCTCTGCAAGTTGCTCGCCGTCCAGGCCTTTGCTCAGGGCGCCGATCGGGAAGACTTTGGTGTTGCCGGCTTCGCGAGCGCGGTCGAGGATCAGTTCGGCCACGGCCGAGGTGTCCAGCACCGGTTTGGTTTTCGGTGGGCAGCACAGGCTGGTCACGCCACCGGCAGCAGCTGCGCGGGTTTCGCTGGCGATCGAGCCTTTGCGGCTGTAGCCCGGCTCGCGCAGGGCGACGTTCAGGTCAACCAGACCCGGGGCCGCCACCAAGCCCTTGGCGTCGATGGTGTCTACTGCAACGAAACCGGCCGGAGCGGCGCCAAGGGCGACGATCTTGCAGGCTTCAACGTGGATATCAGTCACTTGATCCAGGCCGCTGGCCGGATCGATAACGCGTGCGCCGAGAATGCTGAGCTTCACTGGGCGTTCTCCTGCTCGAATTGGCGCTGGGCAGTTTGCCCGCTCATGGCCATGGACAACACGGCCATACGAATCGCGATGCCGTAGGTCACCTGGTTGAGAATCACCGAGTGCGGACCGTCGGCCACCGCCGACTCAATTTCCACCCCGCGGTTGATCGGCCCCGGGTGCATGACGATGCAATCCGGTTTGGCCCCGGCCAGGCGTGCGGTGGTCAGGCCGAACAGGCGGTAGAACTCGCCTTCGCTCGGCAGCAGGCCGCCGGTCATGCGTTCACGCTGCAGGCGCAGCATGATCACCACGTCGACGTCTTTCAGGCCTTCGGTCATGTCGGTGTAGACCTTCACACCGTACTGCTCGATGCCGATAGGCAGCAGGGTTTTCGGCGCGATCACGCGGATGTCCGGGCAGCCGAGGGTTTTCAGGGCCAGCATGTTCGAGCGCGCTACCCGCGAGTGTAGGATGTCGCCGACGATGGCCACCGAAAGGTTTTCGAAGCCGCCCTTGTGCCGACGGATGGTGAGCATGTCGAGCATGCCCTGGGTCGGGTGGGCGTGACGGCCGTCGCCGCCGTTGATGATTGCCACTTGTGGGCAGACATGCTCGGCGATGAAGTGCGCCGCGCCGGAGTCACCGTGACGCACGACGAACATGTCGGCGGCCATGGCTTCCAGGTTGCGCAGGGTGTCGAGCAGGGTTTCGCCCTTGCTCGCCGACGACGTGGACACGTTCAGGGTGATCACGTCAGCCGACAGCCGCTGAGCCGCCAGTTCGAAGGTGGTGCGGGTGCGGGTGGAGTTCTCGAAGAACACGTTGCACACGGTCTTGCCGCGCAGCAACGGGACTTTCTTCACCGCCCGGGCGCCCACTTCGAGGAACGAGTCGGCGGTGTCGAGGATTTCCGTCAGCAGCTCGCGGCGCAAACCGTCGAGCGAGAGGAAGTGGCGCAGCTGGCCCTGATCATTGAGCTGCAGCGGGCGCTTGGTTTCTAGAGGCGTCATCGCGAGGGGGACTCTCAATAGGGCGAATTAAAGGGCGAGGTCTTGAAGTTCGAGCTTGAGTTCCGGGCCGGACAGTTTCACTCGTTCGTGGGCCGCCAGCGACAGGGTCGCGCCAACCACGTTCGGGCGGATCGGCAGCTCACCGGCGTCCAGGTCCAGCAGGCATACCAGCGTCACACTGGCCGGGCGGCCGTAGTCGAAGAGTTCGTTCATCGCGGCGCGGATGGTCCGACCGCTCATCAGCACGTCGTCGATCAGCACCAGGTGCTGGCCTTCGATCTCGAACGGCAGTGCGGATGGGCGTACTTGCGGGTGCAGGCCGTTCTGGCTGAAGTCGTCGCGGTAGAACGAAACGTCCAGGGTGCCCAGGGGCGAATCGCTGCCCAGTTCATCGAGCAACGCCTGCGCGACCCAGACGCCACCGGTCCGAATGCCGATATAGCGCGGTTCGCTGATGCCACGGTTTTCCAGATAAGCCTTGAGACGGATCGCCATCTGGCTGATCAGTTCGGCGGGATTGGGCAGGCTCATGGTTTGCTCCTTCTTTGTCCCGAGCCGGATGTTGCTTGAGTGGTGGCTCGGGTTGTAGCTAAGGGAGACGCCGCAGCGGCTCTTCAGAATTAGGTGCGGTCAGGATTCGAACAGTGCGGTGTTTTCGTCGAGCCAGCCTTGCAGCAGCAGCGCGGCGGCGATGGCATCGACCGGGTTATCGCGGTAACTGCCTTTCTGGCCGCCCCGGACCAGGCGTTCGCCCTTGGCCTCGAAGGTGGTCAGGCGCTCGTCATGCGTATAGAAGGGCAGGTTGTAGCGGCCGTTCAGGCGTCGGGCGAACTTCTCGGCCCGCAGGCACATGTCGCTCGGCGTGCCATCCATGTTCAGCGGCAGACCGACCACCACGGCGTCGGGTTTCCACTCTTTAATCAGCGCTTCGACCTGATTCCAGTCGGGAATGCCGTTTTGCGCCTTCAAGGTGCACAGCTCGCGGGCCTGGCCGGTAATCACCTGGCCGACCGCAACGCCGATCTGTTTGGTGCCGTAGTCGAAACCCAAAATCAACCGCAGGGCCATCAGGCGTGCCCCGCCTGGCTGGTGAGCAGGCTGAGATTGACGCCCAAGTGTTTGGCCGCCGCTTCAAGACGCAATTCGCTGCTGGTGTTGAACAGGATGTCGGCATTGAACGGGCAGGTCAGCCAGGCGTTGTCGGCCAGTTCGGCTTCCAATTGTCCTGCTTCCCAACCGGCGTAGCCGAGGGTGATCAGGCTTTTCGCGGGGCCGACGCCGTCGGCGATGGCGAACAGCACGTCCTGGGAGGTCGACAGCGATAGCTCGTCTTCCAGATCGACGGTCGCCTGAAAGGTTTTCCCCGACGGGTGCAGGACAAAACCGCGATCGGTTTGCACCGGGCCACCCATAAAGATCGGCACATGCTGGCAGAGCAGCGGCGGTTCTATATCGGGGCGCAATTGCTCGAGGATATCGGCCAGGTTCAGGTCCTGCGGGCGATTGACCACCAGCCCCATGGCACCATTGGCCGTGTGCTCGACGATGTAGGTCAAGGTGTGCGCAAAGTTCGGGTCGGCCATGTGAGGCATGGCGATCAGGAAGTGATGCTTGAGGTAGCTGGGGCTGACGTTCTTCATGAGCGCTAGTGTGGCGTTGGAGGGGCGAACTGACAAGCCGGGGATGCACAGGAAATGCCCCGAATCCCTGCAAACAACCTGTTCCCTGTGGGAGCGGGCTTGCCCGCGATGACGGCGGTACATCCAAAATTGAAGTGTCAGACAGACCGCTATCGCGGGCAAGCCCGCTCCCACAGGGTTTGGTGGCGGTTAATTACTGGACAACCGGTCCCCACGCGCAAACTTCCAGGTCCGGATGATTTCCAGACGATCGATATCCGACAAATCCCCGGTAAACGGTGCAAACGGCGCCGCGAGCCTTACGATGCGTTGCGCCGCCTGATCCAGCAGCGGCTGGCCGGACGATTCCAGCACCAGCACTTCATACAGCGAGCCGTCGCGGTTGATCGAGACCATCAGTCGCAAATTGCCGTAGATCTGTTTGCGCCGAGCCTCGTCGGGGTAGTTGAGGTTGCCGATGCGCTCGACCTTCTTGCGCCATTCATCTTTGTACCAGGCGCCTTTGTCGCGCATGGTCGACGCGGCGCTCAAGCGGTGAATGCGCGGGCGCTTGGCGTACAGCTGCTGTTCGTTGGCCAGTTCCGCTTCCAGGCTGGCGATGTCGCTGGACAGCTGCGAGCTGTCGAACGTCGGTGCCGCCACTTGGGGTTTGGTCAGGGGTTTGGGTTCTTCAGTCTTGGTTGCGGCTTTTTTCGGCTTCGGCGCGACGGTGGTCACAGACGCCTTGGGCGCGGCTTCCTGCACTTGAGGCTTGGCCGCCGGCGGAGGGGTGACTTGCTGCACCTTGTTGTCCTGGAAGGGCGCGACCTCGGTGGTCTTGGGAATCGCCTTTTTCTCCAGGGTGCCGCTGCCTTGCTGATTTTCCTGGGCGAGAAAGTCAGCTTTCGCAGGCTTCTTTTCGCTTTTGAAAGTGGCGAGGGTGATTTCCAGGGTTTTGCTGATTTGCTGGGGCTCGACCATGGAGAACCCGACGCCCAACAGCAAGGCCAGGTGAATCAGCGCCGCGAGAAACAGGGTAAAACCGAGGCGATCAGCCGGACGCACGCCAAGGTGGGCGAGTTCAGGGGGCAGATCGGACGGGAGTGTCATAACAAGGAAACCAACATCGCGTTTTCACAGGCCGGGCATGATAACGCAATGTTGGTTTGGCTTATCAACGAGCCTTGAGCTTCTGATCGATGGCATCCATCAGAAGGCCACCAATGTCGGTACCGAATGCGTTATCGATCTCGCGAATGCAGGTCGGGCTGGTGACGTTGATTTCGGTCAGATGCTCACCGATCACGTCGAGACCGACGAACAGCAAACCCTTCTCGCGCAGGGTCGGGCCGACTTGCGCGGCGATCCAGCGATCTTTCTCGGTCAGTGGTCGGGCTTCGCCACGGCCACCGGCGGCGAGGTTGCCACGGGTTTCGCCTGCGGCGGGAATTCGGGCCAGGCAGTAATCCACCGGCTCGCCGTCGATCATCAGGATGCGTTTGTCGCCATCAACGATCGCCGGCAGGTAACCCTGGATCATGATCTGCTGACGGCCATGCAAGGTCAGGGTTTCGAGGATCACCGACAGGTTCGGGTGGCCAGCGGTGTGACGGAAGATCGACGAGCCGCCCATGCCGTCCAGCGGCTTGAGGATCACGTCACCGTGATGGTCGGCGAATTCACGCAACACGTCCGGACGACGGCTGACGATGGTCGGCGGCGTGCACTGCGGGAACAGCGTGGCGAACAGCTTTTCGTTGCAGTCACGCAGGCTTTGCGGCTTGTTCACCACCAGTACGCCGGCATTCTCCGCTTGTTCCAGCAAATACGTGGAATAGACGAATTCCATGTCGAACGGCGGATCCTTGCGCATCAGGATCACGTCCAGGTCGCTCAGCAGCGCGTCGCTTTCGGCGCCCAGCTCAAACCATTTTTCCGGATTGGCGAACACCTTCAGCGGACGCATCCGCCCGCGAGCCTCGCCTTCAGCCTGATACAAATCGCGCTGTTCCATATAGAACAGTTCCCAGCCACGCTTTTGCGCGGCCAGCAGCATGGCCAGCGAGCTATCCTTTTTATAGGAGATGCTGGCGATAGGATCCATGACAATCCCGACGCGAACGCTCATGGGGTTTTCCTCGAAATTGGGGTGGAAAGTGTTGTGAAAAAGTGGCGTCAGAGTGGCGCTGAGTGTGTTCCCGGTCAAGGAAAAACCACCGCCAGGGTCGCCCGATAGATTGGATGGGGAGACTGTGCTAAAAAGGCTGCCATGCCGTATTGGCCCTTAAGTATCAAGGGTTTCGAGCCAGCGGTGGGCGGAAAACGGACAAATGGATTCACAAAGGCGACGGTAGAGCCACTATGGAACAGCATTCCAGCGCCTTGAAGGTCATGGTGATCGATGATTCGAAAACGATTCGTCGCACCGCCGAAACGCTGTTGAAAAATGTGGGCTGTGAAGTCATCACCGCAATCGACGGTTTCGATGCCCTGGCCAAGATTGCCGACAATCACCCCGGCATCATCTTTGTCGACATCATGATGCCGCGTCTGGATGGTTATCAGACCTGCGCTTTAATCAAGAACAACAGTGCGTTCAAGTCCACGCCAGTGATTATGCTGTCGTCCAAGGACGGGTTGTTCGACAAGGCCAAAGGCCGGATCGTCGGTTCCGACCAGTTTTTGACCAAGCCTTTCAGCAAGGAAGAACTGCTGAACGCGATTCAGGCCCATGTACCGGGCTTCGCCGCCGTTTCGCCGCAGTAGGACACCACAGTGACGCTCGGCCATGGGGCCCGGTGTCGACAAGAATGGGGAAGACCATGGCACGTATTCTGATCGTCGATGACTCGCCGACTGAAATGTACAAACTGACCGGCATGCTCGAAAAGCACGGTCATGAGGTGTTGAAAGCCGAAAACGGCGCCGACGGCGTGGCCCTGGCCCGTCAGGAAAAACCCGACGCGGTGCTGATGGACATCGTCATGCCCGGCCTCAATGGTTTCCAGGCGACCCGTCAGCTGACCAAAGACCCGGAAACCGGGCACATTCCGGTGATCATCATCACCACCAAGGATCAAGAAACCGACAAGGTCTGGGGCACGCGCCAAGGCGCCAAGGACTACCTGACCAAACCGGTCGACGAAGACACCCTGATCAAAACCCTGAACAACGTGCTGGCCGGTTGATCGTCCGGTCATGACCGAGTCGCTGACGGCTTTCGAACTGCTGCTGCAGATTGACCAGCGCTGTCGTCTGCTGGCGGCAGACCTGCCGTCCCAGCCGACCCGACAGGACAGCTGGAGCGGCATCGGTTTTCGCTTGGGCGAGCATTGGTATGTTGCGCCCATGGGCGAAGTCAGCGAGGTCCTGCACGAACCGCGGGTTACGCAATTGCCGGGGGTCAAACCCTGGGTCAAGGGCGTGGCTAACCTGCGCGGGCGCCTGCTGCCGATCATGGATTTGCATGGCTTTTTTTATGGTCATGAGCCCGGCCATGAACTGCCTGCCTTGCGCAAGCAACGGCGGATATTGGTGGTGGAGCACAAAGACGTGTTTGCAGGGTTGATGGTCGATGAGGTCTTCGGCTTGCAGCACTTTGCCCAGGACAGTCTGGAGCCGGTGCCGGTCGGTGACTTGCAAGGGCCGATGTCGGCGTTCGTCAAAGGCCGGTTTCAGCGTGAACAGATGTGGCAGGTGTTCAGCCCGTTTGCGTTGGCGCAGTCGCAAGGATTCATGAACGTCGCCGTATAACCTGTGGGAGCGGCGGTGCGGCGATCCGACTTGCCCGCGATAGCGGTGTGTCAGGTTCAATAGATGTCGACTGACACGCCCTCATCGCGGGCAAGCCCGCTCCCACAGGGTTCCTGGCAGGTCTCACAAGGGTGTTGGTTAACAGGCGAGGACCGATGATAAAAGCAAACACAGGCAAGCCAGAAGGGTCGCGCAGCCGGTCGCAGATCATCGTGCTGTTCATCGCGCTGATTGTCTTCATCATGTTGCTGTTCGCCAACTTCGCGTACCTCAACACCCAGGCGAATTACGACAAACAGTACATCGGCCACGCCGGTGAGCTGCGCGTGCTGTCCCAACGCATCGCCAAGAACGCCACCGAAGCCGCCGCCGGCAAGGCAGCGGCGTTCAAATTGCTCAGCGATGCGCGCAACGACTTCGCCCAGCGTTGGGGTTATCTGAAGAAAGGCGATCCTTCCACCGGCCTACCGCCGGCACCGTCCACCGTGCGCCCGGAAATGCGCGCCGTGCAGCTGGATTGGGAGCGTCTGCTGAAAAATACCGACGCCATCCTCTCCAGCGAACAGACCGTGTTGTCCTTGCATCAAGTGGCCGCAACCTTGGCCGAAACTGTGCCGCAGTTGCAGGTCGAGTATGAAAAGGTCGTCGAAACCCTCCTGCAACGTGGCGCCCCGGCCACTCAGGTGGCGATGGCCCAGCGTCAGTCGCTGCTGGCCGAGCGGATTCTCGGTGCGGTGAATACCGTGCTGTCCGGCGATGAAAATTCGCAGCAGGCGGCCGACGCTTTCGGTCGCGACGCGGCGCGTTTCGGCCTGGTGCTCAACGGCATGCTTCAGGGCAATGCGGCACTGAAAATCAGCCAGGTCGAAGACCGTGATGCGCGTACCCGTTTGACCGAAATTTCCGAACTGTTTGAATTCGTCTCGGGTTCGGTGGATGAAATCCTCGAAACTTCGCCGCAGCTGTTCAAGGTCCGCGAATCGGCCAGCAACATTTTTACCCTGTCGCAAACCCTGCTCGATGAAGCCTCGCACCTGGCCAGCCGTTTCGAAAACCTCGCCGGCGGGCGCAACACCGATACCATCGGCGGTTACGTGCTGGGCTTGCTCGCACTGACATCGATCATCCTCATCGGCCTGGTGATGGTGCGCGAAACCAACCGTCAGTTGCGGGAAACCGCCGAGAAGAACGAGCGCAACCAGAACGCGATCATGCGTTTGCTGGACGAAATCGAAGACCTCGCCGACGGCGACCTGACCGTGACCGCCTCGGTGACTGAAGACTTCACCGGGACCATCGCTGACTCGATCAACTATTCCGTCGACCAACTGCGCGATCTGGTGGCGACCATCAACCTCACCGCCGGCCAGGTCGCCGCCGCCGTGCAGGAAACCCAGGCCACCGCCATGCACCTGGCCCAAGCCTCGGAGCATCAGGCCCAGCAGATTTCCGAAGCCTCCACGGCCATCAACGACATGGCCCAGTCCATCGATCAGGTCTCGGCCAACGCCGCCGAATCCTCTGCGGTAGCCGAGCGCTCGGTGGAAATCGCCAACAAGGGCAACGAAGTGGTGCACAACACCATTCATGGCATGGACAATATTCGCGAGCAGATTCAGGACACCGCCAAGCGCATCAAACGGCTAGGTGAGTCTTCTCAGGAAATCGGCGACATTGTCAGTCTGATCGATGACATTGCCGACCAGACCAACATCCTCGCCCTCAACGCGGCCATTCAGGCGTCCATGGCCGGTGACGCCGGGCGCGGTTTTGCGGTGGTGGCCGACGAAGTGCAGCGTCTGGCCGAGCGTTCGTCCGCGGCGACCCGGCAGATCGAAACACTGGTGCGGGCGATTCAGACCGACACCAACGAAGCGGTGATTTCCATGGAGCAGACCACCACCGAAGTGGTGCGCGGCGCGCGTCTGGCGCAGGATGCCGGAGTGGCCCTGGAAGAAATCGAAGGCGTATCGAAGACCCTCGCGGCACTGATCCAGAGTATTTCCAACGCCGCGCAGCAACAGACTTCGTCGGCCGGCCAGATTTCCCTGACGATGAACGTGATCCAGCAGATCACCACGCAAACCTCGTCCGGCTCCACCGCCACCGCCGAGAGCATTGGCAACCTGGCGAAAATGGCCAGCCAGCTGCGGCGTTCGGTGTCCGGTTTCACCTTGCCGGCCGCTAAAGCGCAGGCTGCGGACAAAGCTTGAACCGCCTCAGGGCGTATGCATTTGATTGGAGTAGTTATGGGTGATCGGCACGACTATGTGGCCCTCGAGTGGGTCAAAGGCGAGATTGCCGAAACGCTGAAACAGGCTCATCAGGCGATCGAAACCCTGATCGACGACCCGCAGGCGACGCACACGCTGAGTGAGTGTCTGGCCTGTGTCCATCAGGTTCACGGTAGCTTGCAGATGGTCGAGTTCTACGGCGCGGCCCTGCTCGCCGAAGAAATCGAGCAGTTGACCAGCGCCTTGCAGCAGAACCGCGTCAGCCATCGCGACGAGGCGATCCATCTGTTGCTGCAAGCCCTGGGGCAATTGCCGACTTACCTCGACCGGGTGCAAGGCGCCCGTCGTGATTTGCCTTTAGTCGTGTTGCCTTTGATCAACGACCTGCGCAGCGCCCGCGGCGAAAGCCTGTTATCGGAAACCAGCCTGTTCAGCCCGCAACTGCCAGAGCTGCCGCCCCTGAGCCAAGAAGCCCTGGCGCTGCTGGAACCGTCCGACTTGCCGAATGTGCTGCGCAAGTTGCGGCAAATGTTGCAGATGGCCCTGGTAGGTTTGTTGCGTGAGCAGGATGACGAAACCCACTTCGGTTATCTGGCCAGGGTGTTTGCGCGCCTCGAAGCGCTGTGCGACAACGCGCCGCTGAGCCCGTTATGGCAAGTCGCTTCGGCGCTGGTCGAGGGTATGCGCAATGGCTCGATTGCCAACAGCCCCGCGTTGCGCAGCTTGTTCAAGGACACCGACCAAGAGCTCAAGCGTTTGCTCGAACAGGGCATGCCCGGAATCAATCAACCGGCACCGCCGGAGCTGCTCAAGAGTTTGTTGTTCTATATTGCCAAGGCCGAACACCCCACCGGGCAGATGCTGACCATGAAAGATCGCTACTCACTTGACGATGCGCTACCCGATGGCGCGATGGTCGATGAAGAACGGGCAAGGCTGGCCGGCCCTGACCGCGACGCCATGCGCTCGGTATTGTCGGCGCTGTGCGAAGAGCTGGTGCGGGTCAAGGAGCGCCTGGACTTGTTCGTGCGCAGCGACCGTCAGCACACCTCGGACCTCGAAAGCCTGCTGGCGCCCCTGCGGCAAATCGCCGACACCCTGGCGGTGCTCGGTTTCGGCCAGCCGCGCAAGGTCATCATCGATCAACTGGCAGTGGTGCTGAGCCTCGCCCAAGGCCAGCGCGAACCCAACGACGCGACCCTCATGGACGTCGCCGGTGCCTTGCTTTACGTCGAAGCGACCCTGGCCGGCATGGTCGGTACCGTGGAGCCGGAAAGCCAGGAAGACAGCCGTCTGCCGACCACCGACCTGACGCAGATCCATCAGATCGTGATCAGGGAAGCGCGCATTTGCCTGCAACAGGCCAAGGACATGATCGTCGACTACATCGACGCCGACTGGGACCGCCAGCATTTGCAACCCTTGCCGGCGTTGCTGACGCAAGTGCGCGGTGCGTTGGCGATGATTCCGTTGGCCCGCGCGGCGAGCCTCGTCGAAACCTGCAACGGCTTCATCCGCGAGCATCTGCTGGTGGACCCGGACCAGCCCGGCTGGCAGCAACTGGACAGCCTGGCCGACGTCATCACCAGCATCGAGTATTACCTGGAGCGCCTCGGCGACGACCCCGAAGCACCGGGGGAACACCTGCTCGATGTCGCGGAAAAAGGCCTGGCCTCACTCGGCTTCTTCCCCAGCAAACAGCGGGTGCCGATGCTCAAGGAGGTGCTCAGCCCCAATGAAGCCCTGATCATGCAGGACATGCAGGAACTCGACGACCCCGAAACCGTTCAGTCTCTGGCCGATGTGTTGGCCAGCCCGGTGTCGTCCGTCAACCCGCCAGCCCTGACCACGCCGGGTAGCCTGCTGCCGCCGCCCGCCGGTGAAGAACCGGTGGATGATGAGCTGCGGGAAGTCTTTCTCGAAGAGACTGACGAGGTGCTGGAAATCTTCGAGGAGTATCTGCCGCGCTGGTCGGCCAACCCTGACAGCACATCGGCCTTGAGTGAACTACGCCGCGCCTTCCACACCCTCAAAGGCAGTGGCCGGATGGTCCGTGCGCTGGTGCTCGGTGAGTTGGCCTGGGCGGTGGAAAACCTGCTCAACCGCGTGCTTGAGCACAGCGTCTCCCCAGGGCCAGCGGTGCAACAACTGGTGGGCGATGCGTTGAAGCTGCTGCCGGAACTGGTGGCCGAGTTCGCCGCCAATGCCCAGCGCCAGCGCAACGATGTCGATCAATTGGCCGCCCGTGCGCATGCCCTCGCCAAGGGTGATAAGCCGGTGTCCGATGAGGACACGCAGGATGTCGCGGCGCTCGATCCACTGTTGCTGGAGATCTTCCGCAACGAAGCCGAAACCCATTTGAGCAGCCTCAATCGCTTCCTCGACCAAGCCTCCGAACACGTACCGCTTCAGGCCAGCGACGAGTTGCAGCGGGCGTTGCATACGCTCAAGGGCAGCGCCTCGATGGCCGGCGTACTGCCGATTGCCGAGTTGGCGGCGTCGCTGGATGAACTGGCCCGGGAGTACAAGGCACACCGGATTGCCCTCGACCTGGACGAAGTTGAATTGCTGCTGGAAGCCGAAGGTCTGTTCCGCCTTGGGCTGCGACAACTCAAGAGTGACCCGCTGGCTGAAATCCCCGACGCTCGCTCGCTGATCGAGCGAACCAAGGCATTGCTGGCCGAGCGTCTGCAAAGCCTGTTGAGCACGCCCAATACGAAGCAGCGCATCAAGCGCGATCCGCAACTGATCAACAACTTCCTCGCCCAGGGCATGGACATCCTGCTGGACGCCGAAAGCCTGTTGCAGCGCTGGCAGCAGCACCCCGGCGAGCGGCAGGAACTCAGCGCGCTACTGGACGAATTGACCACCCTCGGCGAAGGCGCGCACCTGGCCGATCTGCATCCGGTGGATGAGCTCTGCGAAGCATTGCTCGACCTCTATGGCGCGGTGGAAGAAAGCAGCCTGGCGGTCAGCGACAGGTTTTTCCACGAAGCGCAAAGTGCCCATGAGGCGCTGATCAACATGCTCGACGAACTGGCCGCTGGCCAGGAAGTTACTGCTCAACCGCAGCGGGTGCGGGCCTTGCGCGACTTGCTCGATGAGAGTCTCGATCCATCCTCCATGGGCCTGATCCGCAGTGACGGCAGCCGCACCCTGAGCATTCGGGAGCTGAGCAGCGCCACGGCCGAGCTGGAGCAAGCCGCAACGCAGGTGGAGCTGGACGACGAAATCGTTTCGATCTTCTTTGAAGAAGCGGTGGATATCCTCGAAAGCGCCGGCCAAGCCTTGCAACGCTGGCTGAGTGACCCGGACAACGCCGCGCCGCTGTCGTCCTTGCAGCGCGATTTGCACACCCTCAAGGGCGGTGCGCGGATGGCCGAGGTCGAGCCGGTCGGCGATCTGGCCCATGAATTGGAAAGCCTTTACGAAGGCTTGGTGGACCGCCGTTACAGCCACAGCGAAGCGCTGGCGCAGTTGCTGCAACAGAGCCATGACCGACTGGCCATGTTCCTTGATCAGTTGCAGCACAACCGTCCGCTGGGTGACCCGGGCGAGTTGATCGAAGCTATTCGTGAGTTTCGCCAGGGCAATGCCGGCAGCGCCGAGGTGATCGAGCCAGCGGTCAGCAATGACTCAGCGGGCCATGATTCCGAGCTTCTGGAGATCTTCCTCGAAGAAGGTTTCGACATCATCGAAAACTCCGGCGCGGCACTGTTGCGCTGGCAGGCCGAACCGTCGAATCGCCAGGAAGTGGAAACCCTGCTGCGCGATCTGCACACCCTCAAGGGTGGCGCTCGGATGGTGGAAATTGCGCCGATTGGCGACCTGGCCCACGAACTGGAATTCCTCTACGAAGGCTTGTCGGCTGGCGTTCTGCAACCCACCGCCGAGCTGTTCTCGCTGTTGCAACGCAGCCATGACCGACTGGCGCAGATGCTCGACGCCACCCGCGCCGGTCAGCCATTGCCGCCGGCCGATCGGCTGATCGATGCGATCAAGAATTTCAGCCATCCGGCGGTGCCCGAAACATCGGCCCCCGTGACGCTGCCCGTAGCGCCCAAAGCCGAGCCAACCGCGCTGCAACCGGAAGGCGCTGACACGGTCAAGGTCTCGGCGGAGTTGCTCGACGACCTGGTCAACCTGGCCGGGGAAACTTCAATCTTCCGTGGCCGCATCGAACAACAGGTCAACGACGCACGGGTGGCGCTGAGCGAGATGGAAACCACCATCGAGCGCATGCGCGACCAATTGCGCCGCCTCGATACCGAAACCCAGGGGCGGATTCTCAGCCGTCAGCAAGTCGACGCCGAACGCCTGGGGTACGAAGAGTTCGACCCGCTGGAGATGGACCGTCACTCGCAGCTGCAACAGCTGTCGCGGGCGCTGTTCGAGTCTGCCTCCGATCTGCTCGACCTCAAGGAAACCCTCGAGCGGCGTAATCATGACGCGGAAAACCTGCTGCAACAGCAAGGCCGCATCAACACCGAATTGCAGGAAGGCCTGATGCGTACGCGCATGGTGCCGTTCGAGCGAATGCTGCCGCGTTTGAAGCGCATTGTTCGGCAGGTCGCCAGCGAACTGGGCAAGGACGTGGACTTCGTCGTCGGCAACGCCGAAGGCGAGATGGACCGCAACGTCCTCGAACGCATGGCCGCGCCGTTGGAACACATGCTGCGCAACGCCGTCGACCATGGGCTGGAATCGGCCGAGGTGCGTATCGCGGCGGGTAAACCGGCCCAAGGCAAGATCACTCTGGATTTGTCCCGAGAGGGCGGCGACATCATTTTCGACATCCGCGACGACGGTGCCGGCGTGCCTTTGGACGCCGTGCGGCGCAAGGCGATCAAACGCGGGTTACTCCACCCGGACAGCGACATCAGCGACCGCGACGTGCTGCAATTCATCCTGCAACCGGGGTTCTCCACCGCCGAAAAAATCACCCAGATCTCCGGGCGTGGCGTGGGCATGGACGTGGTTCACGAAGAAGTCCGGCAGCTCGGCGGCAGCATGATCATCGACTCTGTGCCGGGGCAGGGCGTGCATTTCCGGATTCGCCTGCCGTTCACCGTGTCGGTCAACCGCGCGCTGATGGTGCAGTGCGCAGAGGATCAATACGCGATCCCTTTGAACACCATCGACGGCATCGTTCGGGTGTTGCCCAACGAACTCGAAGGGCATTACCGGCTCGATCCGCCGACTTACGAATATGCCGGGCAACGTTATGAGTTGTGCTATCTCGGCGAGCTGCTGAAAACCACCCCCCGCCCGAAACTGCTGGGCCAGAGCCTGCCATTGCCGGTGTTGCTGGTGCAATGCAACGAGCGGCACGTCGCGGTGCAGGTGGATGCCATGGCCGGCACCCGGGAGATCGTGGTCAAAAGCCTGGGCCCGCAGTTCGCTGCGGTGCAGGGTTTGTCCGGCGCGACGATTCTGGGCGATGGCTGGGTGGTGCTGATTCTCGACTTGCTGGCGCCGATCCGCGCCATGCAAGCGCGGGTGCCGCAACGACCGGTGACGCAGGACGTAGAGCCCGAATCGCAACGGCCGTTGCTGGTGCTGGTGGTCGACGATTCGGTCACCGTGCGCAAGGTCACCAGCCGTCTGCTGGAACGCCACGGGATGAACGTGCTGACCGCCAAGGACGGGGTCGACGCCATGCTGCTGCTCGAAGAACACATGCCCGACCTGATGCTGCTGGACATCGAAATGCCGCGCATGGATGGCTTCGAAGTGGCGACCCAGGTACGCGCCGACGAGCGTTTGCAGCATCTGCCGATCATCATGATCACGTCTCGTACCGGCCAAAAACACCGCGACCGCGCCATGGCCATCGGCGTCAACGACTACCTTGGCAAGCCGTATCAGGAATCGGTGCTGCTCGATAGCATCGCCCGGTGGAGCAAAACCCATGCATGAACACCGCTCCAGCAATCTCACTGGGCTTTTATTGCCCTTGGCTGATCGCAATCTGATCCTGCCCAACGTCGCTGTCGCTGAACTCATCGACTATCAGCCGGGGGCTTTCGATCTCGATACACCGCCGTGGTATCTGGGGCGGGTAATGTGGCGGGAGCGACAGATTCCATTGCTCAGTTTCGAGTCGGCGTGTGGCAACAAAGTGGTGATCGGCGAGCGAGCACGGATCGTCATCCTCAACGCCCTCGGCGGGCGGCCTGAGCTGAAGTTCATTGCGCTGCTGGTGCAGGGGATTCCGCGGTCTTACAAGCTGGATAGCCAGTTGAGCTATGTCGATGTGCCGTTGTGTTCGCTGGAACAGGCGGCGGTGCAGGTGGGGGAGCAAGTGGCCAAGGTGCCGGATTTGTTGGCGCTGGAAGAACTGCTAGTGAGTACGGGTCTGGTCTGACCGGATCCCTGTGGCGAGGGAGCTTGCTCCCGCTGGGTCGCGAAGCGGCCCCAAAACCTGCAATCGAGGTGTATCAGGTACACCGAGAACAATGGTTTTACGACTGCTTCGCAGCCGAACGGGGGCAAGCCCCCTCGCCACAGGGTTCTGCGCCAGGTTGAAGATTCCCAAAAAGGGACCGATCGGTCCTATTTTTGGACTTATCGGTTGTTTGCTCTCTGCCATGAGCGACGAAATCTTCGTCATCGAAAACTGCGGGGATTGTTCTGGCCCCTTCGCGGGCAAGTCCGCTCCCACAGGTATTGTGGATGACTCAGGATTTGAGCAAGGCACGGACACTGTGGGAGCGGGCTTGCCCGCGATGAGGCCAGTACTGGCAACAGAGGTCTTCTGTCGATCATTACCCTGACCGTAACGATTCAACACTCTGCTTGATTGATGCCCCCCACCCAACGCTCCTAAGGTGACTCCCACGACAGCGAACCCGTGGAGTGGTCATGACAACAACAATAACCCCCGACTCGCGATGGACGCGGCGGCGCAGCGAAAAGCAGCGGCGCCTTGAGTTGGTCAAGGATCTAGCCGACGGTGTGGTGCTGCCCACCGACAAGATCGTTGCGGCGCTGGAGGCGTTGATTCTGCCTGGCGACCGTGTGGTACTGGAGGGCAATAACCAGAAGCAGGCGGACTTCCTTTCCCGCTCCCTGGCCAAGACCGATCCGGGCAAGCTGCATGATCTGCACATGATCATGCCCAGCGTCGGGCGTTCCGAGCACCTGGACCTGTTCGAGCGCGGCATCGCCCGCAAGCTCGACTTCTCTTTTGCCGGCACCCAGAGCCTGCGCATCAGTCAGTTGCTGGAAGATGGCCTGCTGGAAATCGGCGCGATCCACACCTACATCGAGCTCTATGCGCGGTTGGTGGTGGACTTGATCCCGAACGTCGTGCTCTCGGCCGGTTTCATGGCTGACCGCGCCGGCAACATCTACACCGGGCCGAGCACCGAAGACACCCCCGCGTTGATCGAACCTGCTGCCTTCAGCGACGGCATCGTCATCGTCCAGGTCAACCAATTGGTGGACGATGTCAGCGAACTGCCCCGTGTCGACATTCCCGCGTCCTGGGTCGACTTCGTGGTGGTGGCCGACAAGCCGTTCTACATCGAGCCGCTGTTCACCCGCGACCCACGACACATCAAGCCTGTGCACGTGTTGATGGCGATGATGGCGATCCGCGGGATCTACGAAAAACACAACGTCCAGTCCCTGAACCACGGCATCGGTTTCAACACCGCAGCCATCGAACTGATCCTGCCGACCTACGGCGAATCCCTCGGTTTGAAGGGCAAGATCTGCCGCAACTGGACGCTCAATCCTCACCCAACCCTGATCCCGGCCATCGAAAGCGGCTGGGTCGAAAGCGTGCATTGCTTCGGCACCGAACTGGGCATGGAAAACTACATCGCTGCCCGACCGGATGTGTTCTTCACCGGCCGCGACGGCTCACTGCGCTCCAATCGGATGTTCTGCCAACTGGCCGGGCAATACGCGGTGGACCTGTTCATCGGCGCGACCCTGCAAGTCGACGGTGACGGTCATTCCTCCACCGTGACCCGTGGACGGCTGGCCGGTTTCGGTGGTGCGCCGAACATGGGCCACGACCCGCGCGGTCGCCGTCACGGCACGCCGGCCTGGCTCGACATGCGTCACGACGATGCGCCCGAAGCGCTGCTGGAGCGCGGAAAAAAACTCGTGGTGCAAATGGTCGAGACCTTTCAGGAGGGCGGTAAACCGACCTTCGTCGAAACCCTTGACGCAGTGGAAGTGGCGAAGAAAAGCGGCATGCCGCTGGCGCCGATCATGATCTACGGCGACGACGTCACCCATCTGCTCACCGAGGAAGGCATCGCCTATTTGTACAAGGCCCGTTCCCTCGAAGAGCGTCAGGCGATGATCGCGGCCGTGGCCGGGGTGACTGCCATCGGCCTGCGCCACAACCCGAAAGACACCGCCCGCATGCGCCGCGAAGGCCTGATCGCCTTGCCCGAAGACCTCGGCATTCGCCGCACCGACGCCACCCGCGAATTGCTCGCAGCGAAAAGCGTGGCCGATCTGGTGGAGTGGTCCGGTGGTCTCTACAACCCACCCGCCAAGTTCAGGAGCTGGTAATGCACGCATTCAATCTGCAACCGAAACCTTTAACCCTGACTGAGCGGCTGGCGGATTTCGCGGTGGACGCACTGATCGACGAAGCGGATCTATCGCCGAAACCGGCGCTGGTCGACCGTCGCGGCAATGGCGCGCACACCGATTTACACCTGAGCCTGATGCACGCCTCGGCGCTGTCGTTGTGGCCGGCGTTCAAGGCAATGGCAGAAGCGGCCATCGAATTCGGCGAAGTCGGTTTACCCCTGCGCGAAGCCCTTGGGCGGATTGGTCGTGACGGTGAGCAAACGATGCTCGCCACCACCAACGGTGTGAATACTCATCGTGGGGCGATCTGGGCGTTGGGGCTGTTGGTCGCTGCGGCGGCGCTGGAGTGCGCGAATACCAAAGCAAGCGCCGTGACCTTGCGCGCTGCACGTCTGGCCTTGCTCGACGACCGTTACGCGCCGCGTCCTTTGAGCCATGGCGCCCAAGTCGCCCAGCGTTACGGCGCTCGCGGTGCACGCGAAGAAGCACAGCTTGGTTTCCCTGCAGTGATTCAACGCGCACTGCCGCAACTCAAACGCAGCCGCGCCGCCGGCCATGGTGAGCAGAACGCTCGGCTCGACGCCTTGCTGGCGATCATGACGACACTGGCCGACACCTGCGTGCTCTACCGCGCAGGCAAACAAGGCCTGCAGACCATGCAACTCGGCGCCCAAGCGGTGCTCGACGCCGGCGGCAGTGCGAGCCTGGCCGGTCGTCGCCGTTTACATGAGCTGGACCAACAATTAATCGCGTTGAATGCCTCGCCCGGCGGCGCTGCGGACTTGCTCGCAGCCTGCCTGTTTATCGACCGCATCGACTCGGACGACGGCATCTTCCAGGGAGCGTTTTGATGGAAACCTTATCCTTTGAATTCCCCGCCGGGCAGCCGCCTCGGGGAAGGGCGCTGGTGGGCTGCGTGGGCTCGGGCGATCTGGAAGTGCTGATCGAACCGGGGCTGGCGGGCAAGCTGACGATCCAGGTGCAAACCTCGGTCAACGGCAGTGAACAACGCTGGCAGCATCTGTTCGCGCGGATGTTCGACGGCCAGACACCGCCCGCGATGGCGATCGATATCCACGATTTCGGCGCCACTCCCGGCGTGGTGCGCTTGCGCCTGGAACAAGGCTTCGAGGAGATCGGCCATGACTGACAGCGCAGCGCTTCTCAACCCGTTCCTTGAAAGGCATAGCTTCGTCGAACTCGGCGCCCGGCAACGAGCGAAAGCCTTGCTCGACGCGGGTACTTTCCGTGAACTGCTCGACCCGTTTCAGCGCGTCATGTCGCCATGGCTGTCACGCCAGGGCGTGGTGCCGCAAGCCGATGACGGCGTGGTGATCGCCAAGGGCAGCCTCGGTGGTTTGCCGGTGGTGATCGCGGCCATCGAAGGTGCGTTTCAGGGCGGCAGCCTGGGTGAAGTCGGCGGGGCGAAGATTGCCGGTGCGCTGGAGCTGGCCGCCGAGGATAACCGTAAAGGCATTCCCACTCGCGCCGTGTTGCTGCTTGAAACCGGTGGTGTGCGTTTGCAAGAAGCGAATCTGGGGCTGGCGGCGATTGCCGATATTCATGCGGCGATTGTCGATTTGCGCCAGTACCAGCCAGTAGTCGGCGTAGTCGCCGGCAGCGTCGGTTGCTTTGGCGGCATGTCGATTGCCGCCGGGTTGTGCAGCTATTTGCTGGTGACTCAGGAAGCGCGCCTTGGCCTCAACGGCCCCCAAGTGATCGAGCAGGAAGCCGGGCTTGAGGAATACGACTCCCGTGACCGGCCGTTTATCTGGAGCCTGACCGGCGGCGAGCAACGGTTCGCCAGTGGGTTGGTGGATCGCTATGTCGGCGATGACGTGGCGCAGATTCAGCAGCAGGTTAGCGAGTTGCTCCAGCAGGGTTTGCCGGCGCAGCAACGTAGCCGCCAGGCCGAATGGTTTCTGCAACGGCTGGCCAGCCTCGATGCTGAACCACAAATCGAGCCGGCGACGGTTCGCGATCTGTATCAAGGAGAGCGCTCATGAGTTCGTATTCCCTGAGAGGCTTGAACTGGTTCAACGCCCTGAGTGCCGGCGCGAAACCGGTCGAGGGTTTACCGGCATCGTTGAAAGTCGCCGATGGTTTATTGGGTGAGCAGCCTGCGCGTTTTATCGCGGTGGTGGCCGATCCCGACAACCGCTTCGTCCGTGCCCGCAATGGCGAGGTGGGTTTGCTGGAAGGCTGGGGCCTGGCCAAAGCGGTGGATGACGTTATTGCTGCGGATAACGACAAACCTCAAAAACGCGCCTTGATCGCCATTGTCGATGTGCCGAGCCAGGCTTACGGCCGGCGCGAAGAAGCCCTCGGCATTCATCAAGCCTTGGCCGGTGCTGCGGACAGCTATGCCCGCGCCCGACTGGCCGGGCACGCGGTGATCGGTTTGCTGGTGGGCAAGGCGATGTCCGGGGCGTTTCTCGCTCATGGTTATCAGGCCAACCGGCTGATCGCGTTGCGCGACCCGGGCGTGATGGTGCATGCGATGGGCAAGGCGTCGGCGGCGCGGGTCACATTGCGCAGCGTCGAAGAACTTGAAGCCTTGGCCGCCAGCGTGCCGCCGATGGCCTATGACATCGACAGCTTTGCCAGCCTGGGTTTGCTCTGGGAAACCTTGTCGGTGGATCAGATCGAACAACCGACGACGGCGGATCTGGCGCGGGTGAACGAGTGTCTGGTTCAGGCGATTGCAGATGTCGAGGCAGGTCGTCGCGATTTGAGCGGCCGTTTGGGTGCGAGCAATCGCGCCGCGTCGAGCAAGGTTCGCCAACTGCTGAGAGCGCAGTGGTGAACACGTTTCTGGCCCACGACCTGCTGTGGGGGATGACCCCGGAGCAGTTGCCTGCGGATGCGCCTGCGTGGGTGATCGAGTCGATCAGTGCGGGTCAACCGGTGGTGGTTCGGCGTGCGATGACTGCGCCGGATCAAATCGCGGTCGGCGTGCGTGGGCAATTGCGTGAGCAGCGCTATGCAACGTCGATGGCGATCGCAGCGATTTCACGTCGGGTAAGGCCGGAAGAGCTGTGTCATGTCGAGACGGTTCGGGACCTGCCGGCCCTGCGAGCGCTGGCGCAATTGCGACCAATACTCGACGCCTGCGGTTGGGTGTGGGGTGTCAGCGGCAGCGCCGGATTTGAATTGGCCAGCGGTTTTGCGGCGATCCATGAGCGCAGCGATCTGGATTTGATTCTGCGTACACCGCAACCGTTGAGCCGACTTCAAGCGCAAGAATGGGTGACGCTTCTCGGCACCGCTGAATGTCTGGTCGACATGCAATTGCAGACACCTTACGGCGCGGTGGCCCTGCGCGAATGGGCCGGTCCGTCGCAACGGGTGCTGCTCAAAAACGCTCAGGTCGCCTGTCTGGTCACCGATCCCTGGAACCCGCAGGAGCAAGCAGCGTGAGCAGTTTGCTGGTGTTCCCCGGCCAGGGCGCGCAGCAACCGGGCATGCTCCATCGTTTGCCTCGGGAAATGCTGATCGAGGCGAGTGAGGTGCTGGGTGAAGATGTTTTGTTGCTCGATTCTGCCGAGGCGTTGCAGTCGACCAGAGCTGTTCAGCTGTGCCTGCTGATCGCCGGAGTCGCCGCTTCACGCCAGTTGTTATTGAGCGCGGATTACGTGGCCGGATTGTCCATCGGTTCTTATCCCGCAGCGGTGGTCGCCGGCGCCTTGAACTTCAGCGATGCACTGCATCTGGTCAGCCTGCGCGGTGAGCTGATGCAGCAGGCTTATCCTCAGGGCTATGGCATGACCGCGATCATCGGTCTGGATCTGGCGACGGTGGAAAGGTTGCTGGCGCAGGTTCACAGCCTCGACATGCCGGTTTACCTGGCCAACATCAACGCTGACAACCAAGTTGTCATCGCCGGCAGCGATGGTGCGATGAAAGCGGTTGCCGAGTTGGCGAAAGGTTGTGGCGCCGGTCTGGCCAAACGTCTGGCGGTCGGCGTGCCGTCCCACTGCCCGCTGCTGGAAGCACCGGCAAAAACCCTGGCTGAAGCGTTCGCCAAGGTGCAATTGAAAACGCCGACCCTGGGGTACCTCAGCGGCAGTCGCGCACGGCCTGTTATCAATCCCGAGGCGTTACGCGACGACCTGGCCTTCAACATGTGCCGCGTGGTGGATTGGCGCGGCACGGTACAAAGCGCTTACGAGCGTGGCGTACGTCTACAGATCGAACTGCCGCCCGGTGCGGTGTTGACCGGGCTGGCGCGCCGGGTGTTCGAGCAGGGCACCGTGATTGCCTTCGACGGTGCGCGGCTCGATACCTTGCAGGCGCTGTTGCGTGAGGAGGGAAGCCGCCAACCCTAGGGGGCGTTCTCAATTAGTTTCCCCGTCGCGCCGGGTCTGCTGTTGTGCAGGGCAAGGCGCGAGAAGCGTGGTTTGGTCATTCCAAATAAGCTTCGAGCAACGCAGCCCTGCACAGCAGCAGGCCCGGCCCTTCGGGTTGTGCCTTAAAACGGGCCAGGCTGCGTTGCAGGCCTTGGAAAGGGAACAACCATTCCCAGCGGCCTGCGCCTTGCCTGGCCCGCTTTAAGGCGACAACGCGACGGGGAAACTAACTGAGAACGCCCCCTGGATCACCGACTCAGGCTGCGAACTACAAAAACAACAATTCCGACGATGCACTTTGAGGACTACAACAATGATTATTTACGGTGTGGCGCTGTTGGCGATCTGTACGCTGGCAGGGGTGATCATGGGTGACATGCTTGGCGCATTGCTGGGCGTGAAATCCAACGTCGGCGGGGTCGGGATCGCGATGATCCTGCTGATTTGCGCACGGTTGTGGATGCAGAAACGCGGCGGCATGACCAAGGATTGCGAGATGGGCGTCGGCTTCTGGGGCGCCATGTACATTCCGGTGGTGGTGGCGATGGCCGCGCAACAGAACGTCGTTACCGCCCTGCACGGCGGCCCGGTGGCGGTGTTGGCGGCGATCGGTTCGGTGGTGCTCTGCGGCTGCACCATTGCGCTGATCAGCCGGACCCACAAAGGTGAACCCTTGCCCGATGAACCGGCGGACATAACGCCAGTTGGCGCACCGGCAGGAGGTCGCTGATATGTGGGATCTCATCGAGAAAGGTCTGGAACATAACGGGTTGGTGACAGCGTTCGCGTTCGTTGGCGTGATCATGTGGGTGTCGGTGGTGTTGTCCAAACGCCTGACCTTCGGACGAATTCACGGCTCGGCGATTGCCATCGTCATCGGCCTGGTGTTGGCCTGGGTCGGCGGCACCATGACCGGCGGGCAAAAAGGCCTGGCGGATTTGTCACTGTTTTCCGGCATTGGTTTGATGGGTGGCGCGATGTTGCGTGACTTCGCCATCGTTGCCACGGCGTTTGAGGTGCAGGCCACCGAAGCGAAAAAGGCCGGGATGATTGGCGTCATCGCGCTGCTATTGGGCACGATCCTGCCGTTCATTGTCGGGGCGAGTATTGCCTGGGTGTTCGGTTATCGCGATGCGATCAGCATGACCACCATTGGTGCAGGCGCTGTGACGTACATCGTCGGGCCAGTGACCGGGGCCGCGATTGGTGCCACGTCCGATGTGATGGCGTTGTCGATTGCTACCGGGCTGATCAAGGCGATTCTGGTGATGGTCGGCACACCGATGGCGGCGCGCTGGATGGGGCTGGACAACCCGCGCTCGGCGATGGTGTTTGGCGGCTTGGCCGGGACGGTGAGTGGGGTGACGGCAGGGCTGGCGGCGACGGATCGGCGGCTGGTGCCATATGGCGCGTTGACCGCGACGTTCCACACCGGGCTTGGGTGCTTGCTTGGGCCTTCGTTGCTGTACTTCATTGTTCGCGGGATTGTCGGTTAACGAATGACTGCTTCTTGTGGCGAGGGAGCTTGCTCCCGCTGGGCTGCGCAGCAGCCCCAACTTCTACCACCGAGGCGTATCAGGTAAATCCGGTGGCCTGATTTTGCGGGCGCTCCGCACCCGAGCGGGAGCAAGCTCCCTCGCCACAAGGTCTCAAGCCTGACGATTGGCATACATCCGACACTCCGCCAGCAACGCCAGCAAATTCGGGTCACGCTCCTTGGCCTTCAGAAATACCACGCCGATGTGCTGCTGCAACCGATACTTTTCCTGCAACGGAATCAGCTTCACCCGGTTCTCATACACCGCCGCAATCCTTCCCGGCAGCAACGCATAACCCACCCCGGAGCTGACCATGCTCAGCAGGGTGAAGATGTCGTTGACCTGCATCGCCACTTTCGGCTCGAACCCCGCCTGCTTGAACACCCGAATACCGTCCTGGTGTGTGGCGAAGCCTTGGGTCAAGGTGATGAATGTCTCGTCACGCACCTCGGCCAGATCGACTTCGGCCCGCTGGGCAAAGGGCGAATCAGCCGGCGTAGCGAGGAAGATGTCATCGGAAAACAGCGGAATCTGCTCGCAGTCCGGGTCATTCACGCTGTCATCCAGCGACACCAGGATCGCGTCGACTTCCATGTTCTTGAGCTTGTACAACAGGTCGATGTTCGAGCCCAGGATCAGGTCGATATTGAGTTCGCTGCGGCGAATTTTCAGGCCCATGATCAGCTGCGGGACGGTTTTCACCGTCAGCGAATACAGTGACCCAAGCTTGAAACGCTCAGCAGAGAAGCCGGCCGCTTCGCGGGTCAGGCGCACGCTTTCGAGCACGTCATGAATCAGCTTCTGCGCCCGTTCTTCCAGCACATAAGCGCTTTCGAGTGGGGTCAGGTTGCGGCCTTCGTGTTTGAATAGCGGGCAACGCAGGGCGCTTTCCAGAGAGTGGATGGCGCGGTGCACGCTGACGTTGCTGGTTTGCAACTCGGCGGCAGCGCGGGCCAGGTTGCCGGTGCGCATGAAGGCCAGGAACACCTCGAGTTTTTTCAGGGTCAACTCTTCATCGATCAGCATGGGCGTGACTCTTATTCGAATCGCTCGATTGTGCCCAATTGGCTGACGTTTGGCTCGATGGCTTTTGCAGGCGCTGCCGAAGGCTGCGATCTTTTGATCTTCCGCACTTTCAGAGGGCGCCTAGAATCAAGATCAAAAGATCGCAGCCTCGTTTCACTCGACAGCTCCTACAGGTGGCACTGTGTTCTGAAACATTGCGCTTTTAGTCTCAAGGCTTGAGCCTTGCGCGATGCAGCAACGAATTTTGAGGTGAGCAACACATGTATCACGGGGAAAGATTGAACGCCTGGACGCATTTGGTCGGGGCGGTGGCGGCGTTTGTCGGGGGCGTGTGGCTGCTGGTGATCGCCAGTATGGATGGCAGTCCGTGGAAGATCGTCAGCGTGGCGATTTACGCGTTTACCTTGCTGGTGCTCTACAGCGCTTCGACCGTCTACCACAGCGTGCGCGGGCGCAAGAAAGCGATCATGCAGAAGGTCGATCACTTTTCGATCTACCTGCTGATTGCCGGCAGTTATACGCCGTTCTGCCTGGTGACCCTGCGCGGGCCGTGGGGCTGGACGCTGTTTGGGATTGTCTGGGGGCTGGCGCTGATCGGCATCCTGCAAGAAATCAAACCCCGCTCGGAAGCGCGGATTCTGTCGATCGTGATTTACGCGGTGATGGGCTGGATCGTGCTGGTGGCGGTCAAGCCATTACTGGCGGCGCTGGGGCCTGTGGGCTTCACCTGGCTGGCGTCGGGCGGGGTGCTGTACACCGTGGGGATTATCTTTTTTGCCCTCGATCATCGTCTGCGTCATGCGCACGGGATCTGGCATCTGTTCGTGATTGCCGGGAGTTTGCTGCACTTCGTGGCGATTCTGTTTTATGTCTTGTAGATCGCTATTTGCAAAACCTGTGGGAGCGTGGCTTGCCCGCGATGGCGGCAGCACATTCACCATTGATGTGTCAGACAGATCGCTATCGCGGGCAAGCCACGCTCCCACAGGTTCCGCAGCTTAACCGCGTGACATTAGGGCAAGCCTCGCTCCTACAGGGGATCGCGAGCAGGCTTTCTCACTCAGGGGCACAGGCGATCCAGTTGCGCCTGAGCCCGTCGGCTGAACACCTGCAACAAGTCGCTCAAGGTGTGTGGCGGAGGTTCGTCGGCGCGGGTCACTGCGTACAGGGTGATCGGTAGCGCCGGCGCCAGCGGGCGAATCGCCGTGGTGGTGGGGGACGCGCCGAGTGCGGTGAACGGGTCGATCACTGCTAGCCCGGCACCGGATTCAACCATCGCCCGCGCCAGTGAATAGGTCTGCACCGCAATGCGTACCTTTGGCGGTGGATCGACCGCCTCAAGGTAGCTGTCGAGTCTGGCGGCCAGCGGGTCGGCGCTGGACAAGCCGATCAGCGGCGCACCGGCCAGTTCGATCAACGGCAGTGGTTTACCGAGAGTGTCGTCGGTCCAAAAGTCCTTCGGCGCCAGCGCCACCAACATCCCACAGGCCAGGGCCTGCGCCTTCAGGCCCGGATGATCGGGCAGTTGCAACGTCAGGGCGACATCCACTTCGCGCATCAACAGGTTCTGCATCAGCTCACGGCTGTGGGCGCTGGACAGTTCGCAGGCGATTTCCGGGTAGCGTTGCGTCCATTCGTTGATCGCCGGCGGCAGCGGCGACAAGGCCAGCGCCGGGATCGCGCCAATCCGTACGCTGTGGCCCGGCTCGCGGCGCAGGCTCTGGGCCAGACGTCGCACGCCTTGCAGGCTTTCGGTGACCTTGTCGACTTCGCGCTCAAGCTCCAGGGCTTCGGGCGTCGGCTGCAATTTACCGCGCACCCGCAGGAATAACGGAAAGCCCAATTGCTGTTCGGCGTGTTGCAGCACTTTGCTCACCGCCGGCTGCGACACGTGCAGCAACTGGGCGGCGCCGCTGACCGAACCGGTCTGACGAATGGCCTGAAAAATCTCGATGTGTCGCAGTCGCATGGCAAGTCCATAACCTTTGTTTATGGGTCAGGCATCTTTATGCATTGTTCAACGGCTGTCACCTGATCCTAACCTGAAGCACGTTCCAACAACGCTTAAGGACAGACATGGCTCAGCGGGTTTGCATCATCGGTGGCGGCGTCATTGGGCTGACAACGGCTTACGCACTGGTTCGCGACGGCATCGACGTGACGCTGATCGAGGCTCGGGATTCGTTTGCCAGCGAGACCAGTTTCGCCAATGGCGGCCAGTTGTCCTACCGCTATGTCGCGCCACTGGCCGACGCCGGCGTACCGTTGCAGGCGCTGGGCTGGATGTTGCGCGGTGACTCGCCCTTGAAGCTGCGCCCGCGTCTGGACCCGGCGCAATGGCGCTGGATGGCGTCCTTTCTGGCGGCTTGCCGTCGTTCGGTGAATCAGCGCAACGGCGCACATCTGCTGCGCCTGGCGCTGCTGAGCCAGGCCACGCTGCAAGGCTGGCGCGACGAAGACCGCCTCGACGGTTTCGACTGGCGACGCAACGGCAAACTGGTGACGTTTCGTGAGGCCGCAAGCTTCGAGCATGCGCGCCAAGGGCTGGCTGATCCGCGACAGCAACAGGTGTTGTCCCGGGCCGAGTGCGCACAGTTGGAGCCGGCACTCGCCGAGGCGCCGTTTGTGGGCGCGATCTACACGCCCGATGAAGAAGTCGCCGATTGCCATGCTTTCTGTCTGCAACTGGCGGCCCGGCTCAAGGCCTCGGGGCGTTGCGAGTTTTTGCTGGGCCGCACGGTCACCGGCATCCGCCACGGGGACGACGCGGTGCAGGCCATCGAAATGGGCACGCAGGTATTGCCCGTCGAGCAACTGGTGATTGCTGCCGGTCATCGCAGCCCGGCACTGGCGTTGCCGGGCATGAACCTGCCGCTGTATCCGCTCAAGGGCTATAGCCTGACCCTGCCGATCCGCGCCGAACATCGCGCGCCAGAGCTGAGCATCACCGATTACAACCGCAAGATCGTTTACGCCCGCATCGGTGCACAACTGCGGGTGGCGGCGATGGTCGACATTGTCGGCTTCGACCCGGCACTCGATCCCAAGCGTCTGGCGCTGATCAAGCGCCAGGCACAGGAAACCTTGCCCAATGCCGGCGATTACGACGCTGCCATCGAATGGGCCGGCATGCGCCCGGCGACTCCCAGCGGCGTGCCGTTGATTGGCGCCACGGCGTACCGAAACCTCTGGCTCAACCTCGGCCATGGCGCCTTGGGCTTTACGTTGGCCTGCGGTAGCGCTCGGCTGCTGAGTGAGTTGATTGCCCGGCGCGCACCCTCGATCGAAATGCAGGGCCTCGCACCCCGCGTCGCCTGACTGGAAAAGGAAGAACCGATGAGCATCAAGCGTTTCAACAGCAACAGTCGACTCTCTGGCGCCGTGACCTTCGGCGAACTGGTGTTTCTATCGGGGCAGGTGCCGGGTGACAGCCGCGACGCTACCGGTCAAACCGCAGAGGTGCTGGCGAAAATCGACGGGTTGCTGGCCGAGGCTGGCAGCGACAAGGATCACGTGCTCAGCGCGACCATTTACTTGAGCGACATTGGCCGCGATTTCGCCGCCATGAACGAGGTCTGGTCACAATGGCTGTCGCCGGGCAAGGCACCGACCCGCACCACATTGCAGGCGCAACTGGCCCGTCCAGAGGTTCTGGTGGAAATTACTGTGATCGCCGCCCGCCGCTAATCGATCCACCCACAACGGAGAATAACAATGCAAAAAATCACGTTGATCGGCTGCACCCTTGGCCTGCTGCTCGCCAGTCAGGTCCAGGCCAATGAAACGCCGCTGACCGGCACGCTGAACAAGGTTGCCAATGCCAAGAGCATCACGCTGGGTTATCGCGACGCGTCGGTGCCGTTCTCTTACGTGGGTGATCACACGGGGCAGCCGATGGGCTATTCGGTGGACCTGGCGAGCAAGATTGTCGAGCGCATCAAGCAAAAACTCGAGCTGCCGGATCTGCAGGTGAAGTACAACCTGGTGACCTCGCAAACGCGCATTCCACTGGTGCAGAACGGCACGGTCGACCTTGAATGCGGCTCCACCGGCGTGACCGCCGAGCGCATGCAGCAAGTGGCGTTTTCCTATGGGTTTATCTATGTGAAGGGGCAGTTGCTCACGGCGAAGGACAGCGGCATCAAGAGTTTCGCCGATCTGCGCGGCAAGAACGTCGTGACCACCGCCGGCACCACCAATGAGCGGTTTCTGAAGAGCTACAACGTCGATCACAAGATCGATATGTTCGTGATCAGCGCCAAGGACCACGGCGAAGCATTCCAGATGCTGCAGTCAGGGCGGGCGGCGGCGTTCTATATGGACGATGCGTTGCTTTACGGCGAACGGGCCAAGGCTCGTGATCCGCATAAGTGGGTCGTGGTGGGCGAGGAGCAATCGCGGGAAATCTACAGCTGCATGGTGCGCAAGGGCGATCCGCAATTTCTCGAGTTGGTGAATTCGACGCTCGCCGATTTGTACAGCTCGGGGGAAATCAACGGCATCTACAACCGCTGGTTCCAGCAACCGATTCCGCCTAAAGGTTTGAACCTTGAGTTTCCGATGACCAGCGAGTTGAAGGCGATTATCGCCAAACCTGTGAGTGATCCGGTGCAGTAGTTCCTGCTTTTTATGTCTTGTAGACCGCGTCGCCGGCCTTCGCGAGCAGGCTCGCTCCCACACTTGATCTGTGTCGTTCAGAGATGAAATGTGGGAGCGGGCTTGCTCGCGAAGAGGCCCTAGAAGTCGCCCCACAACTGTTGGGCTACCGCCAGTGCCACCACCGGCGCGGTTTCAGTGCGCAACACGCGAGGGCCGAGGCGGGCGGCATGAAAGCCGCCAGCCTTGGCCTGCTCGACTTCAGCGTCGGACAACCCGCCTTCCGGGCCAATCAAAAACGCCAGCGTCGCCGGTTTCGCATGGCTCACCAGCGGCGCGGCGACCGGGTGCAGCACCAGCTTCAATTCGGCCTGCGTCTGCTTCAGCCAGTCGGCCAACAGCAGCGGCGGATGAATCACCGGCACCGATGAGCGTCCGCATTGCTCGCAGGCGCTGATCGCCACCTGACGCCAGTGCATCAGGCGTTTATCGGCGCGCTCGTCCTTGAGGCGGACTTCGCAGCGGTCGGTGAAGATCGGGGTGATTTCGCTGACGCCCAGTTCGGTGGCTTTCTGAATCGCCCAGTCCATCCGCTCGCCACGGGACAAACCCTGGCCGAGATGGACCGCCAGCGACGATTCGACCTGCCCGGCGAAGCTTTCATCGATGTTCACCACGACGCGCTTCTTGCCGACCTCCGCCAGCGTGCCGCGAAACTCATGGCCTGAGCCGTCGAACAATTGCACCGCATCGCCCTCGGCCATGCGCAGCACGCGGCTGATGTAATGGGCCTGGGCCTCGGGAAGCTCGTGTTCGCCGATGCCCAAGGGGGCGTCGATAAAGAAGCGGGACAGTCTCATGCTGGGTCTCTGTAAAAAGTCGAATGTAGCAGCGTGCGCAATCAGCTTTTTGTGGCGAGGGAGCTTGCTCCCGCTGGGTTGCGAAGCAGCCCCAAACCCGGCGACCGCGTTTTGTCAGTTAAAGCGCGCAAACCGGATTACGACTGCTTCGCAGCCGAGCGGGAGCAAGCTCCCTCGCCACAGGGTTACTCAGTGGCTGTTAGCCCGGATCACGGTAGCCCGGATGAAAGTCCTTCGGCACCGCCACGCTGATGCTGTCACGGGTAGCGATATCGATGCCTTCGCTGGCCACTTCGGCCAGAAAATCGATCTGCTCCGGGGTAATCACGTACGGCGGCAGGAAATACACCACGCTACCCAACGGCCGCAGTAAAGCACCACGCTCCAGTGCATGCTGGAACACCTTCAAGCCACGACGTTCCTGCCACGGGTAAGCGGTCTTGCTGGCCTTGTCCTTGACCATCTCGATGGCCAGCACCATGCCGGTCTGGCGCACTTCGGCAACGTTCGGGTGATCGGCCAGGTGCGCGGTGGAGGAGGCCATGCGCTGGGCCAGGGCCTTGTTGTTCTCGATAACGTTGTCTTCTTCGAAGATATCCAGCGTCGCCAATGCCGCCGCGCACGCCAGCGGATTGCCGGTGTAGCTGTGGGAATGCAGGAAGGCGCGCAGGGTCGGGTAGTCGTCGTAGAAGGCGCTGTAGACCTCATCGGTGGTCAGGCAGGCCGCCAACGGCAGATATCCGCCGGTCAGGGCCTTGGACAGACAGAGGAAGTCCGGGCGGATACCGGCCTGTTCGCAGGCGAACATCGTCCCGGTGCGGCCGAAGCCGACGGCGATTTCATCGAGGATCAAGTGCACGCCATAACGATCACAGGCTTCGCGCAGCAGCTTGAGGTACACCGGGTGATACATGCGCATCCCGCCGGCGCCCTGAATCAGCGGCTCCAGAATCACGGCGGCCACGGTATCGTGGTTGTCGGCCAGCGTCTGCTCCATGGCGGCGAACATGTTGCGCGAGTGTTCTTCCCAGCTCATGCCCTCGGGACGCAGATAGCAATCGGGGCTCGGCACCTTGATGGTGTCCATCAGCAGGGCTTTGTAGGTCTCGGTGAACAGCGGCACGTCGCCCACCGCCATCGCCGCCATGGTCTCGCCGTGGTAACCGTTGGTGAGGGTGACGAAGCGCTTCTTGTTCGGCTGGCCGCGGTTGAGCCAGTAGTGAAAGCTCATTTTCAGCACGACTTCGATGCACGACGAACCGTTATCGGCGTAGAAACACCGGGTCAGGCCTTCGGGCGTCATTTTCACCAGGCGCTCCGACAGTTCGATCACCGGCTGATGGCTGAAACCGGCGAGGATCACGTGTTCCAGCTGATCGACCTGATCCTTGATGCGCTGGTTGATCCGCGGGTTGGCGTGACCGAAAACGTTGACCCACCAGGAGCTGACTGCGTCGAGGTAGCGTTTGCCTTCGAAGTCTTCCAGCCAGACGCCTTCACCGCGTTTGATCGGGATCAGCGGCAGCTGTTCGTGGTCTTTCATCTGGGTGCAGGGATGCCACAACACCGCGAGATCGCGTTCCATCCACTGATTATTCAGGCCCATGTTCAGTCTCCTCGAGGCGGCTCGCTTGGTGCGCGGGCAAACAATCGCGCAAGCCTATGCAATGCGCGTCATCGGGACAACCCATTGTGTCGATTGAGCTACTTTGTATAGGACGATAGACGTTGCTGGCGGCGTTTTGATGGCTGACGTATTCTTCGCGGTTCTTTGGGTCGTCTGACTCGTAAAACCGCTATTTCCCTCGTGTATTTCCGGAGTTCGCTGAATGTCTGCTGGTTGGCTGCGCGCCTGTGCGCTGGTGATGTTGGGGCTGTTCAGCGTTTCGGCGCTGGCCAAGGATAAAACGGCGATCGTGGTCGGCGGCGGGCTTGCGGGCCTTACTGCGGCTTATGAGCTGCAGAACAAAGGCTGGCAGGTCACCCTGCTGGAAGCCAAGCCGACCCTGGGCGGTCGTTCCGGCATGGCCACCAGTGAGTGGATCGGCAACGACAAGACCCAGCCTGTGCTGAACAAGTACGTCTCGACGTTCAAGCTGACCACCACGCCAGCTCCTGAATTCGTACGCACCCCAGGCTATCTGATCGACGGTGAATACTTCACCGCCGCCGATCTGGCGACTAAACAGCCGGCCACCGCCGAAGCGCTGAAACGCTACGAAAAGACCCTGGATGATCTGGCGCGTTCGATTGAGGACCCGCAGAACCCGGCCGCCAACAGTACGCTGTTTGCCCTGGACCAGATCAACGTGTCCAACTGGCTCGATCGCTTGAATCTGCCAGCCACTGCGCGTCAGTTGGTGAATCAGCAGATTCGTACCCACTATGACGAACCTTCACGCCTGTCGCTGCTGTACTTCGCACAACAGAGCCGCGTCTACCGTGGTATTGCCGACCGTGACCTGCGCGCCGCGCGTCTGCCTGGTGGCAGCCCGCTTCTGGCCCAGGCCTTCGTCAAACAACTGAAAACCATCAAGACCAGCTCCCCGGTTTCGGCCATTACTCAGGACAAGGACGGCGTGACCGTCAAGGTCGGCAGTGTTGGCTATCAGGCGGACTACGTTGTGCTGGCCGTGCCGTTGCGTGCACTGAACAAGATTCAGATGACCCCGGCGCTGGATGCCCAGCACCAGGGCGCCATCAAAGGCACCAACTACGGCTGGCGCGACCAGATCATGCTGAAGTTCAAGACGCCAGTATGGGAAAGCAAGGCGCGCATGTCCGGCGAGATCTACAGCAACACCGGCCTGGGTATGTTGTGGGTCGAGCCTGCCCTGAAAGGCGGCGCCAACGTGGTGATCAACCTGTCCGGCGACAACGCGCGCGTGATGCAGGCCTTCGGCGACAAGCAGATGGTCGATCAGGTGCTGATTCGTCTGCACGCCTTTTATCCACAGGCACGCGGTTCGTTCACCGGTTATGAAATCCGTCGCTACAGCACCGACCCCTCGATGGGTGGCGCTTACCTGGCCTTCGGCCCGGGCCAGATGAGCAAATACTGGCGTCTGTGGGAACGTCCGCTGCAACGTGTAGCCTTTGCCGGCGAACACACCGATACCTTGTACCCAGGCACTCTGGAAGGCGCATTGCGCACCGGACAGCGTGCAGCCAGTCAGGTAGAAGACCTGGCGGCGGGCAAATCGTTTGAGCCGGCGAAGGTTGTTCCGGCGGCGACTGCAGCAGCGGCAGGTGCAGTGGCGGCGAAGAAAGGCAACTTCTTCACCAATCTGTTCGGTGGCGGTGACGACAAGGCCCCGGCCAAGGCGCCAGAGCCAGTGGCACCGGTTGCTCCTGCACCCGCTCCAGTACCTGCGCCGACTCCAGCGCCAGCACCGGTTGAGGCGCCGAAACCTGCTGCACCGGTGAAAGCAGAGCCTGCCAAGAAAGCACCGGCCAAAGCGCCAGTGAAAAAACCTGCTGCCAAAACCGAGGCCAAAAAAGCTCCAGTCAAGGCGACGGCGAAAAAGACTGAGCCAACAAAGAAACCAGCGGTCAGTACTGCTGCGAAGACCCCGGCGACAACTGAAACCAAGACGCAGTAAGTCCTGGAATCAAAAAAAGCGCGGCAGTGATGCCGCGCTTTTTTTATGTCTTGGGTATGTCGCCCCAAAGCCGACTGCTGATTTAGCTTTGACGTTAAGCTAGATCGACACTATGTATTTCGTCGCTTTGGTAGTCGCTGACATAAGCATGATCATGTTGATCAAGAACCATGTCATACGGTTCGGAAGCACCAGGGATGGGCACCCGGCGAACAATTTCATACGTGGCGGTATTAATTTCGACGACCTCTTTTTTGATTTGATCAACGGCATATGCGTTTTTTTCGCCGAACACTATTTTCCCTTCGCACGTCACAAAATCGAAATGCCTGGTGGTCGATGACTTAGGGTCCAGTACGGTCAGTTTTCGAGCGTCCAGGCACACGATATACACTTCTCTGTCGTCGGGGCTGACGGTAATCGCTGACGGATATTTTTCGGTTCTGATGATATCCAGAACTTTGAAAGTCTTGCTGTTGATGATCGTTAGTGCGTCCTGATAAGGGCCATCAGGAGAGTTTGTGCTGGAAATATAAAGACGTGAATCGTCCTGGCTGATATCCACACTTATGGAGGGAGAGGGTAGTCCTCGCACTCTGCTCACCGCATAAGTGCGGGTATCAATAATTGCCAGCCACTCTTTATCTTGTCGAACGGTGACGTAAACATGCTTCCCGTCTCGGCTGACGACGATTCCCCGAGGATATCTTCCCACCGTGACGTTACCCACTGCATAGGTTTCAGTATCAATAACTGAAACCGAACTTGAACCGTAGTTGGTCACGTAAGCTCTTTTCCCTCCATGGGCAAGAACAATGTTTTGGGGATAACGCTCGACGGCGATGGTGCGAATTACCTTTCTGTTCCGGGTGTTGATCACTGACACATTGCCTGAAATGTAATTACAAACAAAAACCCGTGATCCATCGTCGTTGATGGCTATCCCACGCGGTCCTTCCCCTACGGGTATCGAATTGGATAGGTTGCCAGAAATTACGGGGGATGAACTCGAATGGTGACTCATGGTAGAACTCCTGTTCAGACGCTCGGACAAACGCCCGAGATCAGGTTCATCAATGACCTGAATGGTAGCTACTGTCAGATATGACAGTTCTGACGAGTGGTAAGGTTTTTTGGAACGGAATATTGGACAGCGTCTGTAGGTTTTTTCGCCCGGTTAACACTCTCTTAACATCTCGACCCCAAGGTCATGATCGTATTTCTCGATGTTTCAGAGCGAAATTTTCCGCTTTAAGTCGATAGATAACTCGATAGTCTTGGGCGCAGTTCTTACAGGATTTGGGCAATGCAGCTACGTAACTCTTCTTCCCGCTACGGTTGGGTCAGCATCTTCGTGCACTGGGGTGTGGCGCTCGCGGTCTTCGGTCTGTTCGCATTGGGGTTGTGGATGGTCGGTCTCGACTACTACAGCGCCTGGCGTAAAGATGCGCCGGATTTGCACAAGAGCATTGGCCTGGTGTTGTTCGCAGTCATGTTGCTGCGGGTGTTGTGGCGCTTTATCAGCCCACCTCCACCGCCCCTGCAAAGTTATAGCCGCATGACGCGTCTTGGCGCCGTGTTCGGCCATGCCTTCCTCTATCTCGGGCTGTTCTCTGTGATGATTGCCGGTTACCTGATTTCCACCGCAGACGGTGTCGGGATTCCGGTGTTTGGCCTGTTTGAAGTTCCTGCACTGGTTTCCGGACTACCGGACCAGGCAGACATCGCTGGTGTGATCCATTTGTACCTGGCTTGGGCGCTGGTAATTTTTTCCGGCCTCCATGCGTTGGCAGCATTGAAACACCACTTTATCGATCGTGATGCGACCCTGACGCGAATGCTGGGACGCAAAGCCTGATGTTCAACCTCGACTCCAAAGGAATAGAAAGCATGTTGAAAAAGACGCTCGCCGCTCTGGCAATCGGTTCTGCTCTGCTGTCCGCTAATGTGATGGCGGCCGATTACGTTGTCGACAAAGAAGGTCAGCACGCCTTCGTTGATTTCAAGATCAGTCACCTGGGTTACAGCTATATTACCGGTACCTTCAAGGACATCGACGGCAAGTTCAGCTTTGACGCCGCCAAACCTGAAGACAGCAAGATCGAGTTCAATGTACGCACCGCCAGCGTGTTCACTAACCACGCTGAGCGCGACAAGCACATTGCCAGCGGTGACTTCCTGAATGTGGGCAAATTCGCCGACGCCAAGTTCGTTTCCACCAGCGTCAAATCCACCGGCAAAAACGCCGCTGGCAAAGACACTGCCGACGTTACCGGTAACTTGACTCTGCTGGGTGTGACCAAGCCAATCGTAGTCAAAGCTACCTTCCTGGGTGAAGGCAAGGATCCATGGGGCGGCTACCGTGCCGGCTTCGAAGGTACCACCAGCATCAAGCGTTCCGATTTCGGCAAGCAGAAAGATTTGGGCCCAGCGTCCGACGCGGTTGAGTTGTACGTTACGTTTGAAGGTGTGAAAGCGAAGTGAATTTCGCTGTTTGAACCCAAAAAACGCCCCTGATCTCGCGATCCGGGGCGTTTTTTATGGTCTGCCAGAATCCTTACGGACGGTGCCGAGCCACTGTGGGAGCGGGCAAGCCCGCTCCCACAGGGTTCTTCGCCAGCATAAAAAATGCCCCTGATCTTGCGATCCGGGGCATTTTTCATATCAGCGATAAATCAGCGATTGCGGGTCAGCAAGGCTGGTTTTTCGCCGCGCGGACGGCCTGGGAGTTGATCCAGTTGCTCAGGTGTCGGGAAGCGATCGCTTTTCGACTCCTTGTGAATGATCTTCGGTGCCGGGCCACGCGGGTTCTGCACGGCTGGTTCCGAACGAGGTTGTTCGTCACGGGCCGGGCGGCGGTTGCGGGACTCTTCGCGACGGGCCTGGCCGTCACGCGGAGCACCATTGCGTGGGCCGCTGCGCTTGGCCGGCGGAGTGCCGGTGGTTGCGCCGCTGCTGCTGCGCGGACCGTTCTGGCGACCTTGTGGCTGACTGGTGCGCGGAGCACCTGCACCTGCACCTGCGCCTTGTGCCGGAGCGCCCGGACGGCGACCACGACCCTGAGCAGGTTTGGCTTGAGGCACGTAGTCGACGCGATTACCAAAGTTATCGACGTCGTCGTCCAGGAACTCGTCCGGAGCACGGTCAGCGGCGGCGCGAGGTGCCGGACGTTGTTGCTCACGGGCCGGGGTGCCTTCGCGGGGCTTGTGTTCACGGGCAGGGCGATCGCCACGGCCAGTGGCAGCAGGTTTTTCCTTACCGCCCTTGTCCTTGCCTTTGTCTTTACGACCGCCACCACCACCGCTGCCGTTCGGACCGTCACCGCGCGGGCCACGTGGGTTGCGCGGGTTACGCACATCCGGACGTTCGCGAACTTCTGGTTTCTCGGCTTCTACAGCGCTGGAATCGAAGCCCATCAGGTTGCCGTCGGCAATCTTCTGCTTGGTCATGCGCTCGATGCTTTTCAGCAGTTTTTCTTCATCCGGGGCGACCAGCGAGATCGCCTCGCCCGAACGACCGGCACGGCCGGTACGGCCGATACGGTGCACGTAATCTTCGTCGACGTTTGGCAGTTCGAAGTTGACCACGTGGGGCAACTGGTCGATGTCCAGGCCGCGAGCGGCGATGTCGGTGGCGACCAGGATGCGCACTTCGCCGGCCTTGAAGTCGGCCAGGGCTTTGGTGCGAGCGTTCTGGCTCTTGTTACCGTGGATCGCGACAGCGGTCAGGCCGTGTTTGTCCAGGTACTCGGCCAAGCGGTTGGCGCCGTGCTTGGTGCGGGTGAACACCAGCACCTGTTCCCAGGCGCCCGCGGTGATCAGGTGCGCCAGCAACGAACGTTTGTGGCTGGCGGCCAGGCGGAATACGCGTTGTTCGATCCGCTCGACCGTGGTGTTCGGCGGCGTGACTTCGATGCGTTCCGGGTTGTGCAGCAGCTTGCCGGCAAGGTCGGTGATGTCTTTGGAGAACGTCGCCGAGAACAGCAGGTTCTGGCGTTTGCTCGGCAGACGAGCAAGAACCTTTTTCACGTCATGGACAAAGCCCATGTCGAGCATGCGGTCGGCTTCGTCCAGCACGAGGATTTCCACGTGGGACAAATCGACGCTGCCTTGGCCGGCGAGGTCGAGCAGGCGACCTGGGCAGGCCACCAGCACGTCGACACCGCGGGACATGGCCTGAACCTGTGGGTTCATGCCGACGCCGCCGAAGATGCAGGCGCTGACGAACTTCAGGTCACGGGCATAGACCTTGAAACTTTCATGCACCTGGGCCGCGAGTTCGCGGGTTGGGGTCAGGACCAGTACGCGCGGTTGGCGCGGGCCATGACGCTGGGATTTGTCCGGGTGACCGTTGGGAAACAACCGTTCCAGAATCGGAAGGGCGAAGCCGCCGGTTTTACCAGTACCTGTCTGTGCCGCAACCATCAGGTCGCGACCTTGCAACACGGCGGGAATGGCCCGCTGTTGCACCGGAGTAGGCTCGGTATAGCCCGCTGCCTCGATGGCGCGGACTAAAGCCTCGGAGAGACCGAGGGAAGCAAAGGACATGAGTAATCCTGTTTTAGTTAGGGCTTGGCCCAATGGGAGTCTTGCCTGGCGCGAATCGCGTTTAAGAGGACGCAATCCCGTCCGGTCCTGCTGGGCCTCGAAGGCTCGTCTGGAGCGCTCGCGCGGGCTGAGAAGCTGCGCTGTAGCGGGATCGAGATGCCTTGAACAAGTCCGAGCGTCCGGGCGTGAGCCTGGCGGGAAGGCCGGAGTATAACAGAGCAATCACTGCGCGCCGCTTTCCTGCTGCTCAACGGTTTTTCCGCCGGTTGCACTGGCGCTGGCGGCCCGTGCTTCGGTGGTCGGGCCGGCGCCATAGCGGGCGCTCAGTTCGGCGTAGGCCGGCTCGCGCTTGAAGCGTTTGAGCTCGGCACCGAAACGCTGCACCAACAAATCCATCCCGGCATTGCGGCGTACCGCCAGAAACTGGCTTTGCTGGCTGATGATGATCGGGTTTTCGGTGATCTTGTCGCGGATATTCAGTTGATCGAGCAAATACTGGCCAACTCGGCGATCAGTGATCAGCAGGTCGATGCGGCCGCGCACCAGCTTGCCGAAGTTGGCTTCATGGGTGGGGGCCGGCTCTTGGGTGAACAGCGTCGATTCGCTGAAGTCCTTGCTGTACAGGTAGCCCGGTGAGGTGCCGATGGTCAGGCCTTTCAGATCATCCAGCGTGCGAAACGGATACGCTCGCTCGTTGGCGTAGAACATCACGAACTCCACTTGCGAGAGCGGTTCGCTGGGGTAGAGCAGGGTCGCGTCGCGTTCATCGCTGTAGAAAATATCCAGCACGCCATCCGCTTGGCCTTGCTCGAGCATCGACAGACAACGCTTCCACGGGAGGAACTGCCATTCCACGTCGATCCCCAGGCGTTTGAAGACGATGGCCGTGGTTTCGTAGTCCAGCCCCAGCGATTTTCCGTTTTCCTCATACACGTAAGGCGCCCAGGGTTCGGTGACAATACGTAGCTTCTCGCCCCGAGCGGTGAGGCTCAGGCAAGTGAACAGAAGCACGGTCAGTAACTGAGCGATCAGGGGCATAGGTTGAGATTACGACGAGAAATCATAAAGAGCCAGAAACCGGATCCAGAAGCTCTATCTCAGGATATGACTGCACAATAAAGGGGCGCGGGAAAGCAAAAGATCGCAGCCTTCGGCATTTCCTGCAGGGGGGTACGTACCTCTGTAGGCGCTGCCGAAGGCTGCGATCTTTTGATCTTGCTTTAACGTCGATTAACGCGGCAATTTCAGGTTATTCCACACCAGCAGACTCGGCTCAGCCTGGTTCAGTGTGTAAAAGTGCAGCCCTGGAGCTCCACCCTGCAACAGGCGTTCGCACATCTCGGTGATGACTTGCTCACCAAAGCCTTGAATACTCTGGGTGTCGTCGCCGTAGGCTTCCAGCTGCTTGCGGATCCAGCGCGGGATTTCCGCACCGCAAGCGTCGGAAAAGCGCGCCAGCTTGCTGTAATTGGTGATCGGCATGATCCCCGGCACGATCGGGATGTTCACACCCTTCGCCCGTACACGCTCGACGAAGTAGAAGTAGCTGTCGGCGTTGAAGAAGTACTGGGTGATCGCACTGTTGGCGCCGGCGTTAGCCTTGCGCACGAAGTTGTTGAGATCATCTTCAAAGTTGCGCGCTTGCGGATGCATCTCCGGGTAGGCGGCGACTTCGATGTGGAAATGATCGCCGGTCTCTTCACGAATGAATTCAACCAGATCATTGGCGTGACGCATCTCGCCGCTGGCCATGCCCATGCCCGAGGGCAGGTCACCGCGAAGGGCAACGATACGCTTGATGCCGGCTGCCTTGTACTGGCTCAGCAGGCCGCGCAGGTCAGCCTTGCTGTCGCCCACGCAAGACAGATGCGGTGCGGCAGGGACTTTGACTTCACTTTCAAGCTGCAACACGGTGTTGAGGGTGCGATCACGGGTCGAACCGCCAGCGCCGTAGGTGCAGGAGAAGAAGTCGGGGTTGTAAGCCGCCAGCTGACGGGCAGTGGCGATCAGTTTTTCATGTCCAGCATCGGTCTTCGTGGGGAAGAACTCGAAGCTGTAGCGACGGTCTTGGGACATGGTCATATCCTTGGAAACACGTAAGCCGGACGCTTGCACATCCCAATGTGGGAGCGGGCTTGCTCGCGAAGGCGGTGGGTCAGACGACATTAATGTTGAATGCTAAACCGCCTTCGCGAGCAAGCCCGCTCTCACAAGGGAGAGCAGGCAGCAGGACCAATCAGTAGCGGTAAGCGTGCGGCTTGAACGGGCCTTCGACGGTCACGCCGATGTAGTCAGCCTGTTGCTTGGTCAGTTGAGTGACCACGCCACCGAAACCGCGGACCATTTCCAGGGCCACTTCTTCGTCGAGTTTCTTCGGCAGTACTTCAACGGTAAGGCGCTCGGCTTTCTGGGCTGGCGACAGGTCGGCGTACTTCTGGCCGAACAGGAAGATCTGAGCCAGAACCTGGTTGGCGAACGAGCCATCCATGATGCGGCTTGGGTGGCCAGTGGCGTTGCCCAGGTTAACCAAGCGGCCTTCGGCCAGCAGGATCAGGTAGTCGTCGTTCTGTGCGTCGAAGCTGCCTGCACCTGTGCGGTGAACCTTGTGAACCTGTGGCTTCACTTCTTCCCATGCCCAGTTCTTGCGCATGAAAGCGGTGTCGATTTCGTTGTCGAAGTGACCGATGTTGCAGACAACAGCGCGCTTCTTCAGGGCTTTAAGCATGTTCGCGTCGCAAACATTAACGTTGCCGGTGGTGGTCACGATCAGGTCGATCTTGCCCAGCAGTGCCTTGTCGATGCTCGCTTCGGTACCGTTGTTGATACCGTCGATGAACGGCGAAACCAGTTCGAAACCGTCCATGCAGGCTTGCATGGCGCAGATCGGGTCGACTTCGGACACTTTAACGATCATGCCTTCCTGACGCAGGGACTGGGCCGAGCCCTTGCCCACGTCACCGTAACCGATGACCAGCGCTTGCTTGCCAGACAGCAGGTGGTCGGTGCCGCGCTTGATCGCGTCGTTCAGGCTGTGACGGCAGCCGTACTTGTTGTCGTTCTTGCTCTTGGTCACCGAGTCGTTGACGTTGATGGCCGGGATTTTCAACTCGCCCTTGGCCAGCATATCCAGCAGGCGGTGAACGCCGGTGGTGGTTTCTTCGGTGACGCCGTGGACGCGGTCCAGGATCGCCGGGTATTTCTTGTGCAGCAACTCGGTCAGGTCGCCGCCATCGTCGAGGATCATGTTGGCATCCCAAGGCGCGCCATCTTTGAGGATGGTTTGCTCCAGGCACCACTCGTACTCTTCTTCAGTCTCGCCTTTCCAGGCGAAAACCGGGATACCGGCAGCGGCGATAGCGGCTGCGGCCTGGTCTTGAGTCGAGAAAATGTTGCAGGACGACCAACGTACTTCGGCACCCAGGGCAACCAGGGTTTCGATCAGCACGGCAGTCTGAATGGTCATGTGGATGCAGCCGAGGATTTTCGCGCCTTTGAGCGGTTGCTCGGCGGAATACTTGCGGCGCAGACCCATCAGGGCTGGCATTTCGGATTCGGCGATGATGGTTTCGCGACGGCCCCAGGCAGCCAGGGACATGTCGGCGACTTTGTAATCGTTAAAATCTACAGGCGTGATAACAGCGCTCATGATGAGCCTCCATTCGTAATGTATGCGAATGGGCGCCGTTGTGCGTTTAGTGTCTGGCCGTGGCCAGTCAACGCCCCATCCGAGCCTGACAGGTCGAACCTGCTGCAGCGCCCCTCGGACAGGTGGCGGGAAAACGGTATCAGGTGGCCCGCATGGCCAGTTTTTTCAGCTCAACTTCGGCGCCATAAGCCCAGATCCTGCGTTGCTGTTCCTCGCCATAGCTGGCTATGACTCGTCACAGCGCCTTGGCTCTGGACTTCTGGCATCCGAATTTTGAGCTGAAAAACTGGCCATGCGGGCCACGTGAAGATGACCGTTTTGAAACGGTGGCGATTATAGCCGTGTAGACGATACTTCCAAAGCCTTTCTGTTGGTCAATGTCCGAACGGTAATCGAGACCATAGTCGATGCTTAATAGAGCTCTAGTCCGGGCTCTGCCATGATGGCCGGCATCAATCGGCAAGACGGTCAGGAGTGAGTATGAATTTCCACACCCGCAAATGGGTAAAACCCGAAGACCTCAACCCCAACGGCACGCTGTTCGGCGGCAGCCTGTTGCGCTGGATCGACGAAGAAGCGGCGATCTACGCCATCGTCCAGCTGGGTAATCAGCGCGTGGTCACCAAGTACATTTCCGAAATCAATTTCGTCAGCGCCTCGCGCCAGGGCGACATCATCGAACTGGGCATCACCGCCACCGAGTTCGGTCGCACCTCGATCACGCTGACCTGCGAAGTGCGCAACAAGATCACCCGCAAGAGCATCCTGACGGTGGAGAAGATGGTCTTCGTGAACCTGGGCGAAGACGGCCTTCCCGCGCCGCACGGCCGGACCGAAATCAGGTACGTCAAAGACCAGTTCAAGGATGATGTTATTGGCGAGTGATTGCCGCTCTGTGGCGAGGGAGCTTGCTCCCGCTCGGCTGCGAAGCAGTCGTAAGTCGACAGTGAAGTCTGTCTGAAAGAACCCGATGGCAGGTTTTAGGGCCGCTTCGCGCCCCGACGGGAGCAAGCTCCCTCGCCACAGGGTTTGCTTCGTTTCGCCGGGCAGTGAACAGCCCCGAACCCCGCGTGTCGTAATTAAACGACACGCCACTGGTTCAGGAGCTATATGGACACGCCCAAAGACGGCAAGACCCCGGACCTCTCGGCGCAAGAACAGCGCGAGGTCGACAAGAACCAGCCACCGCGCGCGGCGGTGCTGCACGAAATCATTCGCACCCAAGGTAATCAGGAACTCGAGCGTAGCGTTGCGGCGCTGTGGTGGTCAGCCCTGGCTGCGGGTTTGACCATGGGCTTGTCACTGATGGGCATGGGGCTGCTCAACTCGCGTCTGCCGGACGGCGAAGGCTTCAAGGTGATCGCCAGTTTCGGCTACTGCGCAGGTTTTCTCGCGGTGATTCTGGCCCGTCAACAACTCTTCACCGAAAACACCCTGACTGCCGTGCTGCCGATCATGAGCAAGCCTACGCTGGGTAATTTCGGTCGGCTGTTTCGACTGTGGACGGTCGTGCTGGTGGGCAACCTCTGCGGCACCTTGCTGGTGGCGTACGTGATGCTGCACTTGCCGATTTTCGACACCAAGACCGATTTGGCCTTCCTCGACATCGGGCGCAAGGTCATGGAGAACGACGCGAGCAAAATGTTCGCCAAAGGCATCATCTCCGGCTGGATGATCGCCACCATGGTCTGGATGATCCCGTCCATGGAAAGCGCCAAGATGTGGATCATCATCCTCATCACCTATTTCATGGCGCTGGGAGATTTCACTCACATCGTGGTTGGGTCGGTCGAGGTCTCGTATCTGGTGTTTGCCGGCGAGTTGCCGTGGAAGGATTTTTGGCTGGTATTCGCTGGGCCGACGCTGGTGGGGAACATTATCGGTGGCAGTTTTATCTTCGCGCTGATCAGTCATGCGCAGATTCGCAGTGAAAGCGGGCCGCCGAAGACATCTGCGGAGCGGGGCGAGGAACCCGAGCCGCAGAAGATCAAAAAATGATCAGTGGCAAAAACTGATTCTGTCAGCCGGACACATTGACCGTGACAGCACTGCGACGCTGCAGGTAGATGAAAAACAACGCTGTCAGCACCGTCAACCCGCTGACCAGTGCGCCGGTCCATGGCAGATCTGCCAAGTCCGCGCCACTGGCCACAACCAGCCCGCCAATCCATGCCCCAGCTGCGTTGCCAAGATTGAATGCGCTTTGATTCAACGTCGATCCGAGGTTCGGCGCTTCATGAGCCTGATCGATGATCAGCAATTGCAGGATCGGGCACAACGCAAACGCGAAGATGCCCCACAACACCAGCGTGATCGCCGCCGGGATCACTGAGTGACTGGTCTGACTGAAAGCGGCCAGCACGACAACCACAGCCAGCGCCATACCCACCAGAGAAGGCAGCAAACGACTGTCCGCCAGTCGGCCGCCAAGCATGCTGCCCGCCGTCAGACCGACCCCGAACAACAGCAACATGATCGTCACGCCATGCGGACTGACACCGGTAATGTCTTGCAGAATCGGCGCGATATAGGTGAACACGCTGAACAGACTGGTGGACGCCAGCACGCTCATGCCCAGCGCCAGCAGCACGTTGACCTTACCCAGCACTTTGAACTCGCTGGCCAGGTTGGCTTTGTCCATGGGGATTTCCTTGGGCAGCCAAACCCACTGTGCGATGGCCGCGATCACACCAATCACCGACACCGCCCAAAACGTCGAGCGCCAGCCAGCGTATTGCCCGAGCGCGGTGCCCAAGGGAACGCCCAGTACGTTGGCCAACGTCAGGCCAGTGAACATCATGGCAATCGCCTGCGCTCGTTTGTTCGGTGCCACCAAACCGGCGGCGACCACCGAGCCGATGCCGAAGAACGCACCATGGCACAGCGCGGTGATCACCCGTGCGGCCATCAAAGTGGCGTAGTTCGGCGCCAGGGCGCAGAGGATATTGCCGAGAATGAACATCAGCGTCATGCCCAACAGCGTGGCTTTGCGCGGCATGTTGGCGGTACCGACCGCGAGGATCGGCGCACCGAACACCACGCCCAGGGCGTAACCGGTGATGAGCAGGCCCGCGTGAGGAATGCTCACGGCGAGGTCGCGGGCGACATCGGGCAACAAGCCCATGATGACGAATTCAGTGGTGCCAATGCCGAAGGCGGCAACGGCCAGTGCAAGCAAGGCGAGTGGCATGCGCAAGGTCTCTGTCGGTAGTCTTGACGCTTTGATCAGGCATACGCAGGCCGACGACCGTTCTCGGTGAGAGCGGGCAGAGGCAGGAATTATTGGAATAGTGTGTGCGCAACTGAGTGCGGCGTGGTCGCTTGCAGTATAAACAGCTGCGGATATATGGCGAATCAATTCTCTGCCCCCAGCCTTGTAGGAGCTGCCGCAGGGGAGGGTGGGGGCAAAATAAGGAGTGTGCCGTGCTTGCGACGGTTCTGGTGTTGGTGGCGGCGCTGTTGCACGCGGTGTGGAATACCCTGATCAAATTCAGCGCGGAGCGGCTGTTGGTGGTGGCCTGCATGGACAGCGTGGCGCTGCTGTTTGTCGTCCTGATGCTGCCCTTCGTGGTGTTGCCGCCACTGGAGATGTGGCCGTGGATTCTCGCGTCGGCAGCATTCGAGTTGCTCTATCGCTACCTGTTGATCCAGGCCTATCGGGTCGGCGATCTCGGCTTGGTCTACCCGTTGATGCGTGGCCTGTCACCGCTAGTGGTGCTGGCACTGACACTGATCTTCGCCGGGGAAGTACTGACGGCTCAGCAGATCTTCGGCATTTTGCTGATCCCGCTCGGCATGTTGTGCCTGCTCTGGCAGGGCGGTGGCGGGGAGCGTCTGCCGTGGTCAATGCTGCCGGTAGTGGCGCTGATCGGGTTGTGCATCGGTTGCTACACCTTCATCGATGGCCAGGCTTTACGGCGCTGGTCGCACCCGCTGGACTACCTGGTGTGGGTCACCTTGCTTAGCGCCTGGCCGTTCCCATTGCTGGCGATGGTGCTCAAGCGGCCGGCGTTCATGCTGTTCTGGCGTGAGCAGTGGCGGTTGGGGGTGGCGGTCGGGTTTTGCGTACTGTTCAGCTACGCTCTGGTGCTGTGGGCCATGCAGCTCGGTTCGATTGCCGAAGCAGCGGCGCTGCGCGAAATCAGTGTGATCCTGGTGGTGCTGTTCGGTATGCGCTACCTGCAAGAACCTTTCGGCAGACCCCGGCTCTTAGCCTGTGGGCTGGTGCTGATCGGCATGTTGGTGATGAAGTTTTAGTCGCCCCTGATTTAACTCGACTCTCTATAACTTTGAAGAAGGGACTGCGTTATGACGGTTGCTCTGTGGTGCATTTTGATTGCGATCTGTTTGCCGTATCTATGCACAGGCGTCGCCAAGTTCAGCGGCGGCAAGTTCGGGCTGAAACAGAATCACGATCCGCGGGCATTTCTGGATTCGCTCGAAGGGGTGGCCAGGCGTGCGCATTCGGCGCAGTTGAATAGCTTCGAAGTGACACCGGCGTTTGCTGCAGCGGTAATCGTCGCGCACCTGGCCGGTAATGCCGATCTGGTGACGATCAATGTGCTGGCGGTGTTGTTTATCACCAGTCGACTGCTGTACATCATTTGCTATCTGGCGGACTGGGCGATTCTGCGGTCGCTGGTGTGGGCCATTGGCATGGGGTTGATTGTCAGTTTCTTTGTTGTGTCTGTCTGACACTACTTCGGTGTTTTTACCGACCTCATCGCGGGCAAGCCCGCTCCCACAGGTTATGTGCAATCCCTGTGGGAGCGGCGGTGCGACGATTCGACTTGCCCGCGATTGCTATCTATCAGTCGCCGCAGAATTCAAGGGCTTGCTTTAACCGCATCGGCAACTTGAGGCACTTGTGGCAACGCCGCCCCTTTAGGCCAGAGCATCCAGATCTGCCCCTGCTGTTTCATGTCGCCGGCCAATTGCCCGGCTGCCTCCCCCGTGCCCCAGAACAGGTCTGCGCGGACCTCGCCGGCAATTGCACCGCCAGTATCTTGCGCGGCCACCGGGCGCACCAATGCGCTGCCGTCCGGGCGTGTGGTCGATAACCACAACAGACTGCCGAGCGGAATCACCTTGCGGTCCACCGCCGCGCTATAACCTGCGGTCAGCGGTACATTCAGCGAACCACGCGGCCCTTCGTTGCTGTCGGGGTTGCGGGTGAAGAACACGTAGCTGGGGTTGCTGCCCAGCAGTTCGGGAATGCGCATCGGATTGGCTTTGGCCCAGGTGCTGATAGCGCCCATGGTCACGTCTTCTTTCTTCAACTCACCCTGGTCCACCAGCCAGCGGCCGATGGGCCGATACGGGTGGCCATTCTGGTCGGCGTAACCGATGCGCAACTGACGACCGTCATCAAGCTGGATGCGCCCCGAGCCCTGGATTTGCAGGAACTGCAGGTTCATCGGGTCGGTCAGCCAGGCAATCACCGGCGCCTTCACACCGTTGGTTTCAATGGTTGCCGCATCGTCGTACGGCTTGAGCACGCGACCTTCGAGTCTGCCGCGCAGGCGTTTGCCTTTGAGTTCCGGATAGATGCTGTCCAGCGAGACGATGATCATATCCTCGGGTACACCGTATACCGGAATATTGGCTGCTTCGGTCTGGGTCAGGCTGCCGGGATATACCGGTTCGTAGTAACCGGTAATCAGGCCGTTGGGGTTGTCATTGGCGGCACGCAGGCCATAGACGTCCAGGTTCTGTTTGAGGAATCCGCGGATGTCATTGGCGGTTGGCTGCACATTGACGGAAGCAGCACAGGTGCCGCCCCAGACCGGATCGGCCTTGAGTCGGGTGCAGGCGCTGCGCCACGAGCCGAAGCCAGCGACGAGGTCGTTGTCGGACACCGCCGGAAGCGCTTCCCAGGTGGCGCTGGAGTAGGTCGCCAGTGCATGGGTTTTCGGTTTGCTGCTGTCGCCGCCGGTGCAACCTGCCAGCACGGCCACCATCGGAAGGGTCCAGGCCAGGTTGTGACGCCATGCCTTGAAACGGCTGTTCATGGAGTAATTCCTTTGTCGGTTGCCTGAGTGCTCCATGCGCTCAAACAACCCGTATTGATAATAGGGCTATTGGTCTTTGCCGGTGACGCGAGGATACTGGCCGCCGTTTCCAGTGACCTGAAGCCACCATGACTCTTAAAAGACTTTCTGTTGTATTGCTGGCCTGCCTGACCTTGTCCGCCTGCGGGGGTGTCGACCCGAACTCGCCGCTGGGTCAGCGCAAGGCGATCTTCAAGCAGATGCTCAAGACCGGCGAAGACCTGGGCGGCATGTTGCGCGGACGTATTCCGTTCGATGGCCCGAAATTCGCCGACGGCGCGGTGAAGCTCGACGCGTTGTCCCATGAGCCGTGGAAACATTTCCCGCAGGTGCGCGAAGAGGATCACACCAGCGCCAAAAATGATGTCTGGCAGAAGCAGTCACGCTTCCAGGAAATGGCCCGCACCCTTGAAGGCGCCACCGGTGAACTGGTGATTGCCAGCAAGGTTCAGCCCTACAAGGTCAGCAACCTGGGGCCGGCGGTACAGAAAGTCGAAGACGCCTGTAGTGCCTGCCATAAAGAGTTTCGGGATCATTGATTTGCGGCGCTCTCCTGTGGCGAGGGGGCTTGCCCCCGTTGGGTTGCGAAGCAGCCCCAAAATGGCAACCGCAATCAATCTGTCAGATTGCATTGGCTGGATTGCGACTGCTGCGCAGTCGGGGGGCAAGCCCCCTCGCCACAAAAGCCCCTTGTTCAAGCCAGACTACTTATCCAACTCATCCAGCGCTTCCTGCAATTCCTTGCGCGATTGAGCCAGTTTGTCTTTGCGCTTGTTGATCTTCTCGGCGTCGCCTTTTTTCATCGCCTTCTCGAGGTCGGCCTGACGCGTGCTGACTTCGTGCTTGGCGTCGAGCACCTTGTTTTCCCGTTCCTTCTTCAAGGAAGCGTCGGTGCAATGGGCAGTGACTTCGTTCAGGGCAGTTTCCAGGCCAGCCTGCTGATCGGCGTTGCCGCGGGACTTGGCCAGTTCGATCTGGTTGATGATGCCCTGTTTTTTTGCGGCGCAGCCGGTCAGGCCCGGGGCATCTTCGTCGGCCATCAATGGAGCGGCCATCACGCTGCACAGGGTCAACACGGCGAGCGGTGAAAGAAGTTTCATAAAAGCTCCAGGTGAAAAATTCGATATAGCGATGGGCTGTTTGAGCGCATCGGCACCTTTGGGTTCCCGGTTATCAGAGCGGCCTGGCGTCTAGAAACCGTCAATCCCGGCAACACGTAATGTCTCACTCAAGGCCAGGACCTGTGGGTCGCGGAAAAATGCGCTCAATTGCGCTGCGCGTCCCGGACCGATGCCGGCCTCGGCCTGCCATTGTTCGGTGGTTCGTTGCGCCAGCGCCTGCCATGTATCGGCGAGGCGTGCCTGGCCAGTCGGCGGCAAACCCAGGGCTTTGAGCCAGCGAGCGAATGGGCGTTGCCGGGCGCTGTTGAAACTGTCCAAAAGACGAGCGCTGCTGCGCTCACCGAAGCCGTCAATGTTAGCAAGCTCTTGCCCATCGAGGGTCATCCAATCGAGCAGACTGCCGAGGCGTTCGGCCTTGAGCAGTTTCTCCCAGGTGCCTGGTCCGACATGAGGCAATGCCAGCCCCTGTTTACCACTGAGCCAGGCCAGGCGTGCGAGGAATTGGCTTTCGCATCCGGATGTTGGTTGCCAGCAGCTTAAAGAGTGAAAGTCTGCTGCCAGCGGTACATTCAATTCCGGGCGTTCAGTACTGCGCAATACGACACCATCGAGCCTGGGGATGGTCAGCCCCGCCAGGCTGATGGCGACCTGATCGCCCGGGCGAATGTCCAGCGCTTCCCAGCGTTGCAGGGAACTGGCACTCACGCGTTTGATCTGTCGGTCATCGAGCATCACCGGTACCAGGTCCAGCACCGGTGTGATCCGTCCAGTCCGACCGATCTTGAAGCGGACCTTGCGCACCTCGGCCAGCGCCTGAGCAAAAGGGTATTTCCAGGCGACGCTCCAGTAAGGTGTTTTCGCCTGCCAGCGTTCGGCCGGCGGGCGTTGGTTCTGGCGCAACACGACCCCATCGCTGGCAAAAGGCAGGGGCGTGCGATACCAGTGATCGCGCCAGCGTTCGGCATCGGCAAATGCCTCGATCGGCTGACTGTAGGGCGCCGTGCTGGGGAACCCCAACTCATCCAGGGCCGCCACCCGTGCCGGCAGGCTTTTTGGGCCTTGTGGCCAGTCCCAGACAAACAACCCGATACCAGTCGCTTGCTCTGGGCTTAGCGCCTTGCGCGCCATCAACCCCGCCACCGTGGCGCGGGCATTGAGGCTGCCAGCCTGGGCTTGTACGTGCTCGGTCTGGCGCCAATAGAGTTCGCCTTGCAGGAGCAAGTCCAGCGACTGCGAAAGTTTTTTAGGGATGGCGGCGATCTGGCGCGCCGAGGCAGTCCAGTCCTGGCCGTTTACCCCGTCCCCCCGACTGATTACCCGGTGCAACCAGCCGTTGCGATAGACCAATGTCACCGCCACGCCATCGACCTTGGGCTGAACCCAGACCTCTCCCCGATCTTTTAGCCAGGTTTCGACGGCGCGCCCGTCGCTTAGTTTTTCCAGGCCGGTGTGGGCGATGGGGTGAGCAACCGTGCCGCCAGCCGTACGCAATGGTTCGTCGGAGGGGCCTGAATCAAAACACTCGCGCCATTCGCTCAGTCGCGCGCGGGACTGATCGTAGAGTTCATCGACGATCAGCGACTGGCCTTCACGGTGGTAGCTGTCGTCCCAGCGATCGATTTGCAGTTGCAGGGTAGTGATTTCGTCTAGTGCGCGGGCGGGCGGCCAGTCGGGGCATTCGGCGGCATTGGTGGTCAGGCAGCTGAAGGTCAGTAGAAAACCGAAAAACAGGCGCAGGTTGGGTAGCATCGAGAGCGTCCTTGCTCGTTGGGATGCTTGAAGGCTAGATCAGTACTGGCAGGCGCGAAGGGTGGTTTTTTTGCTGAGTGTTTCTGGCATGAGGCAGAGGCGGCGATGCGGTCTCAAGCAGCAAGGCAATAAAAAGCCCCGCACGGCGAACCGTGCGGGGCTTTGGGTACCGCCGGGGAAGTCTTACAGGCCAGCCGCGACACGCAGGTCTTCGGCGCGGTCGGTTTTTTCCCAGGTGAAGGTGGTGAAAGTATCTTCGCCCACAGTCTTGGTTGCCGGAGTGCGACCGAAGTGGCCGTACGCAGCGGTTTCCTGGTACATCGGGTGCAGCAGGTCGAGCATGGTGGTGATTGCGTAAGGACGCAGGTCGAACACTTCGCGAACCAGTTTGACGATCTTGTCGTCGCTGATTTTGCCGGTGCCGAAGGTGTTCAACGAAATCGACGTAGGCTGAGCAACACCGATCGCGTAGGAAACCTGAATCTCGCAACGCTCGGCCAGGCCGGCAGCGACGATGTTCTTGGCCACGTAACGACCGGCGTAGGCCGCCGAACGGTCAACCTTCGATGGATCCTTGCCGGAGAATGCGCCACCGCCGTGACGGGCCATGCCGCCGTAGCTGTCGACGATGATCTTGCGACCGGTCAGGCCGCAGTCGCCAACCGGGCCACCGATGATGAATTGGCCAGTCGGGTTGATATGGAACTGGGTGTCCTTGGACAGCAGTTCGGCAGGCAGTACGTGCTTGACGATCAGTTCCATCACGCCTTCGCGCAGGTCTTTGTAGGACACTTCAGGGTTGTGCTGGGTCGACAGTACAACGGCGTCGATACCGACAACCTTGCCGCCTTCGTAGCGGCAAGTCACTTGCGACTTGGCGTCCGGGCGCAGCCAAGGCAGCAGGCCGGATTTCCGGGCTTCAGCCTGACGTTGAACCAACTGGTGCGAGAAGGTGATCGGTGCTGGCATCAGCACGTCGGTTTCGTTGCTGGCGTAGCCGAACATCAGGCCCTGGTCGCCGGCGCCCTGGTCTTCAGGCTTGGCACGGTCGACGCCCTGGTTGATGTCAGGGGACTGCTTGCCGATGATGTTCATCACGCCGCAAGTTGCACCGTCGAAGCCGACATTGGAGCTGTTGTAGCCGATGTCGAGAATCACGTTACGGACGATGTCTTCCAGATCGACCCAGGCCGACGTGGTGACTTCACCTGCGATGATTGCCACGCCGGTTTTCACCAGAGTCTCGCACGCCACGCGGGCGAACTTGTCTTCAGCAATGATGGCGTCCAGCACCGCATCGGAAATCTGGTCGGCGATTTTGTCCGGATGCCCTTCGGACACGGACTCGGAGGTGAAGAGGGAGTATTCGCTCATCTCGATTTTTTCCTGAATTTACCGATGGTGAGTGTCGCCAGCCGGTCGCTGAAAATGGCGGACCTGAATCTGGAAACCATTACGTAAGCCTACATAGAGGCTTTCCCCGGGAACGAGTCCCGCAGCGGTGGCCCAACGGGCCAGATCGTCCTGTTCAAACCCCAACCAGAGATCACCGCAGGCCTCCCTGGCCCAACTCTGGTTGTGGCTACATAACTCTGTCACGAGCAGGCTACCGCCCGGTTGCAGCAACTCGGCCATGTGCTTGAGTGCTTCGGCCGGCGCGGCGAAATGGTGCAGTACCATGTTCAGTACAACGCAATCAGCCTTGAGGCTTACACCGTTCAATGCATCGGCCAATTGCAGGCTGACGTTAGCCAGCGTTTCACGTTCACAGACCTGACGAGCCAGATCGAGCATCGCCGGGCTGTTGTCCAGCGCCGTGACTTGAGCGAAACGACGCGCCAGCTCCGGCAGAAAACCGCCATCGCCAGGGCCCACTTCGATGGCTGTGGCGCCGGGGCCGAAACTCAGCTTGTCGAGCAGTGCCACCACGCTTTCGCGGTATTGCGGCAGGCCGGCAATCAAGTCTTGCTGGGCGCGAAACTTCTCCGCCACCCGTGAGAAAAAGTCCTGGCTGGCCGCCGCCCGTTGCCCGTGGACCTGACCGATCCGCGACTGAACGTCAGTCGGCAGGGTCAGGTTGTCCACTTCTTCCAGCAGCGCGGTATGCAGCTTGCCGCCCAGCAGATCGGTGTGGGGCAGGGCGCGACGGTAGAAAATCGCATTGCCTTCACGACGGGTCGCCACCAGATCGGCCTGGGCCAAAACCTTGAGGTGATGACTCATGCCGGACTGACCGATGCCGAAGATCTGCGCCAGTTCCAGTACGCCGAACGAGTCGTTGGCCAGCGCGCGCAATACATTCAGCCGCAGAGGATCGCCGCCGGCCTTGCACAGGGCCGCCAGCTCATCGCAATCGTCATGTCGAATGGAAGGCACGCGTAAATTCATAAGGCCAGCAGTCTAGTGACGCTCAGAAATCACCGCAAGAGCAATATCAAAAAGTTTTGATATTGCTCGATAGATGGCACTTCTCAGCGTTAGGTTCAGTCAGCAAACGAACGGCGGAAAGGTTTCACCCGTCGAATACGTCGTTATCCATTGGAAAAACGTCTTCGGATGACTATCTGTCATTGCCCCGAAGGCGGTCGGTGAGGGAAAATGCTCGCCTTTTTTCCGTTTCGTTTTATTCACTCTCGATTCAATATCCGCAGGAGAACAGCGATGCCCAGCCGTCGTGAGCGTGCCAACGCCATTCGTGCCCTCAGCATGGATGCCGTGCAAAAAGCCAACAGCGGCCATCCCGGTGCCCCTATGGGTATGGCGGATATCGCCGAAGTACTTTGGCGTGACTACCTGAAGCACAATCCGAGCAATCCATCATTCGCCGACCGTGACCGCTTCGTGCTGTCCAACGGTCACGGCTCGATGCTGATCTACTCGCTGCTGCACCTGACCGGCTACGACCTGTCGATCGATGACCTGAAAAGCTTCCGCCAGCTGCACAGCCGCACTCCGGGTCACCCGGAATTCGGTTACACCCCGGGCGTTGAAACCACCACCGGCCCACTGGGCCAAGGCCTGGCCAACGCCGTGGGTTTCGCCCTGGCGGAAAAAGTCCTGGCGGCGCAGTTCAACCGTCCTGGCCATAACGTCGTTGATCACCACACCTACGTGTTCCTGGGTGATGGCTGCATGATGGAAGGCATTTCCCACGAAGTCAGCTCCCTGGCCGGTACCTTGGGCCTGGGCAAACTGATCGCCTTCTACGATGACAACGGCATCTCCATCGACGGCGAAGTCGAAGGCTGGTTCACCGACGACACGCCGAAGCGCTTCGAGTCCTACAACTGGCAAGTGATCCGCAACGTTGACGGTCATGACCCGGAAGAAATCAAGATCGCCATCGACACTGCGCGCAAAAGCGAGCAACCGACGCTGATCTGCTGCAAGACCACCATCGGTTTCGGCTCGCCGAACAAGCAAGGCAAGGAAGACTGCCACGGCGCCCCATTGGGTGACGCGGAAATCGCTCTGACCCGTGAAGCACTGAAGTGGAACCACGGCCCGTTCGAAATCCCGGCCAACATCTATGCCGAATGGGATGCCAAGGAAGCCGGTCGCGCGGCCGAAGCCGAGTGGGATCAGCGTTTCGCTGCTTACTCCGCTGCTTTCCCGGAGCTGGCCAACGAACTGGTTCGTCGTCTGAGCGGTGATCTGCCGACTGACTTCGCTGAAAAAGCCTCGGCGTATATCGCTGAAGTCGCGGCCAAAGGCGAAACCATCGCCAGCCGTAAAGCCAGCCAGAACGCCCTGAACGCGTTCGGCCCGCTGCTGCCGGAACTGCTCGGCGGTTCGGCTGACCTGGCCGGTTCCAACCTGACCCTGTGGAAAGGTTGCAAAGGCGTCACCGCCGAAGACGCCAGCGGCAACTACATGTACTACGGCGTTCGCGAGTTCGGCATGAGCGCGATCATGAACGGCGTGGCCCTGCACGGTGGTCTGGTGCCTTACGGCGCGACCTTCCTGATGTTCATGGAATACGCTCGCAACGCAGTGCGCATGTCGGCGCTGATGAAGAAACGCATCATCTATGTGTTCACCCATGACTCCATCGGTCTGGGCGAAGACGGCCCGACTCACCAGCCGATCGAGCAGCTGGCCAGCCTGCGCTGCACGCCGAACCTCGACACTTGGCGTCCAGCCGATGCCGTTGAATCGGCGGTGGCCTGGAAATTTGCTCTGGAGCGTGACGACGGTCCGTCGGCACTGATCTTCTCCCGTCAGAACCTGCAGCACCAGACCCGCAATGCAATCCAGATCGAAGAGATCGCGCGTGGCGGCTACGTGCTGAAAGACTGCGCAGGCGAGCCTGAGCTGATCCTGATCGCCACCGGTTCGGAAGTCGGCCTGGCCGTTCAAGCCTTCGACAAACTGACTGAGCAAGGCCGCAAGGTGCGTGTTGTTTCGATGCCGTGCACCAGCGTCTTCGAAGCTCAGGACGCCGGCTACAAGCAAGCGGTTCTGCCGTTGCAGGTCAGCGCCCGTATCGCCATCGAAGCCGCCCACGCGGACTACTGGTACAAGTACGTGGGCCTGGAAGGTCGCGTGATCGGCATGACCACCTACGGCGAGTCGGCGCCTGCGCCTGCCTTGTTCGAAGAGTTCGGCTTCACCCTGGAAAACATTCTGGGTCAGGCTGAAGAGCTGCTGGAAGACTGATCCAGAAAGTGTGTCGTCTGGACTGACGCCATCGCGGGCAAGCCCGCTCCCACAAGGATCTCCATAGGTCCTGTGGGAGTGGGCTTGCCCGCGATAGCGGTCGGTCAGGCAACGCAACACTAAAGGATTCACCACGGTAATCGAGAACCCCATGCCTCAACCGCGTCCTTACAAAGTTGCACTCAACGGCTACGGCCGGATTGGTCGTTGCGTCTTGCGTGCGTTGTTTGAGCGAGGCTCGACGGCCGGGTTTGAAATTGTCGCGATCAACGATCTGGCCGACATGGCCAGCATCGAATACCTGACACGCTTCGACTCCACTCACGGGCGCTTTCCCGGCGAAGTGAAGGTCGAGGGCGATTGTCTGCATATTAATGGCGACTGCGTGAAGGTCCTGCGCAGTGCCACCCCCGAAGGCATCGATTGGGCGTCGCTGGGCGTCGATCTGGTGCTGGAGTGCTCCGGCGCTTACCACACCCGTCAGGATGGCCAGCGTTTCCTCGATGCTGGTGCGCCCCGGGTGCTGTTTTCCCAGCCGATGGCCAGCGAGGCGGATGTCGACGCCACCATCGTCTACGGTGTGAACCAGGATTGCCTGATCGGCGACGAGCTGCTGGTGTCCAACGCCTCCTGCACCACCAACTGCGGCGTGCCGCTGTTGCGCCTGCTGAACCAGGCCATTGGTCTGGAATATGTGTCGATCACCACCATCCACTCGGCCATGAACGATCAGCCGGTGATTGACGCCTATCACCACGAAGACCTGCGCCGCACCCGGTCAGCGTTCCAGTCGGTGATTCCGGTGTCCACTGGTCTGGCGCGAGGCATTGAACGCCTGCTGCCGGAACTTGCCGGGCGAATTCAGGCCAAAGCCGTGCGGGTGCCGACGGTTAACGTGTCCTGCCTCGACATTACGATGCAGACCGTAAGCGATACCGACGCCACCGAGGTCAACCGGATTCTGCGCGAGGCCGCCACCCATGGCCCGCTCAAAGGCCTTCTGGCCTACACCGAGTTGCCTCACGCCAGTTGTGATTTCAATCATGACCCACATTCGGCCATCGTCGATGCCAGTCAGACCCGCGTTTCCGGCCCACGGCTGGTGAACATCCTGGCCTGGTTCGACAACGAATGGGGTTTTGCCAATCGAATGCTGGACGTTGCAGAACACTATTTGCAAACAGCTGCACCCCAACCAAAACCTGCTCTCTAAAACAGCTATCCAGGAAATGCGACCCATGACCGTGTTGAAGATGACCGACCTCGATCTGCAAGGTAAGCGCGTACTGATCCGCGAAGACCTCAACGTCCCAGTCAAGGACGGTGTTGTCACCAGCGATGCGCGAATCCTGGCTTCGCTGCCGACCATCAAGCTGGCCCTGGAAAAAGGCGCGGCCGTGATGGTCTGCTCGCACCTTGGCCGTCCGACCGAAGGCGAGTTCTCGGCCGAGAACAGCCTCAAGCCAGTGGCTGACTACTTGAGCAAGGCGCTGGGCCGCGAAGTGCCGCTGGTGTCCGATTACCTGGGCGGCGTCGACGTGAAAGCCGGCGACATCGTGTTGTTCGAAAACGTACGCTTCAACAAGGGCGAGAAAAAGAACGCTGACGAACTCGCCAAGCAATACGCCGCCCTGTGCGACGTGTTTGTGATGGACGCCTTCGGCACCGCTCACCGCGCCGAGGGTTCGACCCACGGCGTGGCCAAGTTCGCCAAAGTCGCTGCCGCTGGCCCGTTGCTGGCTGCTGAACTGGATGCACTGGGCAAAGCCCTGGGCGCCCCGGCGCAGCCGATGGCGGCTATCGTTGCCGGCTCCAAAGTGTCGACCAAACTCGACGTGCTCAACAGCCTGAGCCAGATCTGCAACCAGCTGATCGTCGGTGGCGGCATCGCCAACACCTTCCTGGCCGCTGCCGGTCACCCGGTCGGCAAATCGCTGTACGAGCCGGATCTGCTGGACACCGCTCGTGAAATCGCCGCCAAAGTCAGCGTGCCATTGCCAGTGGACGTGGTTGTTGCCAAGGAATTCGCTGAAAGCGCGACCGCGACCGTCAAGCTGATTGCCGACGTGGCTGCCGACGACATGATCCTGGACATCGGCCCACAGACCGCGGCGAATTTTGCCGAGCTGCTGAAGTCGTCCAAGACCATTCTGTGGAACGGCCCGGTGGGCGTGTTCGAATTCGACCAGTTCGGTAACGGCACCAAGGTGCTGGCCCAGGCCATCGCCGAAAGCTCGGCGTTCTCCATCGCTGGCGGCGGCGACACCCTGGCAGCCATCGATAAATATGGCGTTGCCGAGCAGATCTCCTACATTTCTACCGGCGGCGGCGCGTTCCTCGAATTCGTCGAAGGCAAAGTCCTGCCGGCCGTTGAAGTCCTGGAAAGCCGGGCCAAGGCCTGAGGCCGCGCATTTGACCAGGCAAAGGAGTGTTCACATGGTCAGGACCTTAGTGCTGTTGATCGCCGCGGGTATGCTGGCGGCTTGCGGGAGTAACCCGAAAGCCACGCCGGAACCCGCGCCGCAAACACAGGAAAAAGGCTGCTACCAGGCCGACTGGCAAGCGGAAACCAACCCGGTGATCAACAAGCGTTCCGGGCCGGATGGCCTGGACAAATATGAGACACAGACCCCGGCCAAGGAACATGGTTGCCCTTGAGGGGTCTGACTCTTTACTCAAGGCTGGCAGCGTGTGCCGTCAGTCGAGGAACACGGATGAAACGCTTTATTGCCGTTGCGGCACTGGCATTGCTGGCAGGTTGCGCCAATTTGAACCTGTTCAACGCTGCCGAGCCTGCGGACAGTTGGACTACGTGGACCTGCGACAGCCAGGCCAAAGTGCTCTGGCGCTACACTGATGTCAGCCGCAAGGAAGTCGACGTGCGCCTGGGCGGTGCCGATCAGGTCTACCGCTTGAAGCTTGAACCGGGCGCCGAAGGTTCGCTGTACAGCAACGACATGCTGGCGTTTCACGTAAAAGGTGAGGAAGGCCTGGTGTACTGGGTCGCCACCAATGATTTGATTGGCCGCGGTTGTAAAGCCGAGTAAGACGATTGATTTGATTCACAGTGATCCAAATGTGGGAGCGGGCTTGCTCGCGAAGGCGGTGGATCAGCTTGCATAGATGTTGAATGTATAACCGCATTCGCGAGCAAGTCGAATCGTCGCACCGCCGCTCCCACAGTGGTTCTCTGTAGTTCTTGAGATTTTGCATTACCGAATTCGCAGCCCGGGCCAACCCCCGATCTGCAATAACTTGAATAGCCGCCGCCGCTACGGCAGGCTGGCACGATTAACGACCCTCAACCGGGAGAGACACACACAATGGCACTTATCAGCATGCGCCAGATGCTGGACCACGCAGCCGAGTTCGGCTACGGCGTTCCAGCCTTCAACGTCAACAACCTTGAGCAGATGCGCGCCATCATGGAAGCCGCTGACAAGACTGACTCCCCGGTGATCGTCCAGGCTTCGGCCGGTGCTCGCAAATACGCCGGTGCACCGTTCCTGCGTCACCTGATCCTGGCGGCAATCGAAGAATTCCCGCACATTCCGGTGTGCATGCACCAGGACCACGGCACCAGCCCTGACGTCTGCCAGCGCTCCATCCAACTGGGCTTCAGCTCGGTGATGATGGACGGTTCCCTCGGCGAAGACGGCAAGACCCCGACCGACTACGACTACAACGTCCGCGTTACCCAACAAACTGTTGCCATGGCTCACGCCTGCGGCGTATCGGTAGAAGGCGAGCTGGGCTGCCTGGGTTCGCTGGAAACCGGCATGGCCGGTGAAGAAGACGGCATCGGCGCCGAAGGCGTTCTGGATCACAGCCAAATGCTGACCGACCCGGAAGAAGCCGCTGACTTCGTCAAACGCACCCAAGTCGATGCCCTGGCCATCGCCATCGGCACCAGCCACGGCGCCTACAAGTTCACCAAGCCACCTACCGGCGACGTGCTGGCCATCGACCGCATCAAAGAAATCCACAAACGCATCCCGAACACCCACCTGGTGATGCACGGTTCGTCTTCGGTTCCGCAAGAGTGGCTGGCGATCATCAACCAGTACGGCGGCGACATCAAAGAAACCTACGGCGTACCGGTTGAGGAAATCGTCGAAGGCATCAAGCACGGCGTGCGCAAGGTCAACATCGATACCGACCTGCGTCTGGCATCCACCGGTGCGATGCGTCGCCTGATGGCTACCAACCCTAGCGAGTTCGATCCGCGTAAGTTCTTCGGCGCGACTGTGACTGCGATGCGTGATGTGTGTATTGCGCGTTATGAGGCGTTTGGTACTGCGGGTAATGCTTCGAAGATCAAAGCGATCTCGTTGGAAGGGATGTATCAGCGGTATTTGAACGGTGAGTTGAACGCTAAGGTGAATTAAGCCTTTAGTGTTTGAGTGGCAATAAAAAACCCGCAGCGATGCGGGTTTTTTATGGGCGGTAATAAAACTACCCGAAAGTCAGAAAAAATGGCGCTGCCGCTTGCTCAATGGCACTGACTACATGAGGCGCTTTTTCCCGATGCTGGGGATAACGCTCAAGCACCACCTCAAGTGCAGCAAGCAATCGCTGAATGCGCTCCTTGGGTTGCTCGATCTCACAGGTGTGCGCAAACTCCAGTAGCCCTTGCCGCGAGGCAAACATTGATTTGTTACCCGTCAGATCCAGCGCCAAAACATCCTCCGGAATATAGGCCGTAGTGTTGACGATGTCGTAAGCCGGCGCCAGGCGAGCATCGCGTTGCGTCGGCTCGGAATAGAGCAGGCCGAAGTTCTTCAAATGAGCGTCGCCATTTCCTACAATGCAACTCAGGGCCACGCTATCGAAGAGTTGATCAAGGGAGGACCGCAAGTGTTTTGCTGGGCAGAACACACGAACCGCCTTGGCGATTGCCGCATAACTTTTGCTGTACTTCTGGTCGGCCGAGAGCCCCATCAACGCCGCCATGTCTTCGAAGCCAATCGGGTTGAGTTGATCGTCGCGGTCAAAACGACGCATGACAAACAGCTTGGCATTATCGGAAAGGTAAAACTGAGGAACGGGAAGACCCGCCTCCTTCGCAATAGACATACAAAGGAACTCGTTGATCGCCAGACCGGGAAATTCGTCTCGGCCACTTTTGATGATCAGGTCCGAGGTTTTCGATGTCACTCGTGGGAATTCGGTTTCTTGCTGTTCCGGCACCAACACCTTGGGTTGAACACCTGAAATGCCTGCCCGCAGGATGTAGCGATCAAGAATGCCAGCGAAGATATCTTCCGCACCGTCCCACGTCAGAATCTCTTCGAGTTTTTCTCCCGGAAACTGTTGTTCCTCCAGCAAGGCGTCAACCGCTTCAGAGCGCACCTGAACCCTGCCGATGGGCGAAGTGCTGCCGGAAAGCGCCAGCAACAGCATCGGATCGACATTTACAGTTTTGGCCAAGCGATTGCGCAGCTGCTCCAGTACATAGCCTTCCGGCAGGTTCATCTGAAAAATAGGGTGCAGTTCGCGCCGACGAAACTCGTCAGGCCGTACGGGCATCGACAAGCTGATTGCCATGCCGGGCAATGCATCTTCGTGATATCGGAAAGTGAAACCCTCGGCACTGGTGAGAAGCCTGCCGCTATTTCCCTCTGGCGTGCTGACTTTGAGAGAGGTCATTTTCATTCGAACAAATCCCCAAGCTCTTCAAGTGTCGGCATAGCGGCCGGAACGACAGCGAGTTCACAATCCAGGGCGCCCAGGACGCGCGCATAGGCGATCATGCCGACAGAAAGGGTGCCCTTCTCTACAGCAATGACTTTGTATCTTGTCAGTCCCGCCAGTTCGGCAATCTGTGCTTGCGTCAGGCCACGGCTTATGCGTTTTTGGCGTAATTGGTTGCCGAGGCGGGTAATCAACAGAGAATAGTCCATGTTCTGTTACCGTAACATTGATAGCTAAATGTATCGTATACACAACATCCGGTCGATAGCATTTTTTTCACCGGGACCACGGCACCAGCCCTGGTCTGCCAGCGCTCCATTCAACTGGGCTTCAGCTCGGTGATGATGGACGGCTCCTTCGGCGAAGACGGCAAGACCCCGACCGACTACGACTACAACGTCCGTGTGACCCAACAAACCGTAGCCATGGCAAGTCGTTCGGCCTGAGAGGTGCCGAGTGCGATGAAGCCAGGATTTTCATCCAGCCAATTGTCTGCTGGGAGAGTGTTGAATCGTAGGTGCAGGCTCGACCACGGATAGTCCTGCGCGCGCTCAACCATTTGCGCTCGCACCGGGTTGAGTTCGATGTATCGGCTGCAAGCCAGTAAATAGGTGTCGGTTTGAACGACACTGGATTTGTAACGGCTCTCCCATAACGTGCCGGAACGACCTTCCAGCTTGTTGCGATAACGCGTCATGCGGCCCGCCAGGCCTTTCATCAATTGCCCGAGACCGGCAGCTGAATCTCCTGGCGCCAGTAATAGATGGACATGATTGGTCATCAGGCAGAAGGCATACACTTTTACATCAAGTTGTGTCTTCAGCTCCCGCAAGTTAGCGAGGTAACGTTCGAAGTCCTCTGGTACAGCGAATACTACCTGCTTGTTATGGCCTCGCTGCACGACATGATGCGGATATTGGGGTAATACAACACGTGCCATTCTTGGCATATAGCCTCCTACGTCCTTGAGGTGATGAAGGAAGCATAGCTGCCAATAAATCTGTCCCCTTTCTGTCTCTTTCTGTCCCCTTTCTCAAATAATTTATAAAAAACCGTTATTTCTAACAGGTGTTAATGTTTTGAAAGTGATGGAGGATGTTGCTAGGGAAGTTGTAATCCTGTTTGCAAGTCAGAAAGGCAAATAAATTCGGAGCGTTTCGTATGCAAATTTTTATAAGAACATTACAAGGTGGCTCTATTACGTCTATTGCGGTTGAAGTGGAACCCAGCGATAGCATCGAGAATGTAAAGGCAAAAATCCAAGATAAAGAAGGAATTCCTCCTGATCAGCAACGTCTCATTTTTGCTGGTAAGCAACTCGAAGATGGGGGGACGTTATCTGATTATAAAATCGTCGGAGATTCGACGTTGCATCTAATGCTTCGTTTGCGAGGGGGGTGATGTCAAAAAGGAAAGGGGACAGATTTATTTAATCGGTATTTGAAAATCCCTGTCTATCACCAATTGATCTAAATAACTGTCAGTTTTATTAGTTGGCGATTTGTACTGATTTGAACAAACTCCAATTTCCACTAAGTATGGAGTGAATAGACATGAGTACAAGGAAGCCAAGCTCGGAAGACACAAAAAAACTCAGTCCAAGTCGGATAGCAAACCTCCCGCTGCCCCTGCCGAGATCACGGGTGTTCGAGGGGAAATGCTAAGGACCCTAAAGAAGTGAAGGTTGATCCGGGCCGACTCTAGAAGCACGTAACAAAAACCCGCAGCACTGCGGGTTTTTTATCGCCTGAAAGTTGATTACTGATCTTTAGGTGTATCAAACCCACGCTGTTCAATCACCCCAAACACATCGGCAATGTCCTGGATCATGATCCGCGCAATGTTGGTGACCGTGTTGATGTCGTTCTCGGCGTAGTCAGGCAGGCTGGTGCAGGCCACGAGGTTCAGGTATTTGAGGACGGCGTTGAGGCGTTCGCTGACGCAGTTGTGAAGTTCGCGTAGCGGGGCGTGGCTGTCGATGAGCAGGACGGGGTAGTCGGTGGCGAATTGGGACATGGGGGTGAAGCGGCGGGGCGGGTTGTTCATGGTCATAAGTAAATCTTCCTCGAATCTAAAAGAAGAGCTACTTCCGTTCGCTGCGAATCGAATGGGGTGGTAGCTGTGTGCGGGTTCGCAGACCGAGGATACGAGGAACCCGGCAGACCCGGAGGTCTCCCACACACAGCCACCATAAAAAGGAGGACGTGCGCTGATGCGCCCGTCTTTTTTCGGGGCGCTAGGTTACTACACGTATCGCTAGGGCTGCGAAACCCTATCGCCAACGATGTCAGCGACAGACCAACTTTAGGCAGCGACTCAGGCGGCTGCAACCGGGCTGTAGGACCATGCACGGTCAGTGTGGCGAGGGGGCTTGCCCCCGTTCGGCGGCGCAGCCGTCGTAAAACCGGGCGGTGTGGTGTGTCTGAGGAATTGGGTGGCAGGGTTTGGGGCTGCTTCGCAGCCCAGCGGGAGCAAGCTCCCTCGCCACAGTCGGAACAATCCTACGAGTTTTGCGGATGCCCGGTTTGTTGTGGTGTCCGTAGCAGCTGTCGAGCCTGCGTTCGGCTGCGCAGCAGTCGCAAAATCAGACTCTGCGTTTTTTCAGGTAAACGCATGCACCGGACTGCGACCGCTTCGCGGCCGAACGCAGCCTCGCAGGCTCGGCAGCCGCTACAGGGGATCGAGTCGCTTACGTATCGTGATCAATATCCAGCTTGCTGAACGTCACTTCTCCGCCTTCGCTGGTATACCCGCTGTTGTCCTGCACATAAACGCCAGCCTTGAAGTACAGCGGTTTATCACGCCACATCGCGCTGATGTCGGTGTCCCATGAGTAACCCGCCGCACTGATGCCCAATGCACCGCCGGGGCTGAGGTGGATGAGGTAGGAGAATTCCTGATTGAGTTTCACGCCGGTGGCGATGGTGATGACCCGGGCGGTGTCGTCGTCGGGGTGCATGCGGACTTTGGCGACGATGTTTCCGGTTTCGCTGGAGTCCTTGTATTGATACTCGAGCTTCACCATGGGCTTCTGGCTTTTGTAGGCATGGATCTGACCAATGACGATCTTGCCCGTGCTGGGTACCTTGCTGACCGTAAGGGTCGCACGCAGGGAGTTGTCCGCGTCGGGGTAGTACCAGTTTTTCAGCGTGCCGTTGCTGTAGGTTTCGCGGAGTTCGGTTCGGGGGTAAACCGCGTTTTCGGTGCGGGTGCCGGTTACCGGGGACCAGAAAAACAAGGTGCCGGTGTCGGAGTGGAAGTATTGATCCTTGAAGCCGTCCACCAGTTTGGTTGTTTCAACGGTGTATGGCGGACTGCCGACAGGAACGCTGAGGTTCCAGGTTGCGAGATCGATCATATTCGAGCTTCCACTTTTTTCTGTACGCACGTGCCAGAAGCTCTAACACGCGCCTTCGGGCCGTCTTTATAAGCGTTGAACGGTTGTTTGTTAATGCCCGTTTGGCAGATGGTTGACGTCAACATCCTGTCGAAATGCCATCTCTCCCGGTTTACGGGGGCTGTAGGAATGACCGTTAGTCGGCTATGCGAAACTTTACCGAAGTGATGGCACTCTCGCTGCTTCTGCTTTCGTGGATCCGGGTCTAGAGTGAAGTCGCACTATGTGCCCGGTTTTCACAAGAGACCGGCCTGAGGTCCAGCACAAGAGATGCAGCATGGAATGCGCACAACCTACGCCAGCTGAAGGCAGCTCAATCCTTTTAATTGTTGATGATTACCCCGAAAACCTGATCAGCATGCGCGCGTTGTTACAGCGCCAGGACTGGCAGGTCATCACCGCGGCTTCCGGCTTTGAAGCGCTCAGCCTGTTGCTCGAACACGACGTCGACCTGGTGCTGCTGGATGTGCAGATGCCAGGTATGGACGGTTTCGAAGTGGCGCACTTGATGCGTGGCAGCCAGCGTACCCGCCTCACGCCGATCATTTTCCTTACCGCCAACGAACAATCTCAGGACGCCGTGATCAAGGGCTACGCCAGTGGCGCGGTGGATTACCTGTTCAAACCGTTTGACCCGCAAATTCTCAAACCCAAAGTCCAGGCCCTGCTCGAGCATCAGCGTAATCGCCGTGCCTTGCAGCAGTTGAGCCATGACCTGGAAGTCGCCCGAGCCTTCAATGCCTCGGTGCTGGATAACGCCGCCGAAGGCATTCTGGTGGTGGGTGAGGATGGGCTGATTCGCTTTGCCAACCCGGCAATGTCTCGCCTGCTCAATGCCACGGTGCACGAACTGCAAGGCAAAGAGTTTCTGGACTTCCTGCAAAAACCGCACATTCCGATCTGGGCCGACTCCGAATTGTTTACCGGCTACAAACGCGGTGAGACCCTGCGCCTGCACGATGCGTTACTGCGTACGGCGCCCGGCCAGCAAGTGCCGGTGGCGTTGTCCTGCGCGCCTTTGCCCACCGAGCAACAGGCCATGGTGGTGACGGTGCTGGACATGTCGGTGGTGCGCCATCTGCATCAGCAGCTGGAGTTCCAGGCGGTGACCGATCCGCTGACCGGGCTGCTCAATCGCCGGGGCTTCTATCAGACTGTTGAAAACCTGCTGCTGCGCGGCGAACGCTCTGACAGCACGTGGGTGCTGTTGTACCTGGACCTCGACGGCTTCAAGCGGGTCAATGATTCCCTCGGCCACGATGCTGGCGATCGGGTGCTGCGTTGGGTGTCCGAGCAGCTGAAGGCCTGCCTGAGGCCCTTCGATATTCTGGCGCGGATGGGTGGCGATGAGTTCACCGCGCTGCTGGATCTTGAGCACCCCGAGCAAGCGGCGAAGATTGCCGAGAAGCTCATCGAGCGGGTATCGATCTGCCAGCAAATCGAAGGCATGGACATCGCCCTGGGCGCCAGCATCGGCATTGCCACTTACCCCGATTGCGGCGCTAATCTCGACGGGTTGATGCGCGCGTCCGACATCGCCATGTACGAAGCCAAGCGTGCCGGGCGTCAGCAATATCGCTTCTACGATCACGAAATGAATGGCCGGGCGCGCTCGCGGCTGATGCTCGAAGAGAGCGTGCGCACGGCTATCGAGAACCGAGATTTCAATCTGGTGTATCAGCCTCAAGTGGCCATTGCCGACGGGCAGATTCGCGGGTTCGAGGCGTTGCTGCGTTGGCAGCATCCGAGTGTCGGCGATGTTCCGCCGGGGCTGTTTTTGCCGTTGCTGGAAGAGGCGCGGTTGATCAGTCGCCTGGGCAGCTGGATTTACCATCGAGGGGCCAAACAGCGAAAAGCCTGGGAAACCTTGTTTGCCGAAGACTTGGTGCTGGGCGTCAGTTTGAGCAGCACGCAGTTCGGTTTGCCCAACCTGGTCACCGAGCTGCGCCAGGTATTGGAACGTCATGGTTTGAAGCCGCGGCAGCTGGAGGTCGAGGTCACGGAAGAGGCCTTGATGCTTAACCCCGACGAAACCCGCAAGCAGCTGCGTTTGCTGCGCAATTTGGGAGTGCGGGTGGCGCTGGATGATTTTGGCTCCGGGGCCTGTTCGCTGGCGCACTTGCGCGACCTGGAACTGGACACGCTCAAACTCGACCGGCATTTGATCGCCCGGTTACCGGGGTCCGAACGGGATGCGGCGCTGGCACGCAGTGTCATTGATCTGTGCAAACAGTTCGGTCTGTTGGTGATTGCCGAAGGGGTGGAGACAGTGGCGCAATATGAATGGCTGCAAGCCAACGGTTGCCAGTACGTGCAGGGGTTCCTGGTCGCGCGACCGCTGATGGCCGAGGACACTCGTCACTTTGTTGAACCGTTCGACTGGAGCGCGCTGACGAGTTGAATTCGTTACACTTGGCGATCTTTTCGTGACTCGTGTTGCCGCCCCAATGACCGCGTTGAAATACCTCCAGGCCTATCCCGCTGCTTTGCAGGACCAAGTGCGCCAGCTGATCGCCGAAGGGCGGCTAGGCGATTACCTGAGCCAGCGCTATCCGGAAAAGCACGGGGTGCAGAGCGACAAGGCGCTGTACACCTATGCCCTGGATCTCAAGCAGGAATACCTGCGTAATGCCCCGGCTATCGACAAGGTGTTATTCGACAACCGTCTGGACCTGACCCATCGCGCGCTCGGCCTGCACACTGCGATTTCCCGGGTGCAGGGCGGCAAACTCAAGGCCAAGAAAGAAATTCGCATCGCCTCGTTGTTCAAGGACGCGGCGCCGCAGTTTCTGAAAATGATCGTGGTGCATGAGTTGGCGCACTTCAAAGAGTCGGATCACAACAAGGCGTTCTACAAGTTGTGCGAACACATGTTGCCGGGGTATCACCAGGTGGAGTTCGATCTGCGGGTGTACCTGACGTGGCGGGAGATGCAATAGAAAATCAAGATCAAAAGATCGCAGCCTTCGGCAGCCCCTACGTGCCTGTGGGCGCTACCAAAGGCTGCGATCTTTTGATCTTCTAACAAGGAGCGCATGGATGGACGTGAGCAAGACCAAAAGCAGCTTCTACCGCCGGTTATACGTGGCGTACCTGATCGACAGCGGGCTGGCCAGCAGCGTCCCGGCGTTGACCGAAGTCACCGGCATGCCCCGGCGCACGGCCCAGGACACCATTGCGGCATTGGCGGATCTGGATATCGTTTGTGAATTCGAGCAGGAAGAAGGCGCGCGTAACCATGCAGGAAGCTATCGGATTCGCGAGTGGGGGGCGATTGATCGGGGCTGGATCGAGCGTAATCTGCGGCAGATTAAAGCAGTGTTGGAATATCCCTGAGTTGTTGTGGTGACGGGGCTGACGCCTTCGCGGGCAAGCCCGCTCCCACAAGGTTCAACTGTGTGGCATAGAAGGTAGTCACACTACAGATCCCTGTGGGAGCGGGCTTGCCCGCGAAGAGGCCCTCAAGATCGACGCATCCCGATATGCGGAATGTCATCCTCCAAATATTCCTCGCCTACCACAACAAACCCGTACCGTCCGTAGTACCCCTGCAAATGCGCCTGGGCCGAGAGGTAGATCGGCACTTCAGGCCAGTGCTTTTCGGCCTGTTTCAACGCCTGGCTCATCATCTCATGCCCAAGCCCGGTGCCGCGTGCAGCGGGAGCAATGATCACCCGGCCAACCACTACGTCGCCGCCCTGTAGTTCCGGGTCGAGCAAGCGCAGATAGGCCACCAGTCGATCCCCGTCCCAGCCCATCAAATGGCGGGTATCACCTTCCAGGTCCTGGCCATCGATGTCCTGATAAAGGCATTTCTGCTCTACGACGAACACCTCGACGCGCAACTGCAAAATGGCGTACAGCTGCTCTTTCCCCAGATCGCTGTGGTGTTTGCAGACCCAATCGATTGTCATCTTCAGATTCCCTGAACAACGTTGCTTCGATACTAGGCGTCCTGACGCGGGATGTCTTGATGGCAGAGAAATCTGTGACAAAGGCCAAAATGCCATCATTCATTTCTCGCGAGATTGTCTTCTTTGTGTAATCTGCGGTGAAGCGCTGTGCAATGTTGTCGATAAGCTAATGTTAGGACCTGGGTTTCGCCGGTAGAGGGGCCTTGGAGTTTTGGCTGAGAAACACGTCGGGCAACCCGCCCGCTAAGGATTTTCTGGCATGCCGCGATTGCATCGAGCGTTTGCTTTGATTGGATTGCTGTTGCTGACACAGAGCGCGGCAGCGGAAAAGCTGCGTCTGGTAGCCGATTCCTGGCCACCTTTTACCGACGCGACGTTGGTCAATGGCGGATTGGCCACAGACATCGTCAGCACCGCGCTGGCCCGGGCCGGTTTTGCCAGTGATTTCGAACAGGTGCCGTGGGCGCGAGCCTTGTTTGGGGTAGGCGAGGGGCGTTACGACGTGCTGGTCAACGCCTGGTACGCCGAGGAGCGCACGAAGCTGGGGCAGTTTTCCGGTGAGTACCTGCTCAACCGTGTGCGCTTTCTCAAGCGCAAAGACGCGCCGATCGAATTCAGCAACCTGCAACAACTGCAAACCTACCCGATAGCGGTGGTACGCGGTTATGCCTACTCGCAAGCATTCGACGACGATGTGTCGCTGCAGAAAGTCCCCGTGCATAGCTTCGCCATGGCCGTGCGCATGGTCGCGGCCGACCGGGTCAAGCTGACCCTGGAAGACGAATTCGTCGCCCGGTATTACCTGGCTCGGGAATCATCCAAGGTGCGCAATGCCGTGGAGTTTTTGCCCAAGCCGTTGAGCGAGAACAGCCTGCATATTCTGGTGAGCCTGAAGAACCCGCAGCATGAACAGATCGTCGCCGGGTTTGACCGTGAGATTGCGGCGATGAAGGCTGATGGGAGTTATGAGAAGTTGCTCAAGCAGCATGGGATGTAATGGGGTTGATCCGGTGTTTGTGTTGAAGTTGCTGGCCTCATCGCGGGCAAGCCCGGCTCCCACAGGACTTGCACAAACCTGTGGGAGCGTGGCTTGCCCGCGATGACGTCAGGCCAGTCACTACAAATCTCAGGCTTCGCTAGTGTCTTTAATGAGATGCGCCGCCAACGTCCGCAACGGCCCCAGCTGCCGGCAGATCAGCGCCAGTTGCGTCTGCACCAACCGCTGCCCCTCATCGATCTCATCCGGCATCTGCTCAAGCGTATTGGCCAGGGCTTCTTCCTCATCACTCTGAATCGCAACCGGCTGCTTGCTTGTAAGGCCTTTGGCGATTTCGTCGAGGCTGGCGGCCAGGTTCACACCGGCGCCGTCGATCAAATGCTCGCGTACATCCGACGGTAGTTGGGTTTCGCGGTGTGCTCCCAACCCCGATAAATAGCTGAGCAAGGTGTGCGACAGCACCAGGAAACGGAACCCGACATCCGCTTCCTTACGGAAGTGCCCCGGCTCCATCAGCATGTTGGCCAGCGTCGTCGACAACGCGGCATCGGCGTTGTGCGCGTTGCGTCGGGCCAGGCGATAAGCCAGGTCGTCGCTTTTGCCGACGGCGTATTGCTGCATGATCTGGCGCAGGTAAATGCTGTTGCAGGTCAGGGTGTTGGCCAGCACTTTGTTCAAGCGTCGACCCTGCCAGTCCGGCAGGAACAGGAATACCGCCAGCCCGGCGATCAGGCTGCCGAGCAAGGTATCGAACAGTCGCGGCAGAAGCAGCCCATAACCATCGCCCACCTGGTTGAAGCAGAACAGCACCATGAGGGTGATCGCGGCAGTCGCCAGGGTGTAGCGGGTGGTGCGGTTGGTAAAGAACACCACGCCGGCAACAATGGCGAAGCTCGACTGGATCAACGGGTTCGGGAACAGATCAAACAGCGCCCAGGCCACGGTCAGGCCAATGGCGGTGCCAATGATTCGCTGCCCGAGTTTGCGGCGGGTGGCGCCGTAGTTCGGCTGACAGACAAACAGCGTGGTGAGGATGATCCAGTAACCTTGCGATGGGTGGATCAAATGCACCATGCCGTAGCCGATGCTCAACGCCAGGGGCAGACGCAGGGCGTGGCGGAACAATAATGAGGTCGGCGTCAGCTGCGTGCGCAAACGTATCCAGACATCCTTGAGGCTGCGTGGCGAACGGTCGAGCAGGCTGCTATCGGTGGCGTCTGCGAGCGCATCAGGGTTACTGGCGTCGCTGAGCAAACGGTCGAGGGTGCCGAGGTTGGCAGCCAATGCTCGCAATGAACGCAGCAGACCGCGCCAGGCCGGATTGCTCTGGATGCGCAGGTGTTCGAGGGACGCGTGCAAGTCGCTCAGGGCCTCGGCGAAGCTTGCGTCATAGGTGAACGGCTGGCGCATCTGGATCGATTCGGCCAGCGCGCGGCAAGCCTTGCCTTGCTGGCGCAGCAGGCGCTGACAGCGGAATAGCACGTCGCTGTGGAAGAATGCTTCGGCCAGCGCGTTGTAGGGGTAGTGCGAGGAACTGGCGCGCTCGTGGATATCCTGGGCGAGGAAGTACAGCTTCAGATAACGGCTGACTTTTACGCCCGGTCGACCGTCGCCGACCCGATGCAGAATGATCTCCTTGGCGGCGTTCAGGGCCGCCACCACCCGACCGTTCTGTTGGGCCAGTTCCAGCCGCTGCGCTTCCACGTCCAGCTGCCGGATCGGTTCGAACAACGACGATTTCAGCTTCAGGTAGTAACCCAGTTCACGGAACAGCCGCGCCAGGCTTTGCTGCACCGGCTGGTTGGAAAACAGCGCCTGCCACAGCACCGAGAGCAAGCCGTACCAGGCCGCACCGGCCACCAGCAGCACCGGTTCGTGCCAGAAATCAGTGACCGCGCCACCGCGCTGGTCCACGCCGATCATGGTGTAGACCGACAGAATCAGCGTCGCCGAAGCAATCGCGCCATAACGTTCGCCCAGCGCGCCGAGCATGGTCAGGCAGAAGCTGGCCAGTGCAAAAGCGATGATAAAGAGGACGGGGTAGGGGAAGAGCAGTTCGACGGACAGGGCCGCGACCATAAAACACACCAGCGTCACGGCCAGTGCGTTGAGGCGACCCTGCCAACTGTCGTCCGTTTCGGCCAAGGCGCTGGCGATGATCCCCAGGAACAACGGGATCAGCAGCCCCATTTCATCCTGATACCAACACAGCGCCATGCTGCCGGTCAGGGCAATGAATACCCGAACGCTGTAGCTGAATTTATCCAGCGCCCAGAGGCGACGCAGAGACTGCCGAAATGTGGTCGATGACATGAAGTGCGAAGGCCTTCCGAGGCAATGACGCTAAATTGAGCCACTAATGACGCCGACGCAATGGCGCCGATCACATCTGACAGCAAAATCTGTTCCCGGAGTACGAGGGATCTGTTGCCGATCAAAAATTCTGTGGTTGGCAGAGAAACCTGTGGGAGCGGGCTTGCCCGCGAAGAGGCCGGTACATTCAACCTCTATGTTGACTGTCAGACCGCTATCGCAGGCAAGCCAGCTCCCACAATTGACCGCATTTCACATTCAGGTTTCGTGAGTCAGGCGTACTGCGCGGCGGCGTAACCGGAGGCCCAGGCCCACTGGAAATTGAAGCCGCCCAGATGCCCGGTGACGTCGAGCACCTCGCCGATGAAATACAGGCCGGGGCTTTTCAGCGATTCCATGGTCTTGGACGACACTTCCCGCGTATCGACGCCGCCCAGGGTCACTTCAGCAGTGCGGTAGCCTTCGGTGCCGGCCGGCACGACCTTCCAGCTCGCCAGTTTTTCGGCGATGTCCGCCAGTTCGGCGTGGGTGTACTGCTTCATCGGTTTGGAGACGAACCAGTTGTCCGCCAGCAGGTTGGCCATCTTCTTGGTGAAGATTTCACCGAGCAGGGTTTTCAGCTCACTGTTGGGACGTTCGGCCTGCTGCTGTTGCAGCCAGCTAGGCACGTCGTGATCCGGCATCAGGTTGATTTCCACCGTGTCGCCGGACTCCCAGAACGACGAGATCTGCAAGATCGCCGGGCCGCTGAGGCCGCGGTGGGTGAACAGGATGTTCTCGCGGAAACTCTGGTCGTTGCAGCTCACCAGGCAATCCACCGATGTACCGGACAGCTCGGTGCAAAGCTCCTTGAGCTGATCGGTGATGGTGAACGGCACGAGGCCGGCGCGGGTCGGCAGCAGGTCGTGACCGAACTGCTTGGCCACTTGATAACCGAAACCGGTGGCGCCGAGGGTCGGAATCGACAGGCCTCCGGTGGCGATCACCAGAGACTCACAGGTAATTTGGTCGAGGGTGGTTTGCAGCAAGTAGCCGCTTTCCATTTTTTCGATGTGCTGGATCGAGGTGTCCAGGTGCAGGCTGACGCCGACCTGATCGCACTCGTCGAGCAGCAGGCCGAGGATGTCGCTGGATTTGTTATCGCAGAATAACTGGCCGAGTTTCTTCTCGTGATACGGCACGCCGTGTTTGGCCACCAGACCGATGAAATCCCACTGGGTGTAGCGCGCCAGCGCGGATTTGCAGAAGTGTTCGTTCTGCGAGAGGAAATTGCTCGGTTCGGTGTACATGTTGGTGAAATTGCAGCGTCCACCGCCCGACATCAGGATTTTCTTGCCGGCCTTGTTCGCATGGTCGAGCAACATCACTTTGCGCCCGCGCTCGGCGGCGGTCAGCGCACACATCAACCCTGCGGCGCCAGCGCCAATGATCACGACTTCGGTAGAGCGCAAAACGGTGTCCTCACCCAAATTTTAAATTCACTGGCAAACCAATGTGGGAGCGGGCTTGCCCGCGATGGCGGACTGACAGACAACATTGATGTTGAATGTGCTGGCCTCATCGCGGGCAAGCCCGCTCCCACAGGGAAGTGCGCTGTTATTACAGGATGCGCACGCGCAACGAGCGGCCTTTGATTTTGCCGTCGTTCAAACGCTGCAAGGCTTGCTTGGCGATCCCGCGTTCCACGGCCACATAGGCCTGGAAGTCGAAAATCGCAATCTTGCCGACCTGGGCGCCCGGGATGCCGGCATCGCCGGTCAGTGCGCCGAGAATGTCGCCCGGGCGAACTTTGTCTTTACGGCCCGCACCAATGCACAGCGTGCTCATCACCGGCAGCAGCGGTGCGCCGCCCTGGGACTTGAGGTTGTCCAACTGATCCCAGCTCAACGGCGACTTCTGCAGCTGCTCGATGGCCTGGGCGCGGTGGGCTTCGGACGGGGCGACCAGGCTGATCGCGATGCCTTTCTCACCGGCACGGCCAGTACGGCCGACACGGTGAATGTGGATTTCCGAATCACGGGCCAGTTCGACGTTGATCACCATGTCCAGCATATCGATGTCCAGACCGCGCGCGGCGACGTCGGTGGCGACCAGCACCGAAGTGCTGCGGTTGGCGAACATGGCCAATACCTGATCGCGGTCACGCTGTTCCAGATCACCCTGCAGACCGACGGCGGAGATGCCTTTGGAGGTCAGGTGATCAACGGTTTCCTGAACCTGCTGCTTGGTGAAGCAGAAGGCAACGCAGGACGCCGGACGGAAATGCGCGAGGACTTTGACTACCGCGTCCATACGCTCTTCCGGAGAGATCTCGTAGAAGCGCTGCTCGATCTGCGTATCGTCGTGGAACGCCTCGGCCTTCACGATCTGAGGAGTGCGCATGAATTTCGACGCCAGTTGCTTGATGCCCACCGGATACGTGGCGGAGAACAGCAGGGTCTGGCGGCGCTCCGGGGTCTGGGCAATGATTTCTTCGATGGAATCGTAGAAACCCATGTCGAGCATGCGGTCGGCTTCATCGAGGATCAGCGTGTTCAGGCCATGAAGCACCAGTGAACCCTTGCGCAGGTGCTGCTGAATGCGTCCCGGAGTGCCGACGATGATGTGCGCGCCGTGCTCCAGCGAGCCGATCTGCGGGCCGAAAGACACGCCGCCACACAGGGTCAGTACCTTGATGTTGTCTTCGGCACGGGCCAGACGACGGATTTCCTTGGCAACCTGGTCAGCCAGCTCGCGAGTCGGGCAAATGACCAGCGCCTGGCAACCGAAGAAGCGCGGATTGATCGGGTTCAGCAGGCCAATACCGAAGGCGGCGGTTTTGCCGCTGCCGGTCTTGGCTTGGGCGATCAGGTCCATCCCCTTGAGGATCACCGGCAAGCTTTGCGCCTGGATCGGCGTCATCTGGGCATAACCGAGGGAGTCGAGGTTAGCCAGCATGGCGGCGGACAGCGGCAAAGTATTAAAAGCGGTGGCGATGGTGGTCACGGGACGGGCCTGCAAAACAAAATGTCGCGCAGTGTATCAGTCCCATGGCCATTCGCCCGTAGTTTCCAGACGAGAAGTCGCCGAGCGCAGACCAGGCAAGGCGAAAATAGACGAGAAACGGCTGGGGTCGCACTCGACTTGGCTTTAGCCAATGAGCATTTCGAGCCTGTTTTCAACGCAGCATGGTCGAGCGCAGGCACTTATCGTCTGGAAACTAAGGCTCGATGTGTTCTTCCGGACCCCTGACGCGCCGTCCGTCAGTTCTAGACAGCTGCGAGAAGATCGTTGCAGCCAGCATCGCCATGATTCCGACTGTCACAAACGTCAGCTGGAACGCGCCCAGGACCGTGTCCACGCCGTCGTTGCCGATCTCCGCCGTGAAGCCGCCGAGCAGGGCGCCGGCGCAGGCCACACCGAGGCTCAGGGATAATTGCGCGACCACCGACAGCAAACTGTTGCCGCTGCTGGCGCTGGCGTCGTCGAGGTCGATCAGGGTGACGGTGTTCATTGCGGTGAACTGCAAGGAGTTGATCGCCCCTAGAACTGCCAACTGAGCCAGCAGCAGCCAATACGGCGTCTGCTCGCTGACCAGGCCCATGCTTGCCAGCATGATCCCCAGCGCCAGCGTATTGCCGGTCAGCACGGTGCGGTAGCCGAAACGTTCGATCAGCGGCCGCGCCACCGACTTGGCGACCATCGCGGCCGCAGCCAGAGGCAGCATGCTCATCCCGGCCTGTGACGGTGAGTAACCCAGCGCCACTTGCAGCAGCAATGGCACCAGGAACGGCAACGCACCGCTGCCGAGGCGAGCGAACAGATTGCCGAGGATGCCCACGGCGAAGGTCCGGGTCTTGAACAACGATGGCGCAAACAGCGGATTATCGACGTGCCCGGCCCGCAGCCAATATGCCGCCAGACACGCCATGCCGCCAAACAGCAGCAACATCACCCGCAAGTGCGGCAGGTGCAGTTCGCCGAGGCCTTCCATGGCAATGGTGATCAGCACCATCGCCGCGCCGAACAGCAAAAAGCCCAGGCTATCGAAGCGGGTGCGCTCAGTGCCGCGCAGGTCGGGGATGAATTTCCATACCGCGTAGCAACCGAGGACGCCCACCGGCAGGTTGATCAGGAAGATCCAGTGCCAGGTCAGGTATTGCACCATCCAGCCGCCCATGGTCGGGCCGATCAGCGGGCCGAGCAGGCCGGGAATGGTAATGAACCCCATGATCCGCACCAGATCCGAGCGCGGATACGCGCGCAGCACCACCAGTCGCCCGACCGGCAGCATCAAGGCGCCGCCCAAGCCCTGGATCACCCGGGCGCCGATGAGCATGCTCAGGGTGCTCGACAAAGCGCAGAGCAATGAGCCGAAGCTGAACAGGAGGATCGCGCCGAAGAAAATTTTCCGGGTGCCGAAGCGGTCGGCGATCCAGCCGGAGGCGGGGATCAATAAGGCGACGGTGAGCATGTAGGCGATGATTACGCCCTGCATGCGCAGCGGGTCTTCGGCCAGGTCCCGGGCCATGGCGGGGAGGGCGGTGTTGAGGATCGTCCCGTCGAGGGACTGCATGAAGAAGGCAATGGCCACAACCCACGGTACCCAGCGGGCGGTGACAGCGTCGAGGGGGGGGCGGTTGGGCATGGGACCTCTTGGTTGTGTGAATCAGGTAGTCCGTGGTGGCTTCATCGCGGGCAAGCCCGCTCCCACAGGATGCTCACCGTCCATGTGGGAGCGGGCTTGCCCGCGATGTTTTTTACAGTGTCAGGGTCAATCGGCTGACGAGCGCGCCGGGCAACAACGCTGAAGCAGTCGCCCGCTGACTGTAGGTGCTGGCCGACAACATCAGCTCACGTTCCTGGGTCAACGCTTCCAGCTGCGAACCGAGCAGGCTGTAGACGCTGTCATCGAAACGCATGGTGCTGACCGGTGCCTGGATCTCGCCGTTCTCGACCCAGAAGGTCGCAAACCGGGTCATGCCGGTCAGGCGCGCCGCCGGTTGGTCCGAGTAGTTCAGGTACCACAGGTTGCTGATGTAGAGCCCGGTGCCGAGGCGCTTGAGGATCTCCGCCTGCTCCAGGTTGCCGCCTTGCATGACCAGCGCCGTCGGGTATTCATGGCTGCTGGCGCCGTTGGCAGTGAGGTCGTATTCAGCGGCGCTGCGGGAACTGATCAGTCGGGCATTGGCCATGCCTTTGGTGATTAACCCCAGATCATCGCGAGGATAACCTTCGTCGGAAAACGCCGGGCTCAAGGAACCGCTGATCTGCTCACTCAACCCTACGTCGGGGCTGAAACAGGTTTCGCTGGCGTAGAACTTCTGCAACGGGCTCTGTTTGCTGGCAATCGCCTGGGCCGAAAACCCGCCCCAGCTCAACATGCCCATGATTTCTTCCAGTGCTGCCGGCGCCAGGTAGGCGCGGTATTCGCCGGGCGGCAGCGTGCGCAATGGCCGACCCAGAAACGCCAGTTGCTCGCGGGCCTGCTGGAAGCGTTTGGCAAACCCTTCGCTGTTCCAGTCGTGCCCGGCATAACTGGCTTTCACTGCCTGACCGTTTTCATGAAACAGGCTGAAATCGAAGTTGAAACTGTTGGCCTGATGCCAGCCGAACGCGCCCGAGGAGCTGGCGAAACCGCGACTGATCGGCCCGGCGGCATAGAAGCCGACCAGATCCAGCCCCTCGGCAGCTTGAGTGATTTCAGCGACCACTTGCTCGGTGTCCGGTAGCGGATGCTCCTGCACGTTGTTGCTCTGCCAGTCGTTCTGGTTAAGCAGCAGGTACGGATCCTGAGGCAACAGCGGCAGGGTTTCGCGCAACTGTTGCAGGCCTTCGGCCAGACGCTGAAGATCGACTTCGGGGTCGCCCGACAGCGTGATATTCAGATCGGCATGACGACCCTCGTTAATCAGTTTGAACCCGACACTCGCCTGCTGCACCTGCCCGGCCTGACGGACTTTGGCATGGTTGAAGCGCACGAAGGCCGACGACTCGGCGGCGTAGCTGAGGGTGAACTGCTCTGGTTCGCAAATCGCGTCGCGCAACCAAGTGACCAATGCCTTGAAGGATTCGGCCTGGCTTTTATTAGATGTACTCATCAGGCGTCTCCTCCAAACACATCAACATGGCTGAACACACAGGCCGGCGACGCATGGCCGACGCGGATAACCTGATTCGGTTCGCCCTTGCCGCAGTTCGGCGTGCCTAGCACTTTGACGGTGTTGGCATCGCCGACGGCGCTGAGGCTTTTCCAGAACTGTGCGGAAATCGCCCGGTAGTTCGGGTTCTTCACCACACCCTTGAGTTCGCCGTTTTCGATCAACTGGCCCCATTCGCAACCGAACTGGAACTTGTTGCGCGCATCATCGATGGACCAAGAACGGTTGGTGCTCATCAAAATGCCGTGCTCGATGTTGCCGATCAGTTGTTCCAGCGGCTGATCGCCGGGCTCGATGTTGAGGTTGGCCATACGGTCGATCGGCGGACGGTTCCAGCCGCACGCGCGGCTGTTGGCAACGCCATCCATGCCGGCGCGAAATTGCGACAGCGCACCGCCCAATGGCCGCAGCAACAAACCTTCTTTAATCAGAAATTGCTTGCTGGCGGCAGTGCCATCGTCGTCATGCCCGTAGCTGGCGAGCTGTTCCGGGATGTCCGGGTCGAACGTCACGTTGAGCAGTTCGGAGCCGTATTGCAGGCTGCCGAAGTCTTCTGCCTTGACGAAACTGGTGCCGGCGTAATTGCGCTCATCGCCCAAGATGCGGTCCAGTTCCAGCGGGTGACCGATGGACTCGTGGATCTGCAGCATCATCTGATCAGGCATCAGCAACAGATCGCGCGGGCCTTGCGGGGTGTTTGGCGCCAGCAGCAATTGCAGTGCCTGATCGGCGACTTTCGGGCCGGCACCGATCAGGCCGCAACGGCTGATCACATCAAAGCCGCCCTGCTGGCCGAAGTTCTCGCGGCCGAGGGTGCGGGTCTGGCTGTCGCTGCCGTCGTAGGCGGTGACGTCCACGCTCGGGTAGACGAAGCGCTGGGCCTGACGCAGTTCGGCGCCGGCGCTGTTGAGGTAGATTTGCTCGACGTTGGTGATGCCGATGCTCGCCTGCCAGTTCACCAGCCGCTCGTCCTTGGGCACGGCGGCGGATTCGGCGCCGAGCAGTTGGTAGCAATCGCTCAGGGACGGAAAGGGTTGGTCGAAGTTGGGCGAGAAATAGTCGGCGCGGTCGCTGGAGACGGCTTGCTCGCGCAGGTCGAGCAGGGCGTGAGGCTTGAGTCGACGGGCTTGTTGCTCGGCTTTCTCCAGCGCGGCTTGCAGGCCGGATTGGGACAGATCGTTGGTCGCGGCATAGGCTTCGACGCCATTGACCCGAACGGTCAGCATCGCGCCTTCATCGCGGCTCAGGCTTGGCGGTTCGGCGACGTTCTTGCGCACCGACAGGTACTGGCCGGACTCGCGCACATAACGCAGCGAAAAGAATTCAGCGCCCGTGCGCAAGGCAGCAAAACGCTGCTTGAGCTGGGGATGGAAATCGAACATTCGGGAACCTCCTTGGTATGGCGTGACGACGAAGCGGTGTTGCGAGGGGAGGAGTGAAACGATTGCGTGGCGCTAGAGTAGGCCTGCACGGGGGGAGGATCAAGTTTGGATCAGATTCGGGAAGGATTAAGAAAGTGCAGACGGCGCATGACGACTTGGCTGACGATTCAGTTCGCGAACAGCCATTGCAGCTTGCTCGCGAACAATCCCCCTGTCAGGCAAAGGACTGCTTTTAGCCGTTCAAATAAACGAAAGCTGCAACATAAATGAATAGGCTTGCAAAAAAAGCAGGCAGAATTTTTCTTGTTTTTGCGACCACGATGAAGGTGCCGACCAGCAAGAACAGCTTCAGTGCATCCAGCGTTTCAAATTGCTGTATCAGGGTCAGAGCATCCCTTTTGTTGAATGCAGTGTCGTAAATGATGACTCCCAACATCGCTTGCGCGCTGTAGCTGATGAATCGATAAAAGGAACCTTGGGTTTGCGTTAGTGCGGTGCTGTTTTTGAATGCAAACGGAAGGGCACGAAATGCAAAAGCGGTAAAGGCGGAAAATGCAATTAGGAGCCAGATTGTCATGGGGCTAGGTCACCTCGTTTTTTGTAATTGTTTTCAATTAACACGATCAATCCACCGATTATAAAAGGTGTGCAGAGCAAGCTGTAATCCTTGAATAGATAGACCAGCAGTGGCGCACCGATAAAGCCAAGCCAGTAACTCGATACTTCAGAATAGTGAGGCCAATGCTTGCCGGCCAAAGCGGTAAATTGTAGCGGTAGCAGAAGTGTCATCGCTGCATAGATGACCGGTGAGGTGAGTTCTGCACCGGCGATGAAACCGATGTAGGTGCAGATAATCGATACAGCAAATATGGGAATGCCAAGGCCGATCATGTAAGTGAAGGGGTGTTCGGTTTTTCGCTTGAATCGAGTAACGCACCCTGTGAATATCGACGGTGTGATCAGAATCAAGGAAGCCATGGACTTCATGGTGGAAGTGTTTCTTATATAGGGAGCAAGTGTTGCGGAAAGTAGTACGAAGCGAGCGTTGAGCACCACGATAATAGGGAGCAATATCCATCCGTCGTTATGGCTTTGTATTAGCAGAAATTGCAGTGGCGTGGAAAATATTAACAGGGTGGTTGCAAGCGCCTGGCTTAGCGATAACGACTGCGTTGCGCTTAAAATGCCTATGGATAAGTAGAGAAAAATGAACGCGACGCCAAATGTTATTGCGTCACGTGCACCTTCAACAAAAACGGTGACGGCCGAAGAACGAGCGGACGTATCTTGAGTCACCATCAATGGGCTTCCCGCGTATAGGTTGTTTCATCCAGCGGGAAGTAATGCTTTCTAGGGCCCTTGCTTCGGAACAGTAATCGAGGTGTTGTGTTGAATGTCGAGGTGTGCGCTTGTTCGCGAGCCTCGCTGGCATCGATGTTCAGCATCGGACGGGCATGCAATATCTTGTGGTTGGCCACGATCAGGAACGTGCCGGTTTCGGCTGTTGAAACATGGCATTTTGCGTTTGGCAGGCCTGCCCGGATTTTGTCCAGCAGGTGCTGGCCGCCATCTGTTGCGCGCATCCGCTCTCCATTCTCCGAATCAATGCGGAAATCCAGCGAAAAATGAAAACCGTAGAGTTCAGAGAACTCAACTACATGACGAACCCGTTTTTTTAAGCCACTGACATTTTTGCCAGAAATGAACGTTGCTTGCATCGTCAATAATTCGTGCATTTCCTCGTCATTCAAGTCACATAGTAGATCGCTTGGGAAGTAATAGGCGGTGGGGGTTTTTGTAATATCACGGCAAACGGTCAGAGCCAGGTAATCAACATTTAGGTTTTCATACAGGTCATCGGAGTGCGGTGTGATATCGCCATGACCATTACCCCATTCTCGATATTTTTCTGCAAAGGGTTTTAGATACAGCGCTTTGTGTTCTTCGTATTCGTATTTTATATCGGTGAGATGAAACAGGTCAGCCAATGCCTCATGCACGGTCAAGGCAAGTTTGGGTGAGTCAAGGCTGAATACATTTTTAATGCAGACGGCCGCGCATCCATTTGCCAGTCCTACCTTGTCAAAATAGAAGGTGTCTTCAGCACGTAGGTAAGTTAAAAAAAGGTTAACCAATTGTGTTTTTAAGATGTGCGTTTCTTGATGGTTGTTTTTATTCCACCAGGATTCAATAACGCCGGTCAAGTAACCGAAGTCCAGGGTAATTGTTTTTTCTTTGGATATTTTTTCTCGAAAATAACTCGCTTCCTTAGTAAGGTCGATGTCAGGCATGTCTTGGTCTCCATTAAAATTATTTTTATCCGGCTGAAGCGCCGGGGCGGATTGTAATGGAGGTTCTTAAGTTCGTGGGGAATACAAGTGTTACGAGTTTTGTTGAGGTGTTTTAATTGATTTTTAGTTGCCGGATGAGGGATGTTGTTTGATGTGTGAAGTTTGTGGCCAAAAAAAACCGCCAACCCAGGAAGGTTGGCGGTTTTGGTTGAAACAAGTGCGCTAATTGTTACTGAGTAGTCTGCCCCACTTCACGCACTGGCTTACCCTTCACGGGTGCATCACCGGCCACGTAGTAAGCAGCCTTGCTACGTGGCAACGGCTTGCGACCACGGATCTTGTCGGCGATTTTCTCGGCCATCATGATCGTTGGCGCGTTCAGGTTGCCGGTGGTGATGATCGGCATGATCGAGGCATCGACCACGCGCAGGGCTTGCAGGCCATGCACACGACCTTCGCCATCGACCACGGCCATTTCGTCGGTGCCCATCTTGCACGAGCAGGACGGGTGGAACGCGGTTTCGGCGTGCTCGCGGATGAACTTGTCCAGCTGCTCGTCGGTTTGCACGTCGATGCCCGGACTGATTTCGCGACCACGGAAGGCGTCCAGCGCTGGCTGTTGCATGATTTCACGGGTCAGGCGGATGCCATCGCGAAATTCCTGCCAGTCCTGCTCGGTGGCCATGTAGTTGAAGAGGATGCTCGGGTACTGGCGCGGGTCCTTGGACTTGGCCTGGATGCGACCACGGCTTGGCGAACGCATGGAACCCATGTGCGCCTGGAAGCCATGCTCTTTCACACCGTTGCTGCCGTTGTAGTTAATCGCGACAGGCAGGAAGTGGTACTGAATGTTCGGCCAATCGAATTCCGGACGAGTGCGGATGAAACCACCGGCCTCGAACTGGTTGCTGGCGCCGATGCCGGTGCCGTTGAACAGCCACTCGGCACCGATGGCCGGTTGGTTGTGCAGCAGCAGCGACGGGTACAGCGAGACCGGTTGGGTGCAGGCGTATTGCAGGTACAGCTCGAGGTGGTCTTGCAGGTTTTCGCCGACGCCCGGCAGGTCGTGGACTACCGGAATGTCGAGTTTCTTCAGCAATTCCGCCGGGCCAACGCCGGAGCGCTGCAGAATCTGCGGCGAAGCGATGGCGCCGGAGCACAGCAGCACTTCCTTGCGGGCGCGGGCTTCAACGCGCTCTTCAGCGGCGCCGATCAGGTAACGCACGCCGACCGCACGTTTGCCTTCGAACAGGATCTTGTCGGTCAGGGCATGGGTGACGATGGTCAGGGTCGAACGCTTCTTGGCGACGTCCAGGTAACCGCGAGCGGTGCTGGCGCGACGGCCGTTCGGCGTCACGGTGCGGTCCATCGGGCCGAAACCTTCTTGCTGGTAGCCGTTCAGGTCTTCGGTACGCGGGTAACCGGCTTGCACGCCTGCTTCAACCATCGCGTGGAACAGCGGGTTGTTGCCGGCTTTCGGCGTGGTCACGCTGACCGGACCGTCGCCACCGTGGTAGTCGTTCGGGCCGATGTCACGGGTTTCCGCCTTGCGGAAATACGGCAGGCAGTCGAGGTAGCTCCAGTCTTCCAGACCGGGCAGCTTCGACCAGTTGTCGTAGTCCATCGCGTTACCGCGGATGTAGCACATGCCGTTGATCAGCGAAGAACCACCCAGGCCCTTGCCCCGACCGCATTCCATCCGGCGACCGTCCATGTGTGGCTCTGGATCGGTTTCATACGCCCAGTTGTAGCGACGACCTTGCAGCGGGAACGCCAGGGCGGCCGGCATTTGCGTGCGGAAATCCAGACGATAATCCGGGCCGCCCGCTTCGAGCAGCAGGACGGTGACGCCTTCGTCTTCAGTCAGACGGGTCGCCAGGGTGTTACCGGCCGAGCCGGCACCGATGATGATGTAATCGAATTCTTGGGACATTGAATGCACCCTCTTTGAAGTTGGTCAGGTCGCGGGTCGCCGATACACCACTCACTTGTGGCGAGGGAGCTTGCTCCCGCTCGGCTGCGCAGCAGTCGCAAATCAGCGACCGTGTTCTGTCTGAATCAATGCGGTGCCAGGAGTCGGGGCCGCTTCGCAACCCAGCGGGAGCAAGCTCCCTCGCCACAAAGGACCGCGACTCCAGAACCGCGTCAGATCAGAAAACCGAGGCGTAATCGCCCAGTTCGACCTGTACCGATTTGATGCGTGTGAAGTTATTCAGCGAGCTGATGCCGTTCTCACGGCCAACACCCGACTGCTTGTAGCCGCCGACCGGCATCTTGGCGTCGGACTCGCCCCAGGCGTTGATCCAGCAGATACCGGCTTCCAGTTGATGAATCACGCGGTGAGCGCGGTTCAGGTCTTTGGTGACGACGCCAGCCGCCAGGCCGAATTCGGTGTCGTTGGCACGACGGATCACTTCTTCTTCGGTTTCGTAAGTCAGGATGCTCATCACCGGGCCGAAGATTTCTTCGCGAACGATGGTCATCTCGTCGGTGCAGTCGGTGAACACGGTCGGAGCCACGAACGCGCCTTTGGCGAATTCGCCGTCGGTCAGACGGCTGCCGCCGCACAGGACGCGAGCGCCTTCTTCCTTACCTTTGGCGATGTAACCCAGCACGCTTTCCATGTGGGCGAAGCTGACCAGAGGACCGAAGTTGGTGTTCTCGTCTTCCGGGTTGCCAACGCGGATGCGCGCAACGCGTTCAACGATCTTGGCTTCGAAAGCGGCTTTCAGGTGGCTTGGCACGAACACGCGAGTGCCGTTGGTGCAGACCTGACCGGAGCTGTAGAAGTTGGCCATCATTGCGGTGTCGGCGGCGCGATCCAGGTCGGCGTCGTCGAAGATGATCAGTGGGGATTTGCCGCCCAGTTCCATGGTCACATCTTTCAGCGACGAGGCGGAAGCGCTGGCCATGACCTTCTTGCCGGTGTCGGTGCCGCCGGTGAAGGAGATTTTTTCGATGCGTGGGTGTTCGGTCAGCCAGGTGCCGACTTCACGGCCACTGCCGGTCAGAACGTTGAACACGCCAGCCGGAACGCCAGCTTCGGTGTAGATCTCGGCCAGTTTCAGCGTGGTCAGGGAAGTGACTTCGCTTGGCTTGAAGATCATCGCGTTACCGGCCGCCAGGGCAGGCGCGGATTTCCACAAAGCGATCTGGATCGGATAGTTCCAGGCGCCGATACCGGCCACGACGCCCAGCGGCTCGCGACGGGTGTAAACGAAAGACGTGGTGCGCAGCGGAATCTGCTCGCCTTCGATGGCCGGTACCAGACCTGCGTAGTATTCCAGCACGTCGGCGCCGGTGACGATGTCGACGTAACGGGTTTCGGAGTACGCCTTGCCGGTGTCCAGGGTTTCCAGGGCGGCCAGTTCATCGTTGCGCTCGCGCAGGATGTCGACGGCACGACGCAGGATGCGCGAACGCTCCATGGCAGTCATCGCAGCCCAGATTTTCTGGCCCTTTTCGGCGCTGACCACAGCGCGCTCAACGTCTTCCTTGGTCGCACGCTGTACAGTTGCGAGGACTTCACCGTTAGCCGGGTTGATGGCTTCGAAGGTGGCGTCGCTGCTGGCGTCGGAGTAACCGCCATCGATGTAGAGTTTTTGCAGTTCGAAACGGGCCATAGTGTCCTCGCAAGAGCATTAAGTGGTTGGCGTTGACCACCGGGCGTGCCGTATAGCATTGGCATCGCGGTCGGTAGCGGTTCAGGGGCTGAGCGGTTTTATGTGTGCTCTAACTCACCTGCTTGGCCAATTGGATATCCATGTATTCGTAAGCGATCCGTTGCGCCTGCTCGGTGTCGAAAGCGTCTCCCGACAGCGCGCCGCGCAACCACAAACCGTCAATGAGGGCTGCCAGGCCACGGGCGGCGCTGCGTGCTTGATCAAGCGGCAACGCACGGCGGAACTGGCAGCACAGGTTGGAATACAGACGGTGATCGTTGATCCGCTGCAACCTGTGCAAAGACGGCTGGTGCATGCTGGTGGCCCAGAAGGCCAGCCAGGTTTTCATTGCCGGGCCATTGACCTGGCTGGCGTCGAAGTTGCCTTCGATAATCACCTGCAGATGTGCCCGTGGGCTGTCATCTGCCATCGCCTGACGGCGCGTGGTGACGTTCTCGCTGAGGACGCTCATCAGATACCGCATCGTGGCGGCGATCAGGCCGTTCTTGTCCTGAAAGTAGTGACTGATGATGCCATTCGAGACACCGGCCAAACGGGCGATCAGCGCAATGCTGGCGTCCCCCATGCCGACCTGATCGACGGCCTGTAACGTGGCTTCGATCAATTGCTGGCGGCGGATGGGTTGCATACCGACCTTGGGCATCTTGCACATCTCCTTAGGCCTTCCGGTGGACGAAAAACGGCTACCGGATTGAAGGCCAGTCTATTTTGTTTTGATTGAACGTTCAATCAACAAAGAATAAGATCTGCGACAAATCGTCGCTACCTACGGGTTTTTCCTACGTGTAGTTGGCGGAAAAACGACATCCAAAAATGCTCGAAACCTATACGCACAGGCGTTCCAAGGGTTTCGGGCTTTTTTCGGGGTGTCTTTATATCACCCGCCGGTCGGCTGCCAACTAACCGATTGGTCGGGTACCGCGTTGCCTTGTGTTCTTCTCTCGCACTGCCGGAGCCTCTGTGCCATGAGTTCTGCCTCTCTAATAAAGACCCCGCCCGAGAAGGTGACGGTCAACGGTTGGGTGTTCTACACCTCTACCGCGCTGATCCTGCTGTTGACCGCCATTTTGATCATCGCCCCGCAAGAGGCCGGCAGAATGCTCGGCATTGCCCAGGCTTGGTTGTCCCGCAGCTTCGGCTGGTACTACATGGTGGTGATCGCCGCTTATCTGGTTTTTGTGGTGGGCCTGGCGTTTTCGTCCTACGGCAAACTCAAACTGGGCAGTAAGGACGACACCCCGGACTTCAGCTACGGCGCCTGGGCGGGGATGTTGTTCTCGTCGGGTATCGGCATCTCGTTGCTGTACTTCGGTGCTTCCGAACCGCTGGACCATTACTTCAATCCGCCGGAAGGCGTGGCCGGCAGCAACCTTGCGGCCCGTCAGGCGGTGCAGCTGACGTTCCTGCATTGGGGGCTGCATGGCTGGGCGATCTACGCCCTGGTCGGTCTGGCCGTGGCGTACTTTGCTTACCGTCATAACCAGCCGCTGGCATTGCGTTCGGCGCTGTATCCACTGGTCGGCGAGCGTTGGGTCAAAGGCGCGGCCGGTCATGCGGTGGACGGCTTCGGCATGTTCGTGACCTTGCTGGGGTTGGTGACGAACCTGGGGATTGGTTCGCTGCAAGTGTCGTCGGGGCTGGAAAACCTGTTTGGCATGGAACACAGCAATACCAACCTGCTGATCGTGATCATCGTGATGAGCACGGTGGCGACCATCGCTGCTGTGTCCGGCGTGGAAAACGGTATTCGCCGTCTGTCCAACTTGAACATCGTGCTGTTCAGCGGTCTGCTGATTTTCGTGCTGTTGTTCGGCCCGACCCTGCACCTGCTCAACGGCTTTGTGCAGAACATCGGTGACTACCTGAACGGCGTGGTGCTGAAGACGTTCGACCTCTATGTGTATGAAGGCGACAGTGAGAAGTCCGACCGCTGGTTGGGCCTGTGGACCCTGTTCTACTGGGCCTGGTGGATTTCCTGGGCGCCATTCGTAGGCATGTTCATCGCGCGCATTTCCCGTGGTCGCTCGGTGCGTGAACTGGTAGCCGGTGTGCTGCTGATTCCGCTGGGCTTCACCCTGGCCTGGCTGTCGATCTTCGGTAACTCGGCTCTGGACCTGGTGATGAACCATGGGGCGGTGGAGCTCGGGAAGACGGCGCTGCAACAGCCGTCGATGGCGATCTATCAGTTGCTTGAGCATTACCCGGCGTCGAAGATCGTGATCGGCGTGTCGATTTTTGTCGGCTTCGTGCTGTTCCTGACCCCGGCGGATTCCGGCGCGGTGATGATGGCCAATCTTTCGTGCAAGGGCGGCAACGTCGACGAAGATGCGCCACACTGGCTGCGGATTTTCTGGTCGGCGGTGATCACCCTGGTGACCATCGGTCTGTTGTTCGCCGGTAACTTCGAAGCCATGCAAACCATGGTGGTGCTGGCGGGGCTACCGTTCTCGGTAGTGCTGGTGTTCTTCATGTTTGGCTTGCACAAGGCCATGCGCCAGGACGTGCAAATCGAACAGGAGCAAGCGGAGCTGGCAGCGCGTGGTCGTCGTGGTTTCAGCGAGCGTTTGACCCAACTGGATCTGCAACCGAACCAGTCGATCGTTCAGCGCTTCATGGACAAGCAAGTCAGCCCGGCGCTGGAAGATGCGGCTGTGCAATTGCGTGCTCAGGGTCTGGATGTGCAGACGCTGTTGGGCAAGTCGAAACGCTGCATGGGCGTGCGGATCGAGATGGAAGAGGGCAACCCTTTTGTCTACGAAGTGAGCCTGGACGGTTATCTGGCGGCGGCGAGTGACACGGTGTCTGCTGAAAGCGCCGATGAACCGCGCGCACGTTACTACCGCGCCGAGGTGTACCTGCATAACGGCAGCCAGGACTATGACCTGATGGGCTTCACTCAGGATCAGATCACCCGTGACGTGCTCGATCAGTTTGAAAGCCATCGGCAGCTTCTTGGCCGGGTTTATAGCTGAGATCAGAAGTGATGCGGTAAAGCTGTTGTGGCGAGGGAGCTTGCTCCCGCTGGGTTGCGAAGCGACCCCAAGAATTTGTGAGTGCTGCGCACTCAAGCGGGAGCAAGCTCCCTCGCCACAGTTGTCAGTATTCCAAGCCAAATATCTGCATTAACAAAAACGCCGCGATCATCTCGCGGCGTTTTTGTGTCTGCTGCTTACCCCAGGTTCTTGCCGAGCAGCGCGTGGTACAGCTCGCTGTCGCCGAGAATCCCGACCACCTTGTTGTTGTCGTGCAGCACCAGCTTATTGCCGGTCTGGTAACGAATCTGCAGCGCATCGCGCATGCCGATGTTGGAGTCCACCAGCGTTGGTCGACGACCCAAGCCTTCAACCGCTTGCCCCGGTATCCAGTTCTGCAGGTCCAGGCTTGAGCCGTTCTGGCGTGCGCCTTTGATGGTGTTGCCTTCGGCCAGGTCCAGCCACGAATCGCCGCCCGGATCCAGGCACACCGAACCGTTGATGCGTTTGCACTTGTCCAGGGTGCGCATCAGGCTGCGACCGCACAATACGTTCAGCGGATTGGTGTGGGCGACGAAGGTGCGCACGTAATCGTCCGCAGGGTTCAACACGATCTCTTCCGGCTTGCTGTACTGGACGATCCGGCCGTCTTTCATGATCGCGATACGGCTGCCGAGCTTCAGGGCTTCATCGAGGTCGTGGCTTACGAACACGATGGTTTTGTTCAGCTTGCTTTGCAGTTCCAGCAGTTCGTCTTGCAGGCCCTGGCGGATCAGCGGGTCGAGGGCCGAGAACGGTTCGTCCATCAGCAGAATGTCGGCGTCCATCGCCAGCGCTCGGGCCAGGCCCACACGCTGTTGCATACCGCCGGAAAGCTCATCGGGTTTCTTGTTGCGCCACTGGGTCAGGCCCACCAGTTCGAGTTTTTCATCGACCAGTTTTTTCCGTTCCTTCTCCGGCCGGCCCTGCATCTCCAGGCCGAAGCTGATGTTCTCGCGCACCGTCAACCAAGGCATCAGGGCGAACTTCTGGAACACCATTGCGATGCGCTTGGTGCGCATCATTTTCAGCTCTGCCGGGGTACAGGACGCGATGTCGATCTGCTTGCCTTCATGCTCGACGAACAACTTGCCACGGCTGACGGTGTTGAGGCCGTTGATGCAGCGCAACAGGCTGGATTTGCCGGAGCCGGACAGGCCCATCAGTACGCAGATTTCACCTTTTTCGATGTCCAGAGTGGCTTTTTCAACGCCGACGATTTGCCCGGTCTTTTTCAGGATCTGGTCACGGGTCATGCCCTGGTCGAGGAGTTTGAGCGCCTCGCGCGGGTCTTTGGAGAAGATCACGTCCACGTCTTCGAAGCGAATAATGCTCATGCGTCACCCCCTACTTTAGCGTCGGGTTGTTTGCAGATACGGTCGAGCATGATCGCCAGCAGTACGATCGCCAGGCCTGCTTCGAAGCCCAGGGCGATATCAGCAGTGTTCAGTGCGTTGACCACGGGTTTGCCCAGGCCGTCGGCGCCCACCAGTGCCGCAATCACCACCATCGACAACGACAGCATGATGCACTGGGTGATACCGGCCGCGATGCTTGGCATGGCGTGGGGCAGTTCAATCCGTGAAAGCAGTTGACGGCGCGAGCAGCCAAAGGCTTTGCCGGCGTCCATCAATTCCTGCGGAACATCGCGAATACCCAGGTAGGTCAGGCGGATAGGCGCGGCAATCGCGAACACTACCGTCGAGATCAGACCCGGGACCACACCCAGACCGAAGAGGGTCAGGGTAGGAATGAGGTACACGAAGGTCGGCACGGTCTGCATCAGATCGAGCACCGGACGCATCAGTGTGTAAAACATCGGTTTATGCGCGGCGACGATGCCCAACGGCACGCCGATCAGCACGCACACCAGGGTGGCGAACAACACCTGGGCGAGGGTTTCCATGGTTTCCTGCCAGTACCCCAGATTGAGGATCAGCAGAAAGGAGGCAATGACGAAAACGGTCAGGCCCCATTTGCGTTGGATGAAGTGTGCCAGTAGCGCGATGAGGCCGATCAATGCCAGCGGGTTGAACCAGGTCAGCGCGAAAGTCACGCCGTGGATCATCGTTTCCAGTGACACGGCGATTGCGTCGAAGGTGCTGGCGCCGTTTTGCGTCAACCATTCAACGAAGCCCGCGATGTACTGGCCTAAGGGTATTTTCTGATCAATCAGCATGGTAGTGAACGTCCGCATGCAAGGAAATAAACAGCCCGGGCGAGCGAACTCGCCCGGCGTAAGCGATGCTTCCTAAATCAAGGCTGCGCGAGCTTGGCTTTCACGGCCTCCAGGCCTGGTTTACCGTCAATGGTGGTCACGCCAGCGAGCCAGGTATCGAGCACCTGTGGATTCTTTTTCAGCCAGGCCTTGGCGGCCGCGTCAGGCTTCATTTTGTCGTCCAGGACGTTGCCCATCAGCGTGCTTTCCATGTCGAGGGTAAAGACCAGGTTTTTCAGCAACTGACCCACGTTGCCGCATTCCTGTGCGTAACCCTTGCGGGTGTTGGTGTAGATGGTCGCCTGGCCGAAGTTCGGGCCGAAGTATTCGTCGCCGCCGGTCAGGTACTTCATCTTGAATCGAGTGTTCATCGGGTGCGGTTCCCAGCCCAGGAACACCACGGCGGTGTTGCGGCGCTGGGCGCGATCGACTTGCGAGAGCATGCCTGCCTCGCTGGACTCGACCACCTTGAAGCCGGCGTCTTTCAGGCCGAAGGCGTTCTTGTCGATCATGCTCTGGATCAGGCGGTTGCCGTCGTTACCCGGTTCGATGCCATAAATCTTGCCGTCGAGTTCTTTCTTGAACTTGGCGATGTCGGCGAAATCTTTCAGACCTTTGTTATACAACTCTTCGGGGACGGCGAGTGTGTATTTTGCGTTTTCCAGATTAGCGCGCAGCGTGTCCACGGTGCCGGCATCACGGTAGGCCTTGATGTCGTTTTCCATGGTCGGCATCCAGTTGCCGAGGAATACGTCCATGTTCTTGCCGTCGGCCAGGGACTTGTAGGTCACCGGCACGGAAATCATCGTGGTCTTGGTCTTGTAGCCCAGGGCATCGAGAACGACGCTGGTGGTGGCGGTAGTGACGGTAATGTCCGTCCAGCCGACATCGGAGAAGTTTACGGTGCTGCATTGAGCCGGTTCTGCGGCTTGAGCCAGAAACGGCAGACTCAGCATGGCGGCCAACAACAACGACGGGGAACCTTTCATAAGGGGCGACTCCTTGGTGTTTTTTTTGGCAGTGTTCCGACTGGACCACCGCACTTATCTGTTGCGGTTGGATGGCGTTTTGGAGACAGCTCTACCACGGCGCCTTGCAATCGAGTCGATACGATCATGTACCAGTGAAAATCTGACGCCTACAGGGGGCGTCGTAACCAGTACAGGGATGGTCGCATCCAGTGTCGGTGACGTCGTTTACAGCTTTTTTCAGCCCGTTTTGCCTCGCTGATCCGCAAAAAAACGGCGAAAACACTGCATGAGCGGCTTGCGGCGCTAGCGGGCATGAGTGCGTCGGTGTGAGACGTTGAACGACATGATAAAAGCCTGATGATGCGGCCATCTCGGCGGATTGCAGCTTGAGCGTAGCAGCTCCGTCACTGGGCGCTTTTGCGTCTGGAGCAGGCACATCCAGGAGTTCAGCAGTAATGGCTATCAGCGTTTTCGACTTGTTCAAAATCGGCATCGGCCCTTCCAGTTCACACACCGTGGGGCCTATGCGCGCCGCGGCGCTGTTCGTGCAAGGTTTGCGTGAGCAAGGTCTTTTGGAACAGGTGCTGCGCATCGAAGTTCAGCTTTATGGTTCGTTATCTGCCACCGGTATCGGTCATGGCAGCGACAACGCGGTGATCATGGGGCTGATGGGCGAGTGGCCAGACGCGATCGATCCGTCGCAAATCGGCATTCGCATCGAGGCCCTGCGTGAAACCAACACGCTATTGCTCGACGGTCGTTTGTCGGTCCCGTTCATCTGGGCTCGGGACATGCGCCTGATCGACGAGAACCTGCCGTTCCATCCCAACGCCATGACCCTGGTTGCCGAAGGCGATCACGGCGAGCTGCATCGCGACACCTACTATTCCATCGGCGGCGGTTTTGTCGTCGATGAGGCTCAGGCTTCCAGCGGCGTGGTGGATCTGGATCGCACCGTGCTGCCTTACGATTTCTCCAGTGCCGTCGAGCTGCTCAGTCTCTGCAAGCAGCACAACCTGCGCGTTGCAGAACTGATGATGGCCAACGAGAAAGTCTGGCGCAGCGAAGAGGAAATTCGCGCCGGCCTGATGAAACTCTGGCGTGCGATGCAAGATTGCGTGGAGCAAGGCCTTAAACACGAAGGCATCCTGCCTGGCGGCCTGAATGTGCGTCGTCGCGCGGCCAAACTGCACCGCAGCCTGCAAGAACTGAACAAGCCCAACGTGATCGGTTCAACGCTGAGCGCCATGGAGTGGGTCAACCTGTTCGCCCTAGCGGTCAACGAAGAAAACGCTGCCGGCGGGCGCATGGTGACGGCACCGACCAACGGCGCGGCGGGGATCATTCCGGCGGTGCTGCACTACTTTATGAAATTCAGCGAGGCAGTGACCGACGCCAACGTGGTCGATTACTTCCTCAGTGCCGCGGCGGTAGGGATTCTGTGCAAGAAGAACGCCTCGATTTCCGGTGCCGAAGTCGGTTGCCAGGGTGAAGTCGGTTCGGCCTGCGCCATGGCGGCGGCCGGGTTGGCGGAGATTCTCGGTGCCACACCGGAGCAGCTGTGCAACGCGGCGGAAATCGGCCTGGAACACAACCTCGGCCTGACCTGCGATCCCGTGGGCGGGTTGGTGCAAGTGCCGTGTATCGAGCGCAACGCAATTGCCGCGGTGAAAGCGATCAACGCGGCGCAGATGGCGCTGCGCGGCGATGGTCAGCACTTTATCTCGCTGGACCGGGTAATCCGCACGATGCGTGATACCGGTGCCGACATGCACGACAAATACAAAGAGACATCGCGCGGTGGGTTGGCGGTTAGCGCGGTTGAATGTTGAGACCGAGTTGATCCCATCGCGGGCAAGCCCGCTCCCACAGGGTTCGTTGTGTAGCCGAGAACTGAGGCACACCACAAATCCTGTGGGAGCGGGCTTGCCCGCGATGGGGCCAGACCAGTCAAAACTGCGCGCTAAGTGAACACCGGAATCGAAACACGCCACGTTTTGGCGCGTCGCTTACAGATAAGCGCCTCACTCACGGTCAGGGATCCAAGCCGACCCTAACCGTCCGTCACCGTGCTTGCGGTGACACTCTCCCCAGGAGCGTCCCAGCCCTGTTCCCACAAGTGCTACCGATTTGCTCACAGGCAACGGGGTAGCGGGTTTGCAGCCCTTGATGGCACTTATGATCTCTTATCTCTGCGCGCCATATCCAGACACATCGCGACGTCGTTTTCAGGAGTTATTGAACACGTATTCAACTTTAGGCATGGCAATTGCTCTGTCATTACAAAGCCCGTCTCCCGCGCGAGAACGATGGCAATAAAAAGAGCCTCCGCCTGAGGCCATCACCCGCTTTGTGTGAGGAGATACCGCGATGACGACGTTCAACTCCGGGGCCCAACCCCAGAACCGTGCGCCTCAATCCATCGGCTTTTTGCTGCTGGACAATTTCACGCTTATTTCTCTGGCCTCCGCAGTAGAACCTCTACGCATGGCCAACCAATTGTCCGGCCGCGAGCTGTATCGCTGGACCACACTCACCGTTGATGGCGGTCAGGTCTGGGCCAGTGACGGTCTGCAGATCACCCCCGACGCTGCGATGCACAAAGCGCCTCCCCTGGACACTGTGATTGTCTGCGGCGGTATCGGCATTCAGCGCACCGTGACCCGCGAACACGTATCGTGGCTGCAAAGTCAGGCGCGTCAGCATCGTCGTCTTGGCGCGGTTTGCACCGGCAGCTGGGCCCTGGCGTGCGCCGGTCTGCTGGACGGTTTCGATTGCAGCGTGCACTGGGAATGCCTGGCGTCGATGCAGGAAGCTTTCCCGCGGGTGGCCATGAGCACCCGGCTGTTCACCCTCGACCGTAACCGTTTCACCAGCTCCGGCGGCACCGCGCCGCTGGACATGATGTTGCACCTGATCAGCCGCGATCACGGTCGTGAACTGTCGGCCGCGATCTCGGAAATGTTTGTCTACGAGCGCATCCGCAACGAGCAGGATCACCAGCGCGTACCGCTCAAGCACATGCTCGGCACCAACCAGCCGAAGTTGCAGGAAATCGTGGCGCTGATGGAAGCCAACCTCGAAGAGCCGATCGACCTCGACGAACTGGCGGTGTACGTCGCTGTTTCGCGTCGTCAGCTGGAGCGGCTGTTCCAGAAATACCTGCACTGTTCGCCGTCGCGTTACTACCTGAAACTGCGTTTGATCCGCGCTCGGCAATTGCTCAAGCAAACGCCGATGTCGATCATCGAAGTCGCCTCGGTGTGTGGTTTCGTGTCTACGCCGCACTTCTCCAAGTGCTACCGCGAATACTTCGGCATCCCGCCGCGTGACGAGCGTGTGGGCTCCAACACCACACAACAAGTGGCGATGATGCCGCTGCCGCAAGCCTTGGTGCTATCGCCGTTGTCCGGGCCGCTGTCGGCGTTGAGTCAGGCGCGCAATGAGTCGACTTTCGCTAGCGTAAGGCTCTAAACCGAGACGCCTTCATCGCGGGCAAGCCCGCTCCCACAGGTTCTGTGTCGATGCATCAATTGTGTATACGACGCAAAACCACTGTGGGAGCGGGCTTGCCCGCGATTGGGTCTATCAGGCGCTACGGCTTTGCTGGTACTGCGCCAATGCGGGTAACAGTTGCTGGTCAATGGCCTGGCGCACGGCCGGCAGGATGGTCGCGCTGCTGGTGTACATCTGCTTGACCATGGTCCGCAGTTCCGTTGCCCGTTCGTTGTTCAAACCTCGTACCGCGCATTCGCAGGCCTGCTCAGCGGTTGCACCAGGAGGCACCGCAAATCCTAACGCCTTGAGCTGGCCCAACAGGTCTTCCTGGTCAATCAAATCGGCGTACATCATGACGCAATCCTTCTTCAGGGAACGGTGTCGTGGATCGATTCTCGTAGGGGTACGGAGTGGCGGCAAGGACGATTTGTCGCAATGGCCGCAATACCTATGAACAGGTCGTTTTCGGCTAACTTGCGAGCGAGGAGAGTGGGCACACTGGACTCAGCTGGCTTCACGAAGGTTTGGTCACCCTCGCGCAACGGCTCCTCAACAGTACCCACCTCTGCCCCGATCCTGTCACGGCTTGATCGGGGTTTTTTTTGCCTGTGAATCAGAGGGTTTTGTGTTGCCTGTGCGGACGCCATCGCGGGCAAGCCACGCTCCCACAGGACTTGCGAATAACCTGTGGGAGCGGGCTTGCCCGCGAAAAACGTTGACGCGGTCTACCGTTGCAACACCAAAATCCTCGACAACAACTCATCCCTGTCGACATAACACCCCTGGAAATGCCGGGCACCCGTAGCGGGGTCGAATGCATTGCGGGCGTGGAGGGTTCGGCGGTTGTCAAAGCACCACAGCTCGCCGGGATTGAGCCTTTGCATGAACCTGAATCGCGCCTCACGGGTCATTGCAATGAAGCGTCGGTAAGCGCGATACAGCCTGGGCATTTGCTCGACTGAAGCATCGAACGGCCCACGCAGAAAGTTCGCCATGCGGATCTCCGACACCTGCCCGAACGCATCCAGGGCGATGATCGGCGCCAGACAGCGGTAGTCGCTGTGACGGTCCTTGTTGCGGAACTCCACGGGTATTTCACACAAGGCCTGAAACGCCTCGGGATCTTCCCGACGCAAGGCTTCAGCGATGGCAAACCCGTCGACGAAAATGCTCTCGCCACCGTCGGCGTCATTGACCAGGCAATGCAAAAACTGCAGCCCCGGTTGCAACTCCCGAGTGGGCAGGTCGCTGTGCAGCGGCAGATTGAAGGCGGTGTAAGCATTGCTGTCGGCGTCGGCCTTGGATTGCACGTTGAACAGCACACCGAAATTGCTCTCGCGGATGAAGGAAATCCGCTGGGCGATCGGCTTCAGTGAGCCCGGCTCCATGGGCACGCCGCGAACCTGGGTCAGGCCGATGTCACGCACGGTCAGCAGCCATTGCAGCAAGGCATGGTTATCGTCCATCAATGCCTGATAGTCGAACATCGGCAGCTTCAACTGGCTGTTCCACAGCTTACTTTTCGGTTTGGTGGCCCGGCGTTCGGCGCGGGTTTCGTCGTCATAGGCGTGGGCTCGCAGCCAGCCTGGATCGAAGCGGCTGAGGTGGCCATCCTGCCAATCTATGCACAGGCAACCTTCGGCATCGATTCGAGCGCTGTCGGGAATCAGATTTTCTGCGACATCGACGATTTCCAGCACTTGCTCGCGGGTCACCGTGTAGACGCACTGCGGGCACGGGCAGTTGTCCCGTAGCCATTGATGATGAAAAGGGCTGACCCGACCGTCCGCCCACTTCACTTGAATTCGGTCCGCCAGGGTGTGCACGGCGGTCAACGCGCTGATCAACGGGTAGGTGCGGAAATCGGCAAAAGCGGCGGCGGTGTTCATGACGAGCTCCTTGTTATTTTTCGGGCGGTAAGGCGATTACCCGGCCGATGAAGGCGGGGGCGGGCAGGTCGGCTTGCTCGGCGACAATGACTTGCAGCTTGCTCAAGGTTTCTTCGCTGAACGGTGCGGATCGCGGCCCGGCAAGGTCGACGTGCAGCAGCATTTGTTCATTGCCCGCCAGCTCCTTGTCTCCGCCCACCAGATGCAGGCTGTGGTAGAGGTGCAGGCGCTTGCGGTCATGGCCGATGATCTGGGTGTGCACTTCGACATCGGCATCGAGCTTCACTTCATGCAGATAATTGAGGTGCAGTTCGAGGGTGAACAGCGAGTTGCCGCTGGCTTCGCGGTTGTTGCTGTCCATGCCCAGCCGATCCATCAGCGCGTCGGTGGCGTAGCTGAAAATCAGCAGATAGAAGGCGTCGCGCAGGTGGCCGTTGTAGTCGACCCAGTCGGGGATGATTTTGGTTTGGTAGGTGGTGAGGATGGGCATGATGAGTGATCCAGAATGTGTGGTGACTGGGCTGTCGCTATCGCGGGCAAGCCCGCTCCCACAGTGATTTGAGGTGTAAATACAATTTATGCCACCCAGTAGATCCCTGTGGGAGCGGGCTTGCCCGCGATGAGGCCAGACCTGCTGGCCCCTGACTTGGGTTACTCGCTGAACGCCATCCCATGCTTCTCTTTGGTGGTTTTCACCGCCTCCAGCACCGCCAGCAAGCAATCATCACGATAGCGCTCCAGCGCCGAGATGCTGTGGTTGCCCAATTGCTCGCTGGTGCCATCCACCACGTCGTCGATCAATTTGTCGGTCAGCTCCGGTGCTGGCAGATACGTCCAGGGCAACTGCAACGCCGGCCCGAACTGCGCCATGAAGTGCCGCATGCCTGCGTCGCCGCCCGCCAGGGTGTAAGTCAGGAAGGTGCCCATGAACGACCAGCGCAGGCCCGCGCCAAAACGTATCGCATCGTCGATTTCACCGGTGGTCGCCACGCCATCGTTGACCAGATGCAACGCCTCACGCCACAACGCTTCGAGCAAACGGTCGGCGATAAATCCAGGTACTTCCTTGCGCACATGCAACGGGCGCATTCCTAAAGATTCATAGACTTTCATTGCCGCCTGAACTGCTTCTGGCGCAGTGTTTTTGCCCCCGACCACTTCCACCAATGGCAGCAGGTAAACCGGGTTGAACGGGTGCCCGACCACGCAGCGTTCCGGGTGGGTCGAACTCTCGTAGAACTCGCTCGGCAACAGCCCCGAAGTACTGGAACCGATCAAGGCATTGGGCTTGGCCGCGGCGCTGATTTTGCTGTGCAATTCCAGTTTCAGGTCCAGTCGTTCTGGTGCACTTTCCTGAATGAAATCCGCATCGCGAACGCATTCTTCGATGGTGGCGACAAAGCGCAGACGATCCTGCGACGCGCCGGGTGCCAGGCCTTGTTTCTCCAGTGCGCCCCAGGCATTGGCGACGCGTTTGCGCAACGCCGCTTCGGCACCGGGCGCCGGATCCCAAGCCACTACATCGAGGCCGTGGGCGAGGGCGCGAGACACCCAGCCGCTGCCGATGACACCGCTGCCCAGAGCTGCGAAGGTTTTGATATCAGTGATAAAGCTCATGAATGCTGTCCTGAAGATTGGTCGAGAAACCTGTGGGAGCTGGCTTGCCTGCGATGGCGGCGTTCCTGTCACAAGAGATGTGGCGGATGTACCGGCCTCTTCGCGAGCAAGCCCGCTCCCACAGATAAGGTGTAGGTTCGGGTTAACCGCGCTTGGTCAGGCCCATTTTTGCCCGGCCTTCAGCTGGGGTCAGAACACGGGCGCCGAGGCGGCTGAGGATTTCCGAGGCGCGTTCGACCAGTTGGCCGTTGGTCGCCAAAACACCCTTGTCCAGCCACAAGTTGTCTTCCAGACCGACCCGCACGTTGCCGCCGAGCAGAACCGCTTGCGCCGCCATTGGCATCTGCATGCGACCGATGCCGAACCCAGCCCAGACCGCATCGGCCGGCAGGTTGTCGACCATGGCTTTCATGGTGGTGGTGTCGGCCGGCGCGCCCCACGGGATGCCCAGGCACAGCTGAAACAGCGGGTTATCGAGCAGGCCTTCCTTGATCATCTGCTTGGCGAACCACAGGTGACCGGTGTCGAAGATTTCCAGCTCGGCCTTCACGCCCAGCTCTTGAATGCGTTTGGCGCCAGCACGTAGCTGTGCCGGGGTGGAGACGTAAATGGTGTCGCCGTCGCCGAAGTTCAGGGTGCCGCAATCCAGCGTGCAGATTTCCGGCAGCAGTTCTTCGACGTGGGCCAGACGGGTCAGTGGGCCGACCAGGTCGGTGTTCGGGCCGAACTCCATCGGGTTCTCGCCCGCGCCGATTTCCAGGTCGCCGCCCATGCCGGCGGTGAGGTTGACGATGATGTCGACGTCGGCCTCGCGGATGCGCTCCATCACTTCGCGGTACAGCGCCACGTCACGGCTGAACTTGCCGGTTTGTGGGTCGCGAACGTGGCAGTGGACCACGGTGGCGCCAGCCTTGGCGGCTTCCACGGCGGCCGCGGCGATTTGTTTCGGGGTGACCGGCACGTGTGGGCTTCTGGCGGTCGTGTCGCCAGCACCGGTGAGTGCGCAGGTGATGATGACGTCGTGGTTCATGAGGCGGGTTCCTTGCAGGCGAGAATTTTAGGTGTGGCTTAGGTGTGGCTCAGGGCGTGACGATTCCGTTCGCAGCCCGCATCGGGCTGCGAATCGGTGATTCATTTCAGGTTTATTTACTGGTCAGTTTCAGGTTTTCAGCAGCCGGTTTGCCATCGAAGGTGGTCACGCCTTCGAGCCAGCGTTGCTTGTCTTGCGGGTGATCCTTGAGCCATTGCTTGGCCGATTCAAAAGCGTCCTTGTGATCCAGCAGCGGCTGCATCATCCGGCTCTCGTCTTCGGCGGTGTAGGTCAGGTTGCTCAGCAAACGACCAATGTTCGGGCATTGCTCGGCGTATTTCGGCGCGGTGACCGTCCAGACGGTGGCCATGCCTTCGTTCGGGCCCAGAGCGTCTTCGCTACCGGTGAGGTAAGTCATTTGCACGTTGACGTTCATCGGGTGCGGCGCCCAGCCGAAGAACACCACGGCTTCCTTGCGCCGCACGGCGCGATCCACCGCCGCGAGCATGCCGGCCTCACTGGACTCGACCAACTGGAACTTGCCCAGGCCAAACTGGTTCTTGGCGATCATCGCCTTGATCTGGGTGTTGGCGCCCGAGCCAGGCTCGATGCCGTAAATCTTGCCGCCCAGTTCTTTTTCGAATTTGGCGATGTCAGCGAAGGTTTTCAGGCCTTTGTCGGCGAGGTAAGTCGGAACGGCGAGGGTGGCGCGAGCATCCTTGAGGCTTGGTGCTTCAAGCACTTTGACCTGCTTGGCCTCGACAAACGGCGTGATGGTCTGCGTCATCAGCGGGTTCCAGTAACCGAGGAACAAGTCCAGGCGCTGGTCACGAATCCCGGCGAAGATGATTTGCTGGGAGGCGCTGGTCTGTTTGGTGTTGTAGCCGAGGCCGTCGAGCAATACTTGGGTCATGGCGCTGGTGGCGATTACGTCGGTCCAGTTCACTACACCCATGCGCACGTTCTGGCACGACGCGGGTTCGGCCGCCATGACACTGGCGCTCAAGAAAGCGGTACCGCTGAGTGCAAGAACACAGCTGCTGATCAGTCGTTTCATGTCGGGTTCCTCGGCAGGTCGTTATTGTGGGTTCCGGCATCTTTGTGTGCCGGTGATGCCAAGTTACGCAGCTGAGCCCCCGTAAAAACGCACTGCGGCGACCAGCTCTTGCACTGCAGCGACCTGCGCTCTTGAATGCCGCCGGTAAGTGGCGTATCAACGTCCACACGCTTCCCGCCCTCTCGCTACCTGCCATCGAGTGCGCTCCATGTCCCAGGATTTCTACTTCTTGTTGATGCCGGGTTTTTCGGCGATCGGTTTCATCTCGGCCATCGAGCCGCTGCGGGTCGCCAATCGCTTTCGCGGTGAGCTGTACCGCTGGCATGTATTGAGCGCTGATGGCGGGGCGGTTTTGGCCAGTAACGGCATGTCGGTCAACGCCGATGCGGCGCTGGAACCCCTGAAGAAAGGCGCGACCTTGCTGGTAGTCGCCGGTTTCGAGCCACTGAAATTCACCACCCCGGCGCTGGAGCACTGGCTGCGCCGCTTGGACAACGAAGGCGTGACCCTCGGCGCCATCGATACCGGCAGCTTCGTCCTCGCCGAAGCCGGCCTGCTCGACGGCCATCGCCTGACCCTGCACTGGGAAGCCATCGACGCCTTTAAGGAGTCTTATCCACAGCTCAGCGTCACTCAGGAGCTGTTCGAGATCGACCGTCGGCGCATCACCTCCGCCGGCGGCACAGCCTCCATCGACCTGATGCTCGACCTCATCGGTCAGGCCCACGGCCCGGAACTGGCGATCCAGGTCAGCGAACAGTTCGTACTCGGGCGCATCCGCCCACGCAAAGACCACCAGCGCATGGAAGTTGCCACGCGTTATGGCATCAGCAACAAGAAACTGGTGCAGGTGATCGGGGAGATGGAACAGCACAGCGAACCGCCGCTGAGTACCCTGGAGTTGGCGGAATCGATCAAGGTGACCCGGCGTCAGCTGGAGCGCCTGTTTCGCCTGCACCTGAACGACACGCCGAGCAATTTCTATCTGCGGTTAAGGCTGGAAAAGGCGCGGCAGTTGTTGCGTCAGACGAACATGAGTGTGCTGGAAGTGAGCATCGCGTGCGGGTTTGAATCGCCGTCGTATTTCACCCGCAGTTATCGGGCGAGATTTGAGCGGTGCCCGCGTGAAGACCGACGTACGGCTAAAGCTTAATTCTGACGACACCCGAGAAACCTGTGGGAGCGGGCTTGCCCGCGATGAGGCCGGCACATTCAATGTTGATGTTGACTGACACGCCGCCATCGCGGGCAAGCCCGCTCCCACAATGATCTGTGTTGATGAGAGAAAATGTTACTTCTTCATTAACACCGAGCAGGCCGCTTTGTAAGCCTCATGCTGATACTTGTTCAGCGTCTCCGGCAGTGCAAAATCGAACTTCTTGTTCTGCGCATTGATGGTCTGCGGCGACAGCAACGTCACCTCGCAATTTTCCAGCAGCTGGAAAATCCCCTCGATCTTGAACGTGGTCGGCCCACCGGCGAACTCACCTTTCTTGCTGCGTTTCTTGATCGCGATCCGGTCGATGGAGTTCTCGCGAACAAACGACGCCACCTGAGCGGCGAAGACTTTGACATTGGCGGCTTCGTCGTCCTCGTCGAGGGCGATTTTCTTCGTGGCGAGGGCGACGTGACTGAGCGCCTGACCGTCGAGGGAGGCCACGGCGATGATCGCTTCACTGCCTTTGATTTCGATACCGCAGATTTTCATTTCAATCCCTTTTCCTGATGCGGGCGTTCAGCTTACAACTCTAGTTGGTTGGCGGTGATGCCAAAAGCTGCGGCAATTTTTTCACGGGTTGCCTTGCGGGGCCTGGCGACCGTCTCTTGCTGGGCGAAAGCCGGTTGGGAAATGCCCATGCGCTTGGCCACTTCATCCTGCGTAAGGTTCAGGTGTTCGCGCCAGGCGCGAATGGGCGTCGCGCCATCGACGATGCGACTGACCACTTCGTGGGGGATCAGATCGGGCTCGATCTTCTGCGCCACATACTGCGCGTAAGGAATGACCACGAACGCCGGTTTTCCCTCCGCATCGTTGATGATTTGAATCTCAGTAGGTGCGTTCATCGCGTTTTTTGACCTCTTGAATACTGACCACTTTGATCGCGCCATCCCAGTCGAACATGACCCGATAACTACCGACTCGCAGTCGATAGGCGTAGTCATGACCAACCAGTGCTTTGACGTTGCCTACATCAGGCATGCCAGCTAGCGCCGTGATGGCATCACGAACCTGGATCTGATGAACGGAATGCAATTTCAAGAGCTGCTTAACGGCCTTTCGAGTCCAGTGAATGCTGTTCATGGGAGAATATAAGTCTTTTATAAGATTTGCTAATCTTTGCTTATATTTTTCAGGTGGCCAACAAACGATATTTGTCGGGATATTGCTCGAGAAAGCTGGTTTAACCCTTACCCGGCGGGAGTTGTAGGCTTGCTCGGTGAAGCCTGTGGGAAAGGTCTTGATTGAAGGTAAAAGCTGGTAGGGCTACCAGCTTTCGACGGACGATTCAGGATCACTCCTGCCCAATCGTCTCCAAAAACTCCGACCGCTCGTCACTCATCCGCGCCACGCAATCGTTCTGCGCAATGGTGAACGCTTTGCTACCGCTGGTCGCCGGAAATGCGTCCACTGCGCAATCGGCGTCCCGGGTTTTCAGCCATTGCTGTTGCGCGGTTTTGATTTTGGCGGTGATGTCGGTCAGTTGCGCCTTGTTGTTGCCGTAAAGCGTTTGCATGCGCTCGGTCAGGCTTTGATAGTTGTCGCTCAGCAGCTGTTCGGCGGTGGTTCTGCTGTAGGCCGAGCACTCCAGGGTCTGGATTTCGTTTTCGACAGCGTCGCAGGGATTGTCGTCGGCCTCTTCAGCTGCTTGTACGCCAGTCGCTATGAGTGCCAAAGCCAGGAAGATCGATTTCATTGCGCCGCCGCCCCTTAATTCAGTAATGCATCCAGTGATGCGGCGAATTCTGGCCCAAGCGGACGGGCTTGAACAGGTAGGCGATGACGCCTGTTGACGACCCTTTGTCGCGGATTGACGCTTTCGGCAAACCCTCTGTCGTTTTTGCACCCGGCTGCCCCCTCCCTCAGGCATATGCTGGCCCCAAAGCGCCGGCACACGATTCGGCGCATGAATCGCTAATAGGGGACAGCCTGATGAGCCCAGCCGAATTGCACGCCGACAGCATCGTTATCGACGGGCTGATTATTGCCAAGTGGAACCGCGAGCTGTTTGAAGACATGCGCAAGGGCGGTCTGACTGCGGCCAACTGCACCGTGTCGGTGTGGGAGGGCTTCCAGGCCACTGTCAACAACATCGCCGCCAGCCAGAAGCTGATCCGCGAGAACAGCGACCTGGTGATTCCGGTGCGCACCACCGCCGATATCCGCAAGGCCAAGGAACAGGGCAAGACCGGCATCCTCTTTGGCTTCCAGAATGCTCACGCGTTTGAAGACCAGATCGGCTATGTCGAGGTCTTCAAGCAGCTCGGCGTCGGTATCGTGCAGATGTGCTACAACACCCAAAACCTGGTCGGTACCGGTTGCTACGAGCGCGATGGCGGCCTGTCGGGTTTCGGTCGTGAAATCGTTGCCGAGATGAACCGTGTCGGGGTTATGTGCGACCTGTCCCACGTCGGCTCGAAAACGTCCGAAGAAGTCATCCTCGAATCCAAGAAGCCGGTCTGCTACTCCCACTGCCTGCCGTCGGGTCTGAAAGTTCACCCGCGCAACAAATCCGATGAAGAACTGAAGTTCATCGCCGATCACGGCGGTTTCGTCGGTGTGACCATGTTCGCGCCGTTCCTGGCCAAGGGTATCGATTCGACCATCGACGACTACGCCGAAGCCATTGAATACACCATGAACATCGTCGGCGAAGACGCCATCGGCATCGGCACCGACTTCACCCAGGGCCATGGCCAGGACTTCTTCGAATACCTGACCCATGACAAGGGCTACGCCCGCCGTCTGACCAGCTTCGGCAAGATCATCAACCCGCTGGGCATCCGCACCGTGGGCGAGTTCCCGAACCTGACCGAGACCCTGCTCAAACGCGGCCATTCCGAGCGGGTGGTGCGCAAGATCATGGGCGAGAACTGGGTGAACGTCCTCAAAGACGTTTGGGGCGAATAAGCCACCGCACCTCTGAATCCTTTCCCTCGGCCGTCCGTGCCGGGGGCAACAAAACGAATTTTCTGGAGTTAAGTTTCCATGGCCAAAATCGCCCCGCAATTGCCAATCGAAGTCGACAGCGAAACCGGTATCTGGACTTCCGACGCCCTGCCGATGCTGTACGTGCCGCGCCATTTCTTCGTCAACAACCACATGGGCATCGAGGAAGTGCTGGGCGCCGACGCCTACGCCGAAATCCTCTACAAGGCCGGCTACAAGTCCGCCTGGCACTGGTGTGAAAAAGAAGCTGAATGCCACGGCCTGGAAGGTGTCGCAGTGTTCGAGCATTACATGAAGCGTCTGTCGCAACGCGGCTGGGGCCTGTTCAAGATTCAGGACATCGACCTCGACAAAGGCACCGCCAGCGTCAAGCTCGAACACTCCGCATTTGTCTACGTGTACGGCAAGGTCGGGCGCAAGGTCGACTATATGTTCACTGGCTGGTTCGCCGGCGCCATGGACCAGATCCTGGCTGCTCGCGGCAGCAAGATCCGTACAGTCGCCGAGCAAGTCTACGGTGGCTCCGAAGAAGGCCACGACGACGGTTTGTTCACCGTCAAGCCGTTGTAAGTCGAGGACCCCGCCATGGCTTTCGAAGCAATGTTCCAGCCGATCCAGATCGGCAAACTGACCATCCGCAACCGCGTGCTCAGCACCGCGCACGCCGAGGTCTACGCCACCGACGGCGGCATGACCACCGACCGGTACGTCAAGTATTACGAAGAGAAAGCCAAGGGCGGGATCGGCCTGGCGATTTGCGGCGGTTCCTCCAGCGTGGCCATCGACAGCCCGCAAGGCTGGTGGAAGTCGGTCAACCTGGCCGACGACCGGATCATTCCGCACTTCCAGAACCTGGCCGACGCCATGCACAAGCATGGCGCCAAGATCATGATCCAGATTACCCACATGGGCCGACGTTCGCGCTGGGACGGCGAGCATTGGCCAACCCTGCTGTCGCCGTCGGGCATCCGTGAGCCGGTGCACCGCGCGACCTGCAAAACCATTGAGCCGGAAGAAATCTGGCGGGTGATCGGCAACTACGCCAGCGCAGCGGCGCGGGCCAAGGCCGGTGGCCTGGACGGCGTCGAACTGTCCGCTGTGCACCAGCACATGATCGACCAGTTCTGGAGCCCGCGCGTCAACAAGCGTACCGACGAATGGGGTGGCAGCTTCGAAAACCGCATGCGTTTCGGCCTGGAAGTAATCAAGGCTGTGCGCAAGGAAGTCGGTCCGGACTTCTGCGTCGGCATCCGTCTGTGCGGTGATGAATTCCACCCGGATGGCTTGTCCCACGAGGACATGAAACAGATCGCCAAGTACTACGACGACACCGGCATGATCGACTTCATCGGTGTCGTGGGCTCGGGTTGCGACACCCACAACACCCTGGCCAACGTTATTCCGAACATGAGTTATCCACCGGAGCCATTCTTGCATTTGGCCGCCGGTATCAAGGAAGTGGTGAAGGCTCCGGTGCTGCATGCGCAGAACATCAAGGATCCGAACCAGGCAACCCGTATTCTGGAGGGCGGTTACGTCGACATGGTCGGCATGACCCGCGCCCACATCGCTGACCCGCATTTGATCGCCAAGATCAAAATGGGCCAGGTGGACCAGATCAAACAATGCGTCGGCGCCAACTATTGCATCGACCGTCAGTACCAGGGTCTGGACGTCTTGTGCATTCAGAACGCCGCGACTTCCCGTGAATACATGGGCGTGCCGCACATCATCGAGAAGTCGACCGGTGTGAAGCGCAAAGTCGTGGTGGTCGGTGCCGGTCCTGCCGGGATGGAAGCGGCTCGCGTGTCGGCCGAACGTGGCCACGATGTGACCCTGTTCGAGAAGAAGGAATTCATCGGCGGGCAGATCACTACCGCGTCGAAAGCTCCACAACGGGACCAGATCGCCGGTATCACTCGCTGGTTCCAGCTTGAGCTAGCGAGGTTGAAAGTCGACCTGCGCCTGGGCGTGGCGGCGGATGCGGCGACCATTCTCGACCTGCGTCCGGACGTGGTGGTACTCGCCGTCGGCGGTCATCCGTTCCTGGAGCAGAACGAACACTGGGGCGCGGCTGAAGGCCTGGTGGTCAGCAGCTGGGACATCCTCGACGGTAAGGTTGCGCCGGGCAAGAACGTGCTGGTCTACGACACCATCTGCGAGTTCACCGGGATGTCGACGGCCGACTTCCTCGCCGACAAGGGCAGCCAGGTCGAGATCGTCACCGACGACATCAAACCGGGCGTGGCCATCGGCGGTACGTCGTTCCCGACTTACTACCGCAGCATGTACCCGAAAGAAGTGATCATGACCGGGGACATGATGCTGGAGAAGGTCTACCGCGAAGGCGACAAGCTGGTGGCGGTGCTGGAAAACGAATACACCGGCGCCAAAGAGGAGCGGGTGGTGGACCAGGTGGTCGTCGAGAACGGCGTGCGTCCAGACGAAGAAATCTACTACGCGCTGAAGGAAGACTCGCGCAACAAAGGCCAGATGGACATCGAAGCTTTGTTCGCGATCAAGCCTCAGCCTTCGCTGAGCCAACCAGGTGACGGCTACTTGCTGTTCCGCATTGGCGACTGCGTGGCCCAGCGCAACACCCACGCGGCGATCTATGACGCGCTGCGGTTGTGCAAAGACTTCTAACGGCTTGCACATGACCCTGTGGGAGCGGGCTTGCCCGCGATAGCGGTGGGTCAGTCAATGCAGATGTGACTGACAGAATGCAATCGCGGGCAAGCCCGCTCCCACAGGAACCGAGTCAGGCATCTCGACCTGCAAGACCCTGCGGTCTTTGGGAGCTCCACATGTTGAACACCCTTCTTCCAATCCTGTTGTTCGCTGCCTTGGGCCTGGCTGTCCTGGGCGCGTTGCGGCGGGTGGCTATGTGGCGTCAGGGCCGGGCTTCGAAAGTCGACCTGATCGGCGGTCTGTTCGCCATGCCCAAACGCTACATGGTCGATTTGCACCACGTCGTCGCGCGGGACAAATACATCGCAAACACCCACGTCGCCACGGCCGGTGGTGCGGTGGCGTCCATTGTGCTGGCGATTCTGGTGCATGGCTTTGGCCTGCATAACCGCATCCTCGGTTACGCACTGCTGCTGATGTCGGCGGTGATGTTCGTCGGCGCGATTTTTATGTTCCTGCGCCGTCGCAACCCACCGGCCCGTTTGTCCAAAGGCCCGTGGATGCGCTTGCCGAAAAGCCTGATGGCGTTCTCGGCATCGTTCTTCCTGTTGACCCTGCCGGTCGCCGGCATCCTTCCGGAAAACTTCGGTGGTTGGGTGGTGGCGGCGATCCTCGGCGTCGGTGTGCTGTGGGGCGTTAGCGAACTGTTCTTCGGCATGACCTGGGGCGGGCCGATGAAGCACGCCTTCGCCGGTGCATTGCACCTGGCCTGGCACCGTCGCGCTGAACGCTTTGGTGGCGGACGTTCCACCGGGTTGAAACCGCTGGACCTGAACGACCCAACCGCGCCATTGGGCGTGGAAAAACCCAAGGATTTCACCTGGAACCAACTGCTCGGCTTCGACGCTTGCGTGCAGTGCGGTAAGTGCGAAGCCGCGTGCCCGGCGTTCGCCGCTGGCCAGCCGCTGAACCCGAAAAAACTGATTCAGGACATGGTCGTTGGCCTGGCTGGCGGTACTGACGCCAAGTTTGCTGGTAGCCCTTATCCAGGCAAAGCAATTGGCGAACACAGTGGCAATCCGCATCAACCAATCGTCAACGGTCTGGTGGACGCTGAAACCCTGTGGTCCTGCACCACTTGCCGTGCCTGCGTCGAGGAATGCCCGATGATGATCGAGCACGTCGACGCCATCGTCGACATGCGCCGCCATCTGACCCTGGAAAAAGGAGCAACCCCGAACAAGGGCGCCGAAGTCCTGGAAAACCTGATTGCCACCGACAACCCGGGCGGCTTCGCGCCGGGCGGGCGGATGAACTGGGCAGCGGATTTGAACCTGAACCTGCTCAGCGAGAAGAAATCCACCGACGTGCTGTTCTGGGTCGGCGACGGTGCCTTTGACATGCGCAACCAGCGCACCCTGCGCGCCTTCGTCAAAGTACTGAAAGCAGCCAAGGTCGACTTCGCGGTGCTGGGGCTTGAAGAGCGCGACAGCGGTGACGTGGCACGACGCTTGGGCGACGAAGCGACCTTCCAGCTGTTGGCCAAACGCAACATCCAGACCCTGGCCAAGTACAGCTTCAACCGCATCGTCACCTGCGATCCGCACAGTTTCCACGTGCTGAAAAACGAGTACGGCGCCTTCGACGGCAACTACCTCGTGCAGCACCACAGTACTTACATGGCGGAGATCATTGGCGAAGGTGCCCTGAACCTCGGCCAGCACAAAGGCAGCAGCGTGACTTATCACGATCCGTGCTACCTCGGCCGCTACAACGGCGAATACGAGGCACCGCGTGAAGTACTGCGCGCCCTGGGCATCGAGATCAAGGAAATGCAACGCTCCGGTTTCCGTTCACGCTGCTGCGGTGGCGGTGGCGGTGCGCCAATCACCGACATTCCGGGCAAGCAGCGGATCCCCGACATGCGCATGGAAGACATCCGCGAAACCGGCGCCGAACTGGTGGCCGTGGGTTGTCCACAGTGCACTGCGATGCTTGAGGGCGTGGTCGAACCACGGCCGTTGATCAAGGACATCGCCGAACTGGTGGCTGATGCGCTGCTTGAAGACGCCGCGCCGGGAAAGCCATCGGCACCGGCCAAACGTGAACCTGCGGAGGTGCATTAATGAGCGACATTATCCGCCGCGACCCACGCGCCGAATGGATCGCCCGCAACCGCTTGCACCCGCTGCACGCGGCCATGCAACCGGCGCAACACAGCTGGATGGGGCCTAACGGCCTCATCCGCAAGAATCCCCATGGCATCGGTTTTATCGGCCCCAACGGTATCAAACGGATTGACCGCAGCGGCGCTCAGCAGGGCGGGGCGACCAAACGCTCGGCCGCGGTTGAAGTGCAATTGCCGCTGCATCAAGTGCCGCAACCTGCGTTTTACATCAGCGTGGTACCGGACATGGTCGGCGGCCGCTTGAGCAGCCACGACCGCGACTTGCTCGGCCTGGCTCATCAGTTGGCCGGCAAGGACGGCGCGGTATTGGCCGTGGTCTTCGGTGAGCACAAGGAAAACGCCTTCGCCACGGCTGGCGTGGATCGCTTGCTGGTGCTTGAGGGCGACGAATTCAGCGGTTATGCACCGGAACAACGCGTCCAGGGCCTGCGGGCTGTGGATAACCAGTTCAGCCCTCGTCACTGGTTGCTGCCGGACAGCCGCAGCGGTGGTGGCGAACTGGGTCGACGCTTTGCCGCCGCACTGGGCGAACGCCCGGCCACGCGGGTCTGGCAGGTCAAGGATCAGGAGTGCATCGGCCGCGCCGGTGCTGGTTTGCAAGACCTTGCACGTCCGGTCGCCCGCTTGATTCTGGCGGCTGCCGAATGCGCCGAACCGGTCAGCGAAACCCGTCACGAAGCGTTGCCGGTGGAGTTATCCACAGCGGTAGCACGCAGCCTGTCGCGGATCGAAGATCTGGGCGCGGTGGCGGTGGACCCGGCGGCGATTCCGATGGCCGAAGCAGAGTTCATCTTCTCCGGCGGTAACGGGGTCAAGGACTGGGGACTTTTCCACAGGACGGCCGAGGCGTTGGGCGCGACCGAAGGTGCGTCGCGAGTGGCGGTGGACGATGGCTTCATGGCCCGCGACCGTCAGGTCGGTGCATCGGGCACTTGGGTCACGGCACGGGTTTACGTGGCGGTGGGTATTTCCGGGGCGATCCAGCACCTGCAAGGCATCGGTGCCTGCGACAAGGTGGTGGCGATCAACCTCGATCCGGGTTGCGACATGATCAAACGGGCCGACCTGTCGGTGATCGGCGAGAGCGCCGAGATTCTTCAAGCCTTGATCGATGCGGTAGAGGCTTACCGCAATGAAGCCAAGCGCGATGCGGCTTAAGGAAAGGAAAGGGTTATGAGCACGAAAATCATCAGCCTGGTGTCCATCGGCGCCCACCCGACCTCCGGCCGGCCACGCCGCGCCGAGCAGGATGCGCGGGCGGTTGAACTGGGTTTGCAACTGGCTGGGGATAACCTGCAAGTGCTGCATGCCGGCGACGTCGCGGAACCGGCACTGCGCGCTTATCTGGGCATGGGCCTGGAGCAGTTGCATGTGCTGGAGCAACCGGAAGGTGCGGACGCGCTGCCGGCGTTGACCGCGTATTTGCGCGATGCCGGGGCGCAAGTGGTGCTGACCGGTAGTCAGGCGGAAACTGGTGAAGGCTCGGGCATGTTGCCGTTCCTGTTGGCGGAAAGCCTTGGCTGGCCGCTGGTGGTGGGTTTGGCGCAGGTCGAATCCATCGACGGTAGTTCGGCGCTGGTGCTGCAGGCCTTGCCTCGCGGCCAGCGTCGGCGCTTGAAAGTACGCCTGCCATTTCTGGCGACTGTGGATAACGCGGCGCCCAAGCCTCGGCAGAGCGCCTACGGCCCGGCCCGGCGCGGCGTGTTGCAGGCGGATGAAGTCGAAGTGATTGACGATGAACTGCTGGCGGTAGCCACGCTGCAACCGGCCAAGCCACGGCCCAAACGCTTGAAAGTGATCAAGGCCAAGAGCGGTGCAGACCGCATGAAGGCAGCGACGGCCAAGGCCAGTGGCGGAGGCGGGCAGGTGCTCAAGGGCGTGACTGCGCAGGCGGGTGCCGAAGCCATTCTCAAGTTGCTGATTGAAGAAGGCGTGGTTCGCTAACGGTCCTGTGGAGCCCGGTAAATGGCAATTGAGTTTCGTTCGGCCCTGCGCGCGGATGCGCGGGAGATTGCTCGCTTGTTTCAGATTTCATCAGAAGGTGCGGCGGATTACATCTGGAGCCAACTGGCGCAGCCTGGCCAGGACCTGCTGGAGGTCGGTGCCAGTCGTTACGCACGTGAAGACGTTGATTTCTCCTATCAGAACTGCCTGATCGCGCAAGCTGAGGGAAAGGTCATCGGCATGCTGCACAGCTACGCGATGCGTCACGATCCGCAGGCCGCTCCCGTGACCGATCCGGTCCTGGCGCCGTATGCCACGATGGAAGTCCCCGACACCCTTTATATTTCGAGCCTGGCCCTGCATGAGGGCTGGCGCAATCAGGGATTGGGCAAACAATTCCTCGCCTACGCCTACGACCGTGCCAACCGGTTGGGGCTCAACGGCTTGAGCCTGATCGACTACGCGGCGAACACCGGTGCCCGACGGTTTTATGAGCGCCATGGCTTCCGGATCGTCGATACCTGCCAGATCACGCCGCATCCGATGATTCGGGTCACGGGGGAAGCCTATTTGATGTATCGGCCTTAAGGCTGAGCCCTGTTCGTGTGGGAGTGGCGGTGCGGCGATCCCACACGGGTTCAGTGTCGAACATTGATTGTGTTCACACCAATGTTACCCACAATCCCTGTTAGCGCTTCTGTGGATAACATGTTCGCCCCTCGCTACACCCCATGCCCATCAAGCCCTCCAGCCTTCAGTACAAAAAACAACCAGCCTAACTCCCGGTTTTTTCGAGCTTTTTCCACAGAATGGCTTCGTTCGTAAGCCGATACTTGCCCCCAATCTCTGTTGGCGCTTCTGTGGATAAGATGTTCGCTGTCCGCTACAGGCTATATAAACCGTGGCTTTCAGTGAGTTGATCAAATAATGTTCAATTGGCCCTTTTCCCCCCCTGATCCTTCCGCAAACCCTGAATTCTCGCGGCTTTCAGCGGTTTTCCACAGAACCTGCAAAGTTGCCCCCAAAGTCTGTTGGCGCTTCTGTGGATAAGGTGTTCGCCATCCTCTGCACGTCATATAAACCGTGGCCTACAGGCTTCTGATTAAAAAATGATCAATGCTTGCGAAAAACCCTGCTTCTGGATAAGTCACGGTTTTTCTTGGTTTTTTGTGAATAAATTTGCCCCCTCATCCACAGTTGTCCCCAATAGCTGTGGGTGGAGATGTGGATAACTTGTTCGCTAAACCCTGCAAGCCACGGCCCCTATAGGCCACAACGCGATAGATCAGATTTCATACAGTTCTAAGGCACTTCTTGACTTCGATCTGTCGTCTGTCTTCACTCTCAGGGCACAAGGACCGCCGTCACTTATCCACATCTGGTTCAGGGAGAACGCGTGATGGATAGCCAGCCACATCGCTCGCACCCAAATCCCTGCACGACCTGTGTACCGACACCCGCGACCTTGCTGCGTAAGCGAATTCATCGTCGCGCCGCCAATCAGCGCGCTCGTCTATAGCGCCTGAAACCTTTCCCCATACCCTGACGCCACTGCCACTGAGGCCCGACCGTGCCCGGTGACCAGGCGTTCGTTCGTCGATCGATTGCAGGCAACCACAGAGTTGCCCATCTGCCTGAGAGGAAATGACCCATGACACGGATCGCCACGCCCATCAGCGACATCAAGGAACATTACGACGTGATCGTCATCGGCTCCGGCTACGGCGGCGGGATCGCGGCGTCGCGCCTGTCCCGGGCCGGCAAGCGGGTGTGCCTGCTGGAGCGAGGACGGGAAATCCAGCCCGGCGAATACCCCAATACGATGCTGGCGGCCACTGAAGAACTGCAAGTCCATGACCCGGACGGGCACATCGGTTCGCGCACCGGGCTGTTCGACTTGCACGTCAATGCCCAGCAGAACGTGGTGGTCGGTTGCGGCTTGGGCGGCACGTCGCTGATCAACGCCAACGTTGCGCTGGAACCGGAACCCGGTGTGTTCGACGACCCGCGTTGGCCACTGGCGGTGCGTGAACATCGAGACACGCTGCTCAAGGATGGATACGCCCGGGCTCGGGAGATGCTCAAGCCCAATCCGTATCCGAACACCGCGCCGAACCTGCCCAAGCTGGACGCCAACAAAAAGTCCGCGGATTACCTCAAGCAAGGCGCGCACTTCTACAAACCACCGATCAACGTGACCTTCGACAAACTGCCGAACAACCTCAACCATGTTGGCGTCGAGCAGCTGCCGTGCAACCACTGCGGCGACTGCGTGTCGGGCTGTAACAACAAGGCCAAGAACACCACGCTGATGAATTACCTGCCGGACGCCTGGAACCACGGCGCGGAGATTTTCTGCCAGGCCGAGGTGCGGCACCTGGAGCGCGACGGCGACGGCTGGATCGTGCATTTCCAATACCTGGACAGTGGCCGCGAGAAGTTCTCGGCACCGACGCTATTCGTCAAGGCTGACGTCGTTGTGGTTTCGGCGGGCACCCTGGGTTCCACCGAAATCCTCCTGCGTTCTCGGGACAAAGGTCTGGCGACGTCCGATCAACTCGGCGAGAACATGAGCGGCAACGGTGACATTCTCGGTTTCGGCCACAACTGCGACCAAGCGATCAACGGCATCGGTTTCGGCGCGCACCCGGCCAGTGAAATGAAACCGGTCGGCCCGTGCATCACCTCGATCATCGACATGCGCACCGAAGGCGACTGGCGCAGCCGCATGGTCATCGAAGAAGGCTCGATCCCCGGCGCGCTCGGCCGGCCCATGGTGCCGAGCATGGCGGCGTTCGCCGGGTTGATCGGCAAACCCACCGATGACAGCTTCAGCGGCAAGCTCAAGTACGCCGAGCGCGAAACCGAAAGCTTCCTTCGCGGCCCGTATCACGGCGCCCTGCATAACATGCAGACCTACCTGATCATGAGTCACGATGACGGCAAGGGGCGCATGGTGCTCGACAGTAAGGATCAGCTGCGCATCGACTGGCCGGGTGTTGGCGAGCAGGAAAACGTCAAACTCGGTAACGAGCGGTTGCACCAGAGCACCAAGGCATTAGGCGGGATCTGGGTCGAGAACCCGATCTGGACCGAGCTGCTCAAACACAGCATCGTTTCTGTCCACCCGTTGGGCGGTTGCGTGATGGGCGAGGACGCGGAGCAGGGCGTGGTCAATCACAAGGGCCAGGTGTTCAGCGGCGTCAGTGGCACCAATGTCTACGCCGGGTTGTACGTGACCGACGGCGCGGTGATTCCGACCTCCCTGGCGGTCAATCCGCTGCTGACCATCTCCGCCGTGAGCGAGCGCAACATGGGCCTGCTGGCTGCCGATCGCGGTTGGCATATCGACTACACGCTGCCCTCGGCGCCGCGCAAACAGGTGGCGCCGCCGACCCTCGGCGTGCAGTTCACCGAAACCATGAAGGGCTATTTCTCCAAAGACTTCACCCAGCCTCAGGGCACCGATCTCAAACTCTACGAGGCGGCGGCCAAACGCGGCGAGTCGGAGAACTCGCCGATCGAGTTCACCCTGACCATCACCGCCAACGACCTCAATCGCATGATCAAGGAGCCACAACACGCTGCGACGCTGGTCGGCACGCTCAATGCGCCGGGCCTGTCGCGGGAACCGCTGACCGCCAGCAATGGCGTATTCAACCTGTTCGAGGAGTATCAGGAACAGGTCGGCGTGCGGCACATGAATTACGACATGAAGCTGACCGCCGAGGACGGCAGCGATTATTACTTCAGCGCGTTCAAGACCGTGCCCGAAGACAATGGAGTGCTGAACGTCTGGCACGACACCAGCACCCTCTACGTGACGCTGTATCGCGGATCTGACAAGACCGGTGAGGTGATGGGTTCGGGTGTGATGCATATCCATCCAGCCGATTTCGCCAAGCAGATGACCACCATGAAGGTGCTCAACGCCCGCAACGAACGTGAGCGCGTTGAAGGGCTGGCACGGTTCGGCAAGTTCTTCGCCGGCATCTTGTGGGAGAGCTACGGCGGGGTGTTCGCCGGTGACATCTACTTCAACCCCGATGCGCCGCCGCGGCAGAAACGCCCACTGGATGCACCGACGCCGAGCGTGCATTTCTTCCAGACCGAAGACAGCGTCCAGCTACGCCTGACCCGCTATCAGGGCGGCAGCAAAGGGCCGGTGATGTTGGTGCATGGCTTGGGCGTGGGCTCGAATATTTTCTCCACCGACACCATCCAGACCAACCTGCTGGAGTACCTGTGCAAGCACGAGTACGACGTTTGGCTGCTGGATTTGCGGGTGAGCATTCTGTTGCCTGCGAGCAAGAAAGAATGGAACGGCGACCAGATTGCGCAGTACGACTTCAAGGCCGCCATCGCGCAGATCCAGCAAGCAACCAAGGCGGCGGACGTGCAGTGCGTGGTGCATTGCTACGGCGCTACGACGTTCTTTATGTCGCTGCTGGCCGGGTTGCAGGGCGTGCGTTCGGTGGTGTGTTCGCAGATTGCGGCGGATACGGTGGTCGCCACGGCAACCGGGCTCAAGGCCGGTCTGCACCTTCCGGGGATGCTCGACGCCATCGGCATCAAATCCCTCACCGCGTATGCCGACAACAAGGAGAGCTGGTTCAACAAGCTTTACGACAAGGCCCTCAACGGGTACGCCCGCATCGAGGCTCAAGGCTACTGCACCAACCCGGTGTGCCATCGCATCACCTTCATGTACGCGTCGCTGTACCGCCACGACACGCTCAACGAGACCCTGCATGACAACCTGCATGAACTGTTCGGCGAATCGAACATGCAGACCTTCGAGCACCTGGCGCTGATTCTGCGCAAAGGCCATCTGGTGGACTTCAAGGGCCAGGACGTCTACATGCCGCACTTCGACCGGCTGACCATGCCGATCTGCTTCATCAGCGGCGAAGACAATCAGTGCTACCTGCCGGAAAGCACGCTCAAGACCTATGACCGCGTGTGCAAAGTCCATGGGGCGGAGCGCTACAGCCGGCATGTGGTGCCGGGTTACGGGCATATCGACTGCATGTTCGGCAAGAATGCGGTGCTTGATGTGTACCCGATCATCCTGCAACACCTGGAGAAAACGGCTCTCGGCTAGCACTGCTCACCTGTGGCGAGGGAGCAAGCTCCCTCGCCACAAAAGCCGTGTGCTGACCTGGGATTGGTGACGACAAGGGAAATGGATGCCATGGACAGTTACATCCGCTGGTTTCAACGCTTCATCTGGCTAGGCATTGTGATGAACATGGTCTTCGCGATCCCGGCGCTGTTCGCGCCGGCGTTGCTGACCTCAATGCTCGGGATGCCGCCGCAGCTCTCCGATCCGTGGCTGGAAAACGCCGGCATGCTGCTGGTGGGGATCAGCCTGTTCTACATGCCGTCAGGCTTCAACGCACCCAGATACGTCGTGCATTCATGGCTGTGTGTGTTGTCGCGATTGGTCGCCGTGGCGTTCTGGATTTACCTGATCAACACCAGCAACCAGGCCCAGGTGTTCGTGCCGATGCTGCTGGGCGATCTGAGCATGTTCCTGATCCTCGGGACTCTGCTCTACCTGGGCAGCGCGCCGGCCAATCGGCCCTTGGCGTTGCTTCGCGACGGCTTGCATGAGTGGCGCGAGGCGTGGGCGCGACGCTGGCAGCGGCACAGCTTCAAGGCTGCCACGCTGGTCGTGGTACTGGCGCTGGGGTTTATCGGCTACGAAACCTGGTACCAGATGCTGCGGGTGGTGCCGGCAGAGCAATACGCCTCGGATGAGGACCACTACAAATACGGCGCCATCGGCCTGGGCATCGAAGCGCGGATTCCCTATTACCTGTTCGCCGTATTGCCGCAGATGTGCCCGGATAAACTGCCAAAACCCGGCGGCTACGAGGTCTTCGGTTTCCTCTACGAGAACGGCAAGGACCTGCCGATCGGCATGGCCAAGCGGCAGATCGGTTACCCGACCGTGGAGCCCAACTGCGCCCTGTGCCACACCGGTTCCTACCGGGCCAATACAAGTGACGTCGCCATCCCGGTGGCTACCGCGCCGGCCAATACCCTGCAACTGCAGGCCTTCCAGTGGTTTGCCTACAATTGCGCCAGCGACCCGAAATTCACTCCCGACGCGGTGATGACGGCGATCAACAGCAAGTTCCAGCTCGGGTTTTTCGAGCGCTTGTACAACCGCTACGTGATCATTCCGATGGCCACCAGCGCGCTGGTCAAGCAGAAGCAGGCCTATGCCTGGCAACGACTGCGCGCACCGCAAGGGCCGGGACGTACCGACACCTTCAACCCGACGAAAATGGTGGTGTTCGGCTTCCCGGATGACTCGACCATCGGCACCGTCGACTTGCCGCAAGTCTGGAACCAGAAGCCTCGGGAGTCGCTGTACCTGCACTGGGACGGCAACAATAACGACATCCATGAGCGTAACTACGCGGCAGCCATGGCCGTGGGCGCGACGCCCGAGTCGGTGTTGCCGGCCAGTTTCAACCGGGTGACCAACTGGTTGCTGGGCCACAAGGCACCGGCCTGGCCGTTCGCGCTGGACCAGGCCAAAGTCGCACGGGGTAAACCGGTCTGGGAAAACAACTGCGCCAGTTGCCATGATTTCGGCCGCACCGACACCGGTCAGGTCACCACCAGCATTGATGAACTGGGCACCGATCCCCATCGGCTTAACTCGTTCACCAATGGTTTAGTGACGGCTTTCCATGGCTTCAAGAAAGCACCGTTCGACTTTGGTGCCTATCGCAAAACCCAGAGCTACAGCAACACGCCCACCGACGGCGTCTGGTTACGCGCGCCGTACTTGCACAACGGTTCGGTACCGACCCTGTGGGACTTGCTGCAACCACCGGAAAAGAGACCGCTGGTGTTCTTCACCGGCTCCGATGTGTACGACCAGGACAAGGTCGGCTTTGTCACCAGTGGTGCGCAAATGAAAGCTTCGGCGGATTTCAAATACGACACCCGTCTGGAGGGCAACCACAACGGCGGCCATCTGTACGGCACGCAGCTGTCGGAACTCGATAAGCGGGCGCTCATCGAGTTCATGAAAACCCTGTGATTCCACTACGGATGGAGGAAAGCGACATGTCATTGGTCAGTCATTGGGAACACGAGTACGACAAGGTCAAAGTGCGGCTGCATGGTTTGCTCACGCGCGTGGAAATGGCCTGGATGAAGCTCGTCAGCGAACTCGAACCCCAGGAGTTCGAAGCCATCATTGCGCTGCTCAAACGCGGCCACGATCAGGCGCAGTACGTGCTCAAGCACGGCGAGTTGCCGGACGATCAGCCGGGCGTGCCGTGGGAGTTGGCTCATGGTTTGTCGATCCTGCGCATTGGCAATGCCAGCCCGTTGCCGCAATCGGTTGATGAGCTACAAACACGGGTGCTGAAGGACGGCAGCCTGCTCGGTTGCCGCAAATGGGAACTGCTCGACCTGTTATGGAGCGAGGCCCTGCTGAAGTGGATCGAAAACCTGCGGCATCACGCGCCGTTCGCCACAGATCCGGCACTGGTGAAAATGGAGCGCGACGTAACCCTGGCAATTGCCGGCGACTGGGGCACCGGGCCGTTCGACAGCCATGCCCCGGCGGTGGCGGTGGCGAATCAGATGCAACTGGCCCGGGCCAATTTCACCATTCACCTGGGGGATGTGTATTACGCCGGCACCCATTCCCAGGAAGACGTGGACATGGCCGGTTGGCCGATGGGCACGCAGGGCTCGTTCACTCTTAATTCCAACCATGAGATGTACAACGGCGCCCACGGCTATTTCAAGGAACTGGCCAAGCGTTTTCCGGCGCAGCAAGGCACCAGTTATTTTGCGTTGTACAACGATGACTGGCTGGTGATTGGCCTCGACACGGCGTATGCCTCGGACGCCATGAACCTGTATATGGATGGCACCCTGAACCAACCGCAGATCGACTGGATGAAAAGCCTGCCCCAGCGCAAGAAAATCATGGTGCTGAGTCATCACCAGGGCTTTGATATTTCCGGGCACAACAAGACCGCGCTTTATCAACCAGTGTGCGATGCCTTGGGGCGTGAGCCCGATTACTGGTATTGGGGGCATTTGCACAACGGCATCTGCTATGCCGCGCAAGGCGGGTTGCATGCGCGTTGCGCCGGGCATGGGGCGATTCCCTACGGCAATGCCAGCGAGCTGAACGGGCATGCGCGGGTGCTGTGGTCGGAAACCCAAAATGCGCGGGATGAGGCGTATCCGGATCGGGTGTTGAACGGTTATGTGAAGGTGCGGCTGGTGGGGGAGAACATCGAAGAGACGTTTATTGGCGAGGATGGGTCGGTGCGGTGGTCTTCAAATTAACGGGCTGACTGTGCCGGCCTCATCGCGGGCAAGCCCGCTCCCACAGTGGGCGGAAGTGTTCACAAAATTTGTGAACGCCGCCAATCCTTGTGGGAGCGAGCCTGCTCGCGATGCTTTTGCTCTTAGCCTTGGACCGGAACCCCTTTGAGGTACGGCGCAGGCTCGGCCCCAAGGTTGTTCAGCAACCGCTCGCTGTACCAGTCCACAAAGTTCACCACGCCAAATTCATAGGTCTTGGAGTAAGGCCCTGGCTGGTACGCGGTGGAGTTGATCCCGCGCTGGTTTTCTTCGGCCAGGCGACGGTCCTGGTCGTTGGTCGCATCCCAGACCTGGCGCATGCGCTCCACGTCGTAGTCCACGCCTTCGACCGCGTCCTTGTGCACGATCCACTTGGTGGTGACCATGGTTTCCTGAGCGCTGATCGGCCACACGGTGAACACGATGATGTGGTCGCCCATGCAGTGGTTCCACGAGTGCGGCAGGTGCAGGATGCGCATCGAGCCCAGGTCCGGGTTCTGGATCCGGCCCATGAGTTTTTTGCAGCCCTGCTTGCCGTCGATCGTCATCGACACGGTGCCCTTGAGCAGCGGCATGCGCACGATGCGGTTACGCAGGCCGAAGCTGGCGTGGGCGTAAGGAATCTTCTCGGCTTCCCAGGCAGCGGCCGAAGCAGCGACGTGGTCCTTGAAGGCCTGGTCGGCACGCGGGTCGGTGACGTCGTCCCATTCCAGCAGGGTTTTCAACAGTTCCGGGTGCGACGCGTTGCAGTGGTAGCACTCGCGGTTGTTTTCCAGCACCAGTTTCCAGTTGGCTTTTTCGAACAAGGTGGTCTGGATCGCCACCTTGGTGTTCTCCATGTCGTACGGTTCCATGTAATGGTTCAGCGTCGACAGGAAGTCATCAATGGCCGGTGGGTTCTCCGACAGGCTGATGAAGATGTAACCGCCAGCAGTTTTGACGTTTACCGGCTTGAGGCCGTACTGCTTCATGTCGAAGTCGGCGCCCATTTCGGTGCCGGCGAACAGCAGGCGACCGTCCAGCTCATATGTCCACTGATGGTAGTGGCAGACCAGTTTGGCGACTTTGCCTTTTTCACTGGTGCACAGCCGCGAACCGCGGTGACGGCAGACGTTGTGGAACGCATGGACCACGCCGTCGGCGCCACGAATCACAATGATCGGGTTCTTGCCGACTTGCAGGGTCAGGTAGTTGCCCTTGGTCGGGATTTCGCAGGTCATGCCGGCGATCAACCACTCTTTCTGAAAGATTTCCTGCATGTCGATATCAAACAGCCGCTCGTCAGAGTAAAACGGCTGCGGCAGCGAGAATGTACGCTCGCGTTCTTGCAGCATCTGCGCGGTGGCCTTGCGTGCGGGTTCCAGCGGATCGCCCAGGCTCAGGGTAGTGGTGACGTCCATCATTTAATCCTCAAGGCCATTCGGTGTGGCCGGCGAATAGTGGCTACGGTTATGCGACGCAAGACAAAAAACAGCAGTTATCTGTTGAGGCGAGTGTGGGGCCGGCGCTCGCCAGAACCTTATCCATGGGCGACATGGCCCAATCTGTTCCCGACGCGCAACCCCCGGTAATTGGGGGCTGGTCGCGATAAGTATGTGAATGTCGCAGATAGGTAAATGGGAGGTTCGCGCTATACGCAGAATCGCCAACATGAAGGCCGACAGTCGGCCGTGGAGATCAGCATGTCCAACAGCTTCCTGAACCCGGTAACCACCCAGACCTGGGCCAATGGTCGACACATTGTCCGTTGCGTCAAAGTCATCCAGGAAACCTGGGATGTGCGCACCTTCTGCTTTATGGCCGACCAGCCAATCCTGTTCTTTTTCAAGCCCGGGCAGTTCGTCACCCTGGAGCTGGAAATCGACGGCGTGCCGATTATGCGCTCCTACACCATTTCCAGCTCACCGTCGGTGCCGTACAGCTTTTCGGTGACGATCAAGCGCGTGCCGGGGGGCAAAGTGTCCAACTGGCTGCACGACACCCTGCATGAAGGCCAGGAACTGGCGGTGCACGGGCCGGTCGGGCTGTTCAACGCCATGGACTTCACCGCGCCAAAGGTTCTGTACCTCAGCGGTGGCGTCGGCATCACCCCAGTCATGTCCATGGCCCGTTGGTTCTACGACACCAACGGCAACGTCGACATGGTGTTTATCCACAGCGCCCGTTCGCCCAAAGACATCATTTACCACCGCGAACTGGAACACATGGCGTCGCGGATCGACAACTTCAGCCTGCACCTGATTTGCGAGAAGCATGGCATGGGTGAGCCCTGGGCCGGTTATCGCGGTTACCTGAACCACAGAATGCTTGAATTGATGGCGCCGGACTTCCTTGAGCGCGAAGTGTTCTGCTGCGGCCCGACACCGTATATGAGCGCGGTCAAGCGCTTGCTGGAAGCCGCTGGCTTCGACATGTCGCGTTACCACGAAGAATCCTTCGGCGCGACCCCGCCAGAAGCCCGCGCCGACGCTGTGGAACACGCTGAACAAGCGGCTGACGCTCCGGAAATCGACGCGGCAGATCTGCATCAGGTGGAATTCACCGCTTCGGGCAAGAGCATTCGTGTGGCACCGGGAGAAACCGTGCATGCGGCGGCAGCCAAGCTTGGCTTGCTGATCCCCAAAGCCTGCGGGATGGGGATTTGCGGGACCTGCAAGGTGATGAAGCTCGGTGGTGAAGTTGACATGGAACACAACGGCGGGATCACAGAAGAAGACGAAGCCGAGGGTTACATTCTGTCGTGCTGCAGCGTGCCGAAGGGCGATGTTCGCATCGAGTTCTGATAAACACCATGGAACCCTGTGGGAGCGAGCTTGCTCGCGATGACGGAATCAGATCCAACATCAATGTTGGCTGATCCACCGCTATCGCGAGCAAGCTCGCTCCCACAGGAACGGTGTTTTTCAGTCGATAAAGAGGTCGGGCATCAGCTTGTCGTTGCTGTCTGGCTCAAAGCGGTAATGATCGAATTCGGTCACGCCATGCTCCCGCAAAATCTCCTCATCAATCAGCAAGCGCCCGGTAATGCTGCGACCACTGCTATCCAGAATCGCGTAAGCAGCATCCGCCATAATCGCCGGCGTGCGCGCATGCTTGAACGACTCGCGTGACCCCAGCTGAAATTCGATGGCGGCTGTGGCGATCATGGTCTGCGGCCACAGGGAATTAACGCTGATGCCGTAGGAGGCGAATTCCTCGCTCATACCCAAAGTCAACATGCTCATGCCGTATTTGGTTACCGTGTAAGGGCTGTACTGGGCGAACCACTTGGTGGCCAGGTTCAGCGGCGGTGACAGGTTGAGGATGTGGCCGGCGGTTTTTTTCAGATAGGGCAGGGCTGCCTGACTGCACAGCAGCACGGCGCGGGTGTTGATCTGGTGCATCAGGTCGAAGCGCTTGAGTTCGATGTGTTGCACGCCGGTCAGCTTGATCGCCCCGGCATTGTTGATCAGCGCATCGATGCCGCCGAAATGCTCAGAGGCGTCGGCCATGGCCTGGCGCACGGCAATTTCGTCGCGCACATCCACCTGCAAGGCCAGCGCCTTGCCACCCGCGGCTTCAACTTCCGCCGCCACGCTGAAAATGGTGCCAGGCAGTTTGGGGTGAGGGGTGGCGCTTTTAGCGGCAATCACGATGTTGGCCCCGTCCTTTGCTGCCCGCAGCGCAATCTCACGCCCAATGCCACGGCTGGCGCCGGTGATGAACAGGGTTTTGCCTTGTAATGACATGCGTACGCTCCTGATTGTTATTATCTGAGCGGATCGAAACGGCTCGCCAGTCAATGTAGACCAAGTCTTGCAGGGTCATTTTGCATGAGGGTTTTATGTGGCGAGGGAGCTTGCTCCCGCTGGGTTGCGAAGCAGCCCCAAAGCCGGAGCATGCGGTCTGTCAGGCAGACCGCGTTGGCTGGTTTACGACTGCTGCGCAGCCGAGCGGGAGCAAGCTCCCTCGCCACAAGAGCTTGGTGGCTTCAGGCTGCCATTACTTCCCGAATATCCATCGCCAATTCGCGCACGCGTTCTTCTTCGGTGTCCCACGAGCACATGAACCGTGCGCCGCCGTTGCCGATGAAGGTGTAGAAGCGCCAGCCCTTGGCGGTCAGCGCGGCAATGGCCGGCTCTGACAGCTGCAGGAACACGCCGTTGGCCTGCACCGGGAACATCAGTTCCACGCCCGGAATGTCGCTTACCAATTCGGCCAGCAGCTGCGCGCAGTGGTTGGCGTGGCGGGCGTATTTGAGCCAGGCGTCGTTTTCCAGAATCCCGACCCACGGCGCCGAGAGGAAGCGCATCTTCGAGGCCAATTGCCCGGCCTGCTTGCAGCGGTAATCGAAGTCTTCAGCCAGTTTGTGGTTGAAGAACAGAATCGCTTCGCCCACCGCCATGCCGTTTTTCGTGCCGCCGAAGCACAACACGTCGACGCCGGCCTTCCAGGTCAGGTCCGCTGGCGAGCAGCCAAGAAATGCGCACGCGTTGGAGAAACGCGCGCCGTCCATATGCAGGTTCAGGCCCAGTTCTTTGCAGGTGACACTGATGGCGCGGATTTCTTGCGGGGTGTACACGCTGCCGACTTCGGTAGCCTGGGTCAGGGTCACGACGCGCGGTTTCGGGTAGTGGATGTCCTGGCGCTTGAGGGCGATTTCGCGGATCGATTCCGGCGTCAGCTTGCCGTTTTCGGTACGAGCAATAAGCAACTTGGAGCCGTTGGAGAAAAACTCCGGCGCGCCGCATTCGTCGGTTTCGACGTGGGCGGTTTCCGAGCAGATCACGCTGTGGTAACTCTGGCACAGTGACGACAGGGCCAACGAGTTGGCCGCGGTGCCGTTGAAGGCGAAGAACACCTCGCAGTCGGTTTCGAACAGTTTGCGGAATTGATCTGAGGCGCGTGCGGTCCACTCATCGTCGCCGTAAGCGCGCTGGTGGCCGTGGTTGGCCTGTTCCATGGCAGCCCAGGCTTCAGGGCAGATACCGGAATAGTTGTCGCTGGCGAATTGTTGGCTCTTGTCGGTCATGGCCTGCTTCCGTGATCGAGGCGCTTGTGGCGCTTCGTTGGTCAATGATGGTGCGCACTTTACCGAAGATCGTCCGGGGAGCACACGCGATGTTGCTGTCAGAAAAATACACGGTTGACGGGCAATTATGCACATGACTCAACGGGATGGTGCGCTGGATCTGCTCAAGTGGCTGGCGCTGCTGAGCATGGTGCTCGATCATCTGCGATATGTCGGTTACTCCATCGATCAGCTGTATGTGCCGGGCAGATTGGCGTTCCCGTGGTTCTGTCTGGCGATGGCAGCAAATCTATCGAGGGCACATGCAATAACGACCGACGACCAGTGGCGCTACCTCGGTTGGTTGTTGCTGTTTAGCGCGCTGAGCGAAATCCCCTACCGGATGTACATTCCTGATCACGACACCTTAAACGTGTTGCCCACGTTGGTCCTTGGTCTGTTGGTGGCGCGTGGCTGGCAGCACAGGATGCTTCAGTCGCGACTATTGGCGGCAGGTGCCTTGTTGCTGGCGGCGCTGTTCACGGAGCGATTGATGTTCGGTTTCTTCGGCGTGCTATTGCCGCTGGCGATGTTGCTGGTGATCAGGCGTCCCTGGTATTTCAGCCTGCTGCCGGGGCTGGTCTGTCTGGCGGCCAATCAATGGCAAGTGCTGTATTACGCCGCACGACTTCATAGCAGTGCAGCCATCCTCGGCATTGCCGTTTGTCTGATCGCGCCACTGCTGGGGCTGTTGCTATTGCGACACGCCCAAGGCATCCGGCCACCGCCGATGCGGCGTTGGGCTTACGCGCTCTATCCCGCGCATTTCCTCGTGCTTCTGGCCTTACGCCAACTCATTGCCTGACCCCCATGCTCTTGTGGCGAGGGAGCTTGCTCCCGCTGGGCTGCGTAGCAGCCCCAAACCCAGTGCATGCGGTTCGTCAGGTTGATCGTGTTGGTCGTTTTTACGACTGCTGCGCAGCCGAGCGGGAGCAAGCTCCCTCGCCACAAGAGCCTTCCTTGGTCTTGCCTTTTTGGCCCATGTCGTAAACGCACCTTTGCGTGGCGTCCGTAGGCATTTGAACTGTCTGCGCCGGTCATACCATCGCATCCAAAGGGCACTGCCGAAACGCCAGTGCCTTACCGAGACGAATGGCGCATAGATGCCGCTGGGAGAGACGCGATGTTCAGCAAGCAAGACCAGATCAAGGGCTACGACGATGCACTGCTGGCGGCGATGAATGCCGAGGAGCAACGCCAGGAAGATCACATCGAGCTGATCGCGTCAGAGAACTACACCAGCAAGCGCGTGATGGAAGCGCAAGGCAGTGGCCTGACCAACAAATACGCCGAAGGTTATCCGGGCAAGCGCTACTACGGCGGCTGCGAGCACGTCGACAAGGTTGAAGCCCTGGCCATTGAGCGCGCCAAGCAATTGTTCGGCGCCGATTACGCCAACGTTCAGCCGCACTCCGGTTCCTCGGCTAACAGCGCCGTGTACCTGGCGCTGCTGCAAGCCGGCGACACCATCCTCGGCATGAGCCTGGCCCACGGCGGTCACCTGACCCACGGTGCCAAAGTGTCGTCCTCGGGCAAGCTGTACAACGCCGTGCAGTACGGCATCGACACCAAAACCGGGTTGATCGATTACGACGAAGTCGAGCGTCTGGCCGTCGAGTGCAAGCCGAAGATGATCGTTGCCGGCTTCTCGGCTTACTCCAAGACCCTCGACTTCCCGCGCTTCCGCCAGATCGCCGACAAGGTCGGTGCGCTGTTGTTCGTCGACATGGCCCACGTTGCCGGTCTGGTCGCTGCCGGCCTGTACCCGAACCCGCTGCCTTACGCCGATGTGGTCACCACCACTACCCACAAGACCCTGCGCGGTCCACGTGGCGGGTTGATCCTGGCCAAGTCCAACGAAGAAATCGAGAAGAAGCTCAACGCGGCAGTTTTCCCCGGTGCCCAGGGCGGCCCGCTGATGCACGTGATCGCTGGTAAGGCGGTGTGCTTCAAGGAAGCGCTGGAGCCTGGCTTCAAGGCTTATCAGCAGCAAGTGATCGATAACGCCCAGGCCATGGCCGGCGTATTTATCAAACGCGGCTACGATGTAGTGTCCGGCGGTACCGATAACCACCTGTTCCTGGTCAGCCTGATCCGTCAGGGCCTCACCGGCAAAGAGGCGGACGCAGCACTCGGTCGCGCCCACATCACCGTGAACAAGAACGCTGTCCCGAACGATCCACAGTCGCCGTTCGTGACCTCCGGCCTGCGTATCGGCACCCCGGCGGTGACCACTCGCGGCTTCAAGGTTACCCAGTGCGTCACGCTGGCCGGCTGGATCTGCGACATCCTCGACAACCTCGGCGATGCCGATGTCGAGGCCAATGTCGCGCAGCAAGTGGCAGCCCTGTGCGCGGACTTCCCGGTTTATCGCTGAGCGCGGTTTTGGAGTAAATGACTATGCAACGCTATTCGGGCTTCGGCCTCTTCAAACACTCCCTCAGCCATCACGAAAACTGGCAGAAGATGTGGCGCACGCCGACCCCTAAAAAGGTCTATGACGTGGTCATCGTCGGCGGTGGCGGGCATGGTCTGGCGACCGCCTACTACCTCGCCAAAGAGCACGGCATCACTAACGTGGCCGTGGTCGAAAAAGGCTGGCTGGGCGGCGGTAACACCGCGCGCAACACCACCATCGTGCGCTCCAACTACCTGTGGGACGAGTCGGCGCACCTGTACGAACACGCGATGAAACTGTGGGAAGGCCTGTCCCAGGACCTGAACTACAACGTGATGTTCTCCCAGCGTGGCGTTTACAACCTGTGCCACACCCTGCAGGACATTCGTGATTCCGAGCGTCGGGTCAGCGCCAACCGCCTCAATGGCGTGGACGGCGAACTGCTCGATGCCAAACAGGTAGCCGACGAGATTCCGTACCTCGACTGCTCCAAGAACACTCGCTACCCGGTGATGGGCGCAACCGTCCAGCGTCGCGGCGGCGTGGCCCGTCACGATGCCGTGGCCTGGGGCTTTGCCCGTGCCGCTGACGCCTTGGGTGTCGACTTGATTCAACAGACCGAAGTGATCGGTTTCCGTAAGGAAAACGGTGTGTGCATCGGCGTTGAAACCAACAAGGGCTTCATCGGCGCCAAGCGCGTCGGTGTGGTCACCGCCGGTAACTCCGGGCACATGGCCAAACTCGCCGGTTTCCGTCTGCCGATCGAATCGCACCCGCTGCAAGCGCTGGTGTCCGAGCCGATCAAGCCGATTATCGACAGCGTGATCATGTCCAACGCCGTACACGGTTACATCAGCCAGTCCGACAAGGGCGACCTGGTAATCGGCGCCGGTATCGACGGCTACAACGGCTACGGCCAGCGTGGTTCGTACCCGGTGATCGAACACACCATTCAAGCCATCGTCGAGATGTTCCCGGTGTTGTCCCGCGTGCGCATGAACCGTCAGTGGGGCGGCATCGTCGACACCACGCCGGATGCATGCCCGATCATCTCGAAAACCCCGGTACCGAACATGTTCTTCAACTGCGGTTGGGGCACCGGTGGCTTCAAGGCAACACCTGGCTCGGGCAACGTATTTGCCGCCAGCCTGGCCAAGGGTGAAATGCACCCATTGGCTGCACCTTTCTCCATCGACCGTTTCCACAACGGTGCGTTGATCGACGAACACGGCGCTGCTGCGGTTGCCCACTAACAGGAGAAATCCCCATGTTGCATATCTTCTGTCCTCACTGCGGCGAACTGCGCTCCGAAGAGGAATTCCATGCATCCGGCCAGGCGCACATCCCGCGTCCACTGGATCCGAACACCTGCACCGACGAGGAGTGGGGCGACTACATGTTCTTCCGCGATAACCCGCGCGGTCTGCACCACGAGCTGTGGGATCACGTTGCCGGTTGCCGTCAGTACTTCAACGTCACCCGTGACACCGTGACCTACGAGATTCTCGAAACCTACAAGATCGGCGCCAAGCCGCAGTTCACCGACAAGACCGACAGCCCGAAAGCGGCCGCCACGGCTCTGGGAGAGAAGGTATGAGCCAGATCAATCGCCTGTCCAACGGCGGACGCATCGACCGTAACAAAGTGCTGAGCTTCACCTTTAACGGCCAGGTCTACAAAGGCTTTGAAGGTGATTCCCTGGCCGCAGCCTTGCTGGCCAACGGTGTCGACATCATCGGCCGCAGCTTCAAGTATTCGCGCCCGCGCGGCATCTTCGCCGCCGGTGCCGAAGAGCCGAATGCTGTGCTGCAGATCGGTGCGACCGAAGCCACGCAGATCCCGAACGTGCGCGCCACGCAACAAGCGTTGTATCAAGGCCTGGTCGCCACCAGCACCAACGGCTGGCCGAGCGTGAACAACGACATGATGGGGATTCTCGGCAAGGTCGGCGGCAAGCTGATGCCACCGGGTTTCTACTACAAAACCTTCATGTACCCGCAATCGTTCTGGATGACCTACGAGAAGTACATTCGTAAGGCTGCCGGCCTTGGCCGCTCGCCGACCGAGAACGATCCGGACACCTACGACTACATGAACCAGCACTGTGACGTGCTGATCGTCGGCGCTGGCCCTGCGGGTCTGGCGGCTGCACTGGCGGCTGCCCGTAGCGGTGCGCGTGTGATCCTGGCCGATGAGCAGGAAGAGTTCGGCGGCAGCCTGCTCGATTCCCGCGAAAGCCTCGACGGCAAACCCGCTACCGAATGGGTCGCCAGCGTCATCGCCGAGCTGAAAAACACCCCGGACGTGCTGCTGTTGCCGCGCGCCACCGTCAACGGTTACCACGACCATAACTTCCTGACCATTCACGAGCGCCTCACCGATCACCTCGGCGACCGCGCCCCGATTGGCCAGGGGCGTCAGCGCATCCACCGGGTTCGCGCCAAGCGTGTAGTGCTGGCGACCGGTACTCACGAGCGTCCACTGGTCTACGGCAACAACGACGTACCGGGCAACATGCTCGCCGGCGCTGTGTCGACTTATGTTCGTCGTTACGGCGTGGCACCGGGCAAAAAGCTCGTGCTGTCGACCAACAACGACCACGCTTACCGCGTAGCGCTGGATTGGCTCGACGCCAGTCTGCAAGTAGTCGCGATCGCCGATGCCCGCAGCAACCCTCGCGGTGCGCTGGTGGAAGAAGCGCGCGCCAAAGGCATCCGCATCCTGACCGGCAGCGCCGTGATCGAGACCCGTGGCAGCAAGCACGTCACCGCCGCTCGCGTTGCCGCGATCGATGTAAAAGCACACACCGTGACCAGCCCGGGCGAATGGCTCGATTGCGACCTGGTCGCCAGCTCCGGCGGCTACAGCCCGGTGGTTCACCTGGCTTCGCACCTGGGCGGCAAGCCGATCTGGCGTGAAGACATCCTCGGTTTCGTACCGGGCGAAGCACCGCAAAAACGCGTGTGCGTCGGTGGCATCAACGGCGTCTACGGCCTCGGCGATTCGCTGGCCGACGGTTTTGAAGGCGGCGCTCGCGCGGCCAGCGAAGCCGGTTTCGGCAAGGTCGAAGGCGTTTTGCCGAAAGCCTTGAGCCGTCTGGAAGAACCGACGCTGGCGCTGTTCCAGGTGCCTCACGAAAAAGCCACCGCACGGGCGCCGAAGCAATTCGTCGACCTGCAAAACGACGTCACTGCTGCCGCCATCGAACTGGCGACCCGCGAAGGCTTCGAGTCGGTCGAGCACGTCAAACGCTACACCGCACTGGGCTTCGGCACCGATCAGGGCAAGCTCGGCAACGTCAACGGTCTGGCCATCGCCGCCCGTTCGCTGAACGTGACCATCCCGCAGATGGGCACCACCATGTTCCGCCCGAACTACACGCCGGTGACCTTCGGCGCCGTGGCCGGTCGTCACTGTGGGCATATCTTCGAGCCGGTTCGTTTCACCGCGCTGCATCACTGGCACGTGAAGAACGGCGCCGAGTTCGAAGACGTCGGTCAGTGGAAACGTCCTTGGTACTTCCCGAAAAACGGTGAAGACCTGCATACCGCCGTGAAGCGCGAATGCAAAGCCGTGCGCGACAGCGTCGGCCTGCTGGATGCTTCGACCCTGGGCAAGATCGACATCCAGGGCCCGGACACCCGCGAGTTCCTCAACCGCATCTACACCAACGCCTGGACCAAGCTCGACGTGGGCAAGGCGCGCTACGGCCTGATGTGCAAAGAAGACGGCATGGTGTTCGACGACGGCGTGACCGCCTGCCTGGCCGACAACCATTTCGTGATGACCACCACCACCGGCGGCGCTGCGCGCGTGCTGCAATGGCTGGAAATCTACCATCAGACCGAATGGCCAGACCTGAAGGTGTACTTCACTTCCGTGACGGATCACTGGGCAACCATGACCCTGTCCGGGCCGAACAGCCGCAAGCTGCTCAGCGAAGTCACCGACGTCGACCTGAGCAACGAAGCTTTCCCGTTCATGACCTGGAAAGAAGCTCTGGTCGGTGGTGTGCCGGCGCGGGTGTTCCGGATTTCGTTTACCGGTGAGCTGTCGTACGAAGTCAACGTGCAGGCCGACTACGCGATGGGAGTGCTCGAGAAAATCGTCGAGGCCGGGAAGAAGTACAACCTGACTCCGTACGGCACCGAAACCATGCACGTGCTGCGGGCCGAGAAGGGCTTCATCATCGTTGGCCAGGACACTGACAGCTCGATGACCCCGGACGACCTGAACATGGGCTGGTGTGTCGGTCGCACCAAACCGTTCTCGTGGATCGGCTGGCGTGGCATGAACCGCGAAGACTGTGTGCGTGATCAGCGCAAACAGCTGGTTGGTCTGAAGCCGATCGATCCGACCAAATGGCTGCCGGAAGGTGCGCAACTGGTGTTCAACACCAAGCAAACCATCCCGATGACCATGGTCGGTCACGTGACTTCCAGCTACCTGCACAACTCCCTCGGCTATTCGTTTGCCATGGGTGTGGTCAAGGGCGGCCTGAAGCGCATCGGTGAGCGGGTGTTCGCACCGCTGGCCGACGGCAGCGTGATCGAGGCGGAAATCGTTTCTTCGGTGTTCTTCGATCCGAAAGGCGATCGCCAGAACGTGTAACACCACAGTCCCCTGTGGGAGCGGGCTTGTCCGCGATGAACGATAACGCGGTGCCACAGGCAGACCGAGTTGCTCCCATCGCGGGCAAGCCACGCTCCCACAGGAAATTGAATTCAGGAACAGGTGCTTTATGACCGCAGCCAATGTTTACCAACAACGCCCAACCACCGGGGCCAAGGCCGAGTCGTCGCTGCATCACGCCGATCTCGCCAGCCTGGTGGGCAAGGGCCGCAAGAACGCCGGCGTGATCGTGCGTGAGAAAAAACTCCTCGGCCACCTGACCATTCGTGGCGATGGCCATGATCCAGCGTTCGCTGCCGGCGTGCACAAGGCCCTGGGCCTGGAGCTGCCAGCCGCGTTGACCGTGGTGATCAAGGGTGAAACCAGCCTGCAATGGATGGGGCCGGATGAATGGCTGCTGATCGTGCCGACCGGTGAAGAATTCGCCGCCGAGCAGAAATTGCGCAAAGCCCTGGGCGACCTGCACATCCAGATCGTCAACGTCAGCGGTGGCCAACAGATCCTCGAACTCAGCGGCCCGAACGTACGCCAGGTGCTGATGAAGTCCACCAGCTACGACGTGCACCCCAACAGCTTCCCGGTGGGCAAGGCTGTCGGCACCGTGTTTGCCAAGTCGCAACTGATGATCCGCCATACCGCTGAAGACACCTGGGAACTGCTGATCCGTCGCAGCTTCTCGGATTACTGGTGGTTGTGGTTGCAGGATGCGGCCGCCGAATACGGGCTTAGCGTTCAGGCGTAATTGTGGCGAGGGAGCTTGCTCCCGCTCGGCTGCGCAGCAGTCGTAAAACCTGAGTCCGCGTTCCATCTGCAGGAATGCGGTTGCTGAAATAGGGGTTGCTTCGCAACCCAGCGGGAGCAAGCTCCCTCGCCACAGGTCTTCGCAGTCGCGTAGGTATTTTCGAACAGGAGTCACCGCACTATGAGCCGCGCCCCAGACACATGGATTCTGACCGCCGATTGCCCTAGCGTCCTCGGCACCGTGGATGCGGTGACCCGCTTTCTGTTCGAGCAGGGCTGCTACGTCACCGAGCACCATTCCTTCGATGACCGGCTCTCGGGTCGTTTCTTCATTCGCGTGGAATTCCGCCAGCCCGATGGCTTCGACGAACAAGCTTTCCGCGCAGGTTTGGCAGAGCGTGGTGACGCCTTCGGGATGGTCTTCGAGCTGACCCCGCCGCACCACCGGCCAAAAGTGGTGATCATGGTTTCCAAGGCCGATCACTGCCTCAACGACTTGCTCTACCGCCAGCGCATCGGCCAGTTGTCGATGGATGTGGTCGCCGTGGTCTCCAACCACCCGGACCTCAAGCCGTTGGCCGACTGGCACCAGATTCCGTACTACCATTTCCCGCTGGACCCGAACGATAAACCATCGCAGGAGCGTCAGGTCTGGCAGGTGGTCGAAGAGTCCGGCGCTGAACTGGTGATTCTTGCGCGCTACATGCAAGTCCTGTCGCCGGAGCTGTGCCGCAAACTCGATGGCAAGGCGATCAACATTCATCACTCCCTGCTCCCGGGTTTCAAGGGTGCCAAACCCTATCACCAGGCCTACAACAAGGGCGTGAAACTGGTCGGCGCCACGGCGCACTACATCAACAACGACCTGGACGAAGGACCGATCATCGCCCAGGGCGTAGAGGCCGTGGACCACAGTCACTACCCCGAAGATTTGATCGCCAAGGGGCGGGATATCGAAGGGCTGACCCTGGCGCGGGCCGTGGGTTATCACATTGAACGACGCGTGTTTTTGAACGCCAATCGCACCGTCGTTCTTTAGATCGCCATCGCGGGCAAGCCCGCTCCCACAGGGTTTGGGTCGTTCACAAACCTTGGGCCCACCCAGATCCACTGTGGGAGCGGGCTTGCCCGCGATGAGGCCCCAACAGACAACGCAAGAAGACACAGGCAATAACCCGAGCAATCAACGCGCCGCCGCTTCCTGGCGACGCGACCGCTACATAAAAACAACAGCGAGGTGAAAGCATGTCTGGTAATCGTGGTGTGGTGTATCTCGGCGCTGGCAAGGTCGAAGTACAGAAAATCGACTATCCCAAAATGCAGGACCCGCGCGGCAGGAAGATCGAGCACGGTGTCATCCTGCGCGTAGTTTCCACCAATATCTGTGGTTCCGATCAGCACATGGTGCGCGGTCGCACCACCGCTCAGACCGGTCTGGTGCTGGGCCACGAGATCACGGGTGAAGTGATCGAGAAGGGCAGCGGTGTCGAGAACCTGCAGATCGGCGACTTGGTGTCGGTACCTTTCAACGTTGCCTGTGGCCGTTGCCGTTCGTGCAAAGAGCAACATACTGGCGTCTGCCTGAGCGTTAACCCGGCGCGTCCGGGCGGTGCCTATGGTTATGTCGACATGGGTGACTGGACCGGTGGCCAAGCCGAATACGCGTTTGTGCCGTATGCCGACTTCAACCTGCTGAAACTTCCAGATCGCGACCGGGCCATGGAAAAAATCCGTGACCTGACCTGTCTCTCCGACATCCTGCCCACCGGTTACCACGGCGCAGTGACTGCCGGCGTTGGCCCTGGCAGCACCGTGTACATCGCCGGCGCCGGCCCGGTTGGCCTGGCAGCTGCCGCTTCCGCTCGCCTGCTGGGTGCTGCGGTGGTGATCATCGGTGACGTCAACCCGATCCGCCTGGCCCATGCCAAGGCTCAGGGTTTCGAAATCGCCGACCTGTCGACAGACACCCCACTGCACGAACAGATCGCTGCACTGTTGGGCGAGCCAGAAGTGGATTGCGCCGTCGATGCGGTGGGCTTCGAAGCCCGCGGTCACGGCCATGCAGGCGTGAAACACGAAGCCCCGGCAACCGTGCTCAACTCCCTGATGGGCGTGGTTCGCGTGGCTGGCAAAATCGGTATCCCTGGCCTGTACGTGACCGAAGATCCAGGTGCTGTGGATGCGGCCGCGAAAATGGGCAGCCTGAGCATTCGCTTCGGTCTGGGCTGGGCCAAATCCCACAGCTTCCACACTGGCCAGACGCCAGTGATGAAATACAACCGCCAACTGATGCAGGCGATCATGTGGGATCGCATCAAGATTGCCGACATCGTGGGTGTTGAAGTCATCAGCCTGGATGACGCGCCACGTGGTTATGGCGAGTTCGATGCGGGCGTGCCGAAGAAGTTTGTGATCGATCCGCACAAGTTGTTCAGCGCGGCGTAAGGCTTCAAGCAAAGCAAAACGGCGACCCTCGGGTCGCCGTTTTTTTTGGGGGGGCACATCACCGCCTCGGCACAAAGGCTCGCCTCATTTCTTCCGCCAGATCCGGGTGCCCCATGTGCCATTCATCGCGTGAGTCCGGGGTTTCACGTTTCATCGACGTGACGGGGGAACATGCCACCAGATACCCGGTCAAATCGGCAGTTTTTCCGCCTCGTTACCGGGCGGTTTTTCATGCCACTAGAGGATGTCTGGATGAAAGTTTCACGCGGTTTTGCACTGGCATCGCTCATGGCTGTTGCTTCGTTGACGACGCTGGCCGCCAGCCCGGCCTTTGCACAGTTCAGCCTCGTTGATGCGGCCAAAGCGGTTTCGGCGATACAGGGCGACGAAGGCGATGATGAAGGCGATGAGGCCGATGGCATCGTGGCGGCGGCGCCCAAGGCCGCCGGTTTGCTCAATACCCTGGGCTCGCAGCTCGATATCACCCCGGAGCAGGCCATCGGCGGCGCCGGTGCGATGCTGGGGCTGGCGAGGAATCAGCTCAGCGGCCAGGACTTCTCCGAGCTGAGTAAAAACGTGCCGGGCCTCGCTCAGATCGCCGGTAACAGCGCGATCAGTGGCCTGAATGGATTGGGTGGGCTGCTCGGCGCCGGTTCGGACAAGAATGCGTTGCTCGATGGCTTGCTGGGTAACGTCAAGGACACCAACGACCTGAACAGCGCCTTTAGCGCCCTGGGCATGGACACCGGGATGATCGGCATGTTTGCCCCGGTGATTCTGCAATACCTCGGTCAGCAAGGCGTCGCCGGTTCGCTGCTGCAAAATCTGGGCGGGATCTGGGGCACCGGCACCGGTAGCTGAGTCAGCCCTCGGTGCGTAGCGCCTTGATGCGCCGGTCCTTATCGATCCAGAGCTGGTTGACCCAGTTCTGGACCGTTTCACGAAACACCGGATCGTTTTCGTAATCGCCTTGCCACAGCGCCGGGTCCAGTTCGCGGGTCTGGATGTCGATGATCACCCTCGGCACGTTGCCGCTGATCAAATCCCAGAACCCTGGAATCTTCTGCTGCGGATACACCACTGTCACATCGAGAACGGCATCCAGCTGTTCACCCATCGCCGCCAGCACAAAAGCCACGCCGCCAGCCTTGGGCTTGAGCAGATGGGTGAACGGTGACTGCTGTTGAGCGCTTTTCGCCGAGGTGTATCGAGTGCCTTCCAGATAATTGACCACCGTCACTGGCTGACGCTTGTACAGCTCGCAGGCTTCTTTAGTGATCTCCAAATCCTTGCCGGCCAGCTCCGGGTTTTCCGCCAGAAACGCCTTTGTGTAGCGCTTCATGAACGGATAGTCCAACGCCCACCAGGCCAGGCCCAGGAACGGCACCCAGATCAGTTCTTTCTTGAGGAAGAATTTGAAGAATGGCGTGCGCCGGTTAAGCGCCTGGATCAGCGCCGGGATATCGACCCAGGATTGATGGTTGCCGATCACCAGATACGAGGTGTCGCGGCGCAGATCGTCGCCGCCGCGAATGTCCCATTGGGTGGGAATGCACAGTCGGAAGATCAGCTTGTCGATTTCGGCCCAGGTTTCGGCAATCCACATCACCGTCCAGGAGGCGTAATCGCGAAAGCGCCCGGGCAGGAGCAGCTTCAGCAGGGCGAACACCATCAAAGGCCCGAACAGCACCAGGGTGTTGAGCAACAACAGCAGGGTAACGAAACAGCCGGTGAGCAGGCGGCGCATAAGTAACTCTTGAAAGCGTTTGGGCGCGCCATGATAAGCAGCTTCAGGCGACAGGCCAAATTGGCGGTGACGAATGTTTCACGTTTGTCTGGTTATGCTTCCAGCGTTATGAGTTCTCTGTGGCGAGGGGGCTTGCCCCCGTTGGAGGCCGAAGGACTCCCAAAACCAGGCCCCGCGATTTTTCAGGTACACCATATAGACCGTTTTACGACTGCTGCGCAGCCGAACGGGGGCAAGCCCCCTCGCCACAAGCAAGCTCCTTCGCCACATAGGCGTGAGGCTGACCAACTATCGTTGTTTTTTACGGTCTAGAATTCGGCCATGCCTCCACATTCCCTAAGGAAGCCCCCTACGTGAAATCCCTCCTTGCACTGCTTTCCCTCGTGGCCCTGCCGGTCCTGGCCGCCGAGCCGACCCTGTACGGGCGTTACGAATACATCGCGCTGCCGGAAATCGGCGGCGAAGTCCTCAAGGCCAAAATGGACACCGGCGCCCTGACCGCGTCGCTGTCGGCCAAAGACATCGAAACCTTCACTCGCGACGGCGACGAATGGGTGCGTTTCCGTCTCGCCACCAAAGGCGCCAGCAACAAGGTCTACGAACACAAGGTCGCGCGGATCAGCAAGATCAAGACCCGCTCCGAAGAAGACGACGATGACAAGGAAGCGATCGAACCCACCAAGCGTCCGGTGGTCGATCTGGAACTGTGCCTGGGCAACGTCAAGCGCACCGTGGAGGTCAACCTCACCGACCGCAGCAGCTTCAATTACCCGCTGCTGATCGGCGCCAAAGCACTGCGTGAATTCGGTGCGGCGGTGAACCCGGCACGGCGTTTTACGGCAGACAAACCCGACTGCTGATTGACGGCGAATCAGCCTTGGGGCACCGTTCGGCAACTTAACTGCCGTGCTTGGACGCCATGCCTCATATCCTGATTGTCGAAGACGAAGCGGCGATTGCCGACACCCTGATTTTCGCCTTGCAGGGCGAGGGCTTCACCACCACTTGGTTGAGCCTTGGCGCGGCGGCGCTTGAACATCAGCGCGCCACGCCGGCCGACCTGATCATCCTCGATATCGGCCTGCCAGACATCAGCGGCTTCGAGACCTGCAAGCAGTTGCGGCGTTTCAGCGAAGTGCCGGTGATTTTCCTCAGCGCCCGTGATGCAGAGATCGATCGGGTGGTGGGCCTGGAGATCGGTGCCGACGATTACGTGGTCAAACCCTTCAGCCCTCGGGAAGTGGCGGCGCGGGTCCGGGCGATTCTCAAACGCATGGCGCCACGACCGGTGGCGGAGACGGCGTCCGCGCTGTTTCGCATCGACAGTGAACGGGTGCAGATCAGCTATCGCAGCCAGCCGCTGAGCCTGACTCGCCATGAGTTTCGTTTGCTGCAATGCCTGCTGGAACAACCTGAGCGAGTCTTCAGCCGCGAGCAATTGCTCGATGCGCTGGGCGTGGCCGCCGATGCCGGTTACGAGCGCAGCATCGACAGCCACATCAAGAGCGTGCGCGCCAAACTGCGCCAGGTGAAGGCCGACGCCGAGCCGATCCAGACCCATCGGGGCCTGGGTTACAGCTATAGCCCGGGGCACAGCTGATGCCACTGGGGATCCGGATTTTTCTGGTCTACGTGCTGTTTATCGGCCTGACCGGCTACTTTGTGCTCAACACCGTGATGGAAGAAATTCGCCCCGGCGTGCGCCAGTCCACCGAAGAAACCCTGGTGGACACCGCCAACCTGATGGCCGAGATCCTGCGCGACGACTTCAAGGCTGGCACCCTCAGCCAGAACCGCTGGCCCGAGTTGCTCAAGGCTTACGGTGAACGGCAACCGAAGGCGAGTATCTGGGGCATGCCGAAGAATCAGGTCAACCACCGGATTTACGTCACCGATGCCAAGGGCATTGTGGTGCTGGATTCCAACGGCATTGCGGTGGGCCAGGACTACTCGCGCTGGAACGATGTCTACCTGACCTTGCGCGGCGAGTACGGCGCTCGTTCGACGCGCAGCAACCCGGATGATTCGAACTCGTCGGTGATGCACGTTGGGGCACCGATTCGCGACAACGGCCAGATCATCGGTGTGGTGACGGTGGCCAAGCCCAACAGCTCGCTGCAGCCCTACGTTGATCGCACCGAGCGGCGATTGCTGATTTATGGCGCCGGGCTGATTGGCCTGGGTTTGCTGTTCGGTGCGTTGTTATCGTGGTGGCTGAGCGCGGCGCTGCGGCGGTTGACGGCGTATGCCCAGGCAGTCAGCGAAGGTCGTCGGGTCGAGGTGCCGCATTATCGTGGCGGCGAACTGGAGCAACTGGCCACGGCGGTGGAACAGATGCGCACCCAGCTCGAAGGCAAAGCCTACGTCGAGCGTTATGTGCACACCCTGACCCATGAATTGAAAAGCCCGCTGGCGGCGATCCGTGGTGCGGCGGAGTTACTGCAAGGCGAAATGCCGCTGGCTCAGCAGCAGCGATTCGTCAGCAACATCGACAGCGAAAGTGCACGCATGCAACAGTTGATCGAACGGCTGTTGAACCTGGCACAGGTGGAACAGCGTCAAGGGCTGGAAGAGCGCGTGGCCGTGCCGTTGGCGAGTTTGGTGGAAGAGCTGTTAAGCGCGCAGGCTGCACGAATCGAAGGCAAGCAGTTGTGTGTGGAACTGCAAATAGCAGCGGATTTGAACCTGCTTGGCGAGCCGTTTCTGTTGCGTCAGGCACTGGGCAATCTGCTGGAGAATGCCTTGGACTTCACCCCGGCTCGAGGCGTGCTGCGGTTCAGCGCCAAACGAATCGATGAGTACATTGAGTTCAGGCTATTCAACCAGGCCGAAGCGATTCCCGACTATGCATTGCCGCGCTTGAGCGAGCGCTTCTACTCACTGCCGCGTCCGGACAGTGGGCGTAAAAGTACGGGGTTGGGGCTTAACTTCGTTGAAGAGGTGGTCAAGTTGCATGGCGGGGCGATGAGTATCGGTAATGTCGACGGCGGTGTAGAGGTCACGTTGCGCCTGCCTTAGGACCGAGTCGTGGCCATCGCGAGCAGGCTCGCTCCCACAAGGGATCTCCATCGAACACAAAATATATGCGAACCGAAGATCAAATGTGGGAGCGAGCCTGCTCGCGATGGGGCCACCGCAGTCTCCACACACTCTCCACATTCCCCCCATAAAACTCCCACACGCCGACTCCAGACTTTCCCCATCCAAACAGGGAGAGTCCCATGAACCGTAGCCTGACCCTAAAACTCGGGGCGATTGCCCTTTTGATTCTGTTGCTGCTGATCCCGTTGCTGATGATCAACGGCGTGATCCAGGAGCGGCAACAACTGCGTGACGGTGTGCTCGAAGACATCGCTCGCAGTTCCAGCTACAGCCAGCAACTGAGCGGCCCGCTGATGGTGGTGCCCTATCGCAAAACGGTGCGTACCTGGAAAACCAACGAGAAAACCAACCAGCGTTACCAGGATGTCGGCGAGGAGCGCGGCCGATTGTATTTCCTGCCGGAGCGCTTCGAACTCGACGGCCAGGTCCAGACCGAGCTGCGCGCCCGGGGTATCTACGAGGCGCGGCTGTTCCATGCCGATAACCGCATCAGCGGGCATTTCTCGGTCCCGGCGCAACTGGGCATCAAGGAGGACTTCGCCGATTACCGCTTCGACCAACCGTTCCTCGCTGTCGGTATCAGCGACATTCGCGGCATCGAGAATGCGCTGAAACTCGAGCTCAATGGCCAGAAACTGGATTTTGTACCGGGTAGCCAGGTGGGCTGGTTGGGCGAGGGTGTGCACGTGACGCTGCCGGCGCTGGACACCCAACAGCCTACGGAAATGGCCTTCGGTTTCGACTTGCGCCTGCAAGGCACCGGCCAGTTGCAGATTCTCCCGGTGGGCAAGACCAGCAAGGTTTCACTGGCCGCCAATTGGCCTCACCCCAGCTTCATCGGCAATTATCTACCGGCTCAGCGTGAAATCACCGATCAGGGTTTCACCGCCAACTGGCAGACTTCGTTTTTCTCCACCAACCTGCAAGAGGCGTTGAACAGTTGCGTGTCTGGCGGTCAGTGCGAGGCGTTCAGCGGTCGCAGCTTCGGCGTGAGTTTCATCGACCCGGTGGACCAGTACCTGAAAAGCGACCGGGCAATCAAATACGCGTTGCTGTTCATCGTCCTGACCTTCGCCGGTTTCTTCCTCTTCGAAGTGCTGAAAAGCCTGGCGGTGCACCCGGTGCAGTACGCCCTGGTGGGTGTCGCGCTGGCGTTTTTCTACCTGCTGCTGTTGTCGCTGTCCGAGCACATCGGCTTTGCCCTGGCGTACCTGCTGTCGGCGACTGGCTGCGTATTGTTGATCGGTTTCTATGTCTGTCATGTGCTGCGCAGCGTGCATCACGGGTTGAGTTTTTCGGCCGGATTGGCGGCGTTGTATGGCTTGCTCTACGGCTTGCTGAGCGCCGAGGATTACGCGCTGTTGATGGGCTCGCTGCTGCTGTTCGGGCTGCTGGGCGTGTTCATGGTGCTGACCCGAAAGCTGGACTGGTACGGGATCGGGCAAAAAACCGCCAAGCCGCTGGCCTTTGATATTGGAGCCGTGGAATGAGCCGGTCGTTGGGGTTGCGTGAGGATCAGCGGGTGGGAGAGGTGTTGGCGACGCGGATTGCCGGGTTGTTTCCGTTGGATCCGGTGTGGTGCATTCGCGAGCAAGCCCGCTCCCACAAAAGATCTCCAGTGAACACAAAGGTTGTGCACACCAAAGATTAAATGTGGGAGCGAGCCTGTTCGCGAAGAGGCCGGTACAGCCAGCGAACATCTAAACCTTGGGCATCGTCGCAATCATCGAAGGCCGCTGGCTCACCTCAAAATACCACTCTGCCAGCTTCGGATTCTCTTTGCGCCATTCCAGATCCGGATGGCGCAGATCCAGGTAACCCAAGGCACAGGCCACACTGATCGCCGCAACATCGAAATGGCTGGTCAGCTCGGCAATCGCGTCGGCCTCCAGCAATGCCAGAGCGCGACGAATCTTGTCGCGCTGACTGTCGAGCCACTCGTCCCAGTGTTTTTCCGGAGTGCGCAGGGCCACTTCATAGCGAACCATCACCGCGGCATCCATGATCCCGTCGGCCAAGGAAGCCAGGGTCAGGCGCCGCCAACGCGCCGAGCCGTCGCGAGGGATCAGCGGATTACCGACGTGCTGATGATCGAGATAGTCGAGGATCACCCGGCTGTCGTACAACACATTGCCATCGGCCAAACGTAGCGCCGGAATCTTGCCTAGCGGGTTGTCTTCGTTGAGGGCCAGATCCGGGCTGACCGGCGTGAGCTGGCTGGCTTGCAGCGCCACGCGGTTCGTTTGACCGGTTTCGTGCAGCAGCACCATGACTTTGCGAACGAAGGGCGACGCAGGGTTGTGGAACAAGGTCATGCTGGGGGCGGACATGGCGACGATCTCGATCATGGGCAGTGTCGGCAGCATAGCGCTTTAGTGCTTGAGCTCAAGCACGAGCTCACGGTTGAGCACGGAACGAAGTGTGGGAGCGGGCTTGTGTGGCGAGGGGGCTTGCCCCCGTTCGGTTGCGAAGCAATCGTAACCCGATGACCACGTTCTGATTCAAGATCGTGGCGACTGGTTTCAGGGGCGCTTCGCACCCCAACGGGGCGATGCGGCGTTCCGACAAGCCCCCTCGCCACACAAGCCCGCTCCCACAGGTTTTTGTGCCATTCAGTGGCGTTGCAGCAGCCCGCGCAAGGCGAGGATGGCGGGGATGCCCAGCCCGAGCCAGCTCAATGCATCCCACACGCCATCGCCCAGCAACGCGGCAAACAGCCCCGCGGCACTGAGCAGTGCAATGACAGTTGGTGTGGCGAAGACCTTCCAGAAACTCGACTGTCTCGGCCTCATGTAGGGCACTCCGCACTTTCGAGCACAGGTTTCGCGACCTTGCGCCGCACCACCCACAGATAAACCCCACTGCCGAGCACGATGATGGTCAGCACATCGAGGGTCGCCCAGAGGATTTTCATTGGCATGCCGCCGTAGTCACCGAAGTGCAGCGGCTGCGACATGCCCATGGCGTCCATGTACCACGGCCGTTCGGCCACCGCCGTGACTTGCAGGGTGCTGGCGTCGATCAACACCGGCGTCAGCAGGTGCGAGGTCAGGTGGGTGCTGCCTTTCATGAACACGGCGTAATGGTGTTCGCTGGAAAACCGTGTGCCGGGGAAGGCGATGAAGTCGGGCTGCATGCCCGGCGCGACGTCTTTGGCGATGTCGAGCAGACGGGTTGCAGGCGCCAATTGAGTCAGCGGCGGCGCTTCGCGATAAGGCGCAATCATCGCGCTCAGGCTGTCGTTGCGCCACGCGGCGATCAGCAAGTCGGCGCAGGCACTGATCACGCCGGTCACGCCGACCACCAGGGCCCAGGTCAGGGTCACCACGCCGATCAGGTTATGCAAGTCGAGCCAACGCAGGCGGGTGGATTTGTCGTGGCGCACGGTGGCGAATTTCAAACGCCGCATGAACGGCAGGTACAGCACCGTTCCGGAAACAATCGCCAGCACAAACAGCATCCCCATGAACGCCAGCAGCAACTTGCCCGGCAGGCCGGCGAACATGTCCACGTGCAGGCGCAGCATGACCATCATCACCCCGCCATTGGCCGATGGCATTTCCAATGCTTCGCCGGTGCGAGCGTCGAGCATGAAGGTGTGGGACGAGTTCGGCTCGGTGCCGGCGGTGGGCGCCATGATCGCGATCACGCCGTTAGGGTCTTCTTCGTCGTAACCGAAATACTGCATGACGTCGCCGGGACGATGCTTTTCAGCCGCTTGCACCAACTGCTGCAAATTCAGCTGCGGGGTATCGGCCGGCATCGATTTCAACTCGGCGGCATCGCCCAGCAGATGGTCGATCTCGTGGTGGAAGATCAACGGCAGGCCGGTGAGGGCCAGCATCAGCAGGAATGCCGTGCAGATCAGGCTGGTCCAGGTGTGAATGCAGGACCAGCGGCGGATGGTTTTGCTTTTCATGATTCATCCAAATGCAAAAGGGCCACGGCTGCGCCGTGACCCTTGTTTTGTCGCGATGGGGTCAATCCGTTACCACTTGTAATTCACGCTGGCGACCACGTTGCGTTCGTCGCCGTAGTAGCAGTAGAAATCGTCGCAGGTGGACAGGTAGTCCTTGTTGAACAGGTTCTTGGCATCCACCGCCACCGACACACCCTTGAGTGAGCTGTTCAGGCGACCGAGATCGTAATGGGCCGAGGCGTCATACACGGTGTAGGAGCCGACGTGGCCCCAATCGGTGTTGGTGGTATTGCCGTAGGTGTCGCCGACATAACGCACGCCAGCGCCCACGCCGAAACCTTCGAGCACGCCGTTGTGCCAGGTGTAGTCGGCCCACGCGGTGGCTTGATTGCGCGGGACCTGGGCCATGCGCTGGCCTTTTTCGGCGCTGGCGCCTTTGGTGATTTCGCTGTCGTTGTAGGTGTACGAACCGACCAGTTTGAGATTGTCGGTAACGTCGCCGCTGGCTTCCAGCTCCAGACCGCGTACCCGGACTTCACCCACCTGACGGGTGATGTTGTTTTCGGTGACCGACAGGTTTTCCTGAGTCAGCTCGAATACGGCAGCGGTCAGCAGCGTTTTGGTACCGGGTGGCTGGTACTTGATCCCGGCTTCGTATTGCTTGCCTTCAGTCGGCTTGAACGAATCGGTGCTGTTGATTGCGGCACCGGTTGCTGGCTGGAAAGACTCCGCGTACGACAGATAGGGCGTTACGCCATTGTCGAAGACATAGCTGAGCGCCGCGTTGCCGCTGAATTTCTTGTCGCGCTGAGTGTTGGTCGCATCGTTCTGATTATGAAACACCGTGCCGGTGTGGACCCAGTCTTCACGCCCGCCGAGGGTCAGGCGCCAGTTGTCCAGGGCAATCTGGTCCTGAGCGTAGAGACCGGTCTGTTGGGTTTTCTGGTTGTAGTCATACATCGTGAAGTAGGAGACGTTGGAAAAGTCCTGTCCGTACACTGGCCGATTGATGTTGCTGGACGGCACGCCCGCCGAACCCCACAACCAGCGGGAATTGCTGTTGGAGCGCTGGTGGTCCAGGCCCAGCAGCAAGGTGTGGCTCAGGGCCCCAGTCTGAAAGTCGGCCTGGAAGTTGTTGTCCACGGCGAACTGGCTGATGTCTTCATCGACTTTGCCGGCGGTGCGCTGAATGGTGCCGTCGTCGCTGACCGCTTCATCCGGGCCGGCTGGCCAGATCTGCCCGCCGGCGGTGATGCCCTGAAATTCCAGATCGTTCTTGGTATAGCGCAGGTTCTGGCGGAACTGCCAGGTGTCGTTGAAGCGGTGTTCGAAGGCATAACCCAGCGCGTAATAGGTACGGTCGTAGAATTCCCAGTCCGGATCGCCGAGGTTCTTGTGATGGGAAATCTTGCCGGCGGGCGTGCTCAGTTTTGTGCCTTGCAGCGGCAGAAACTGCCCGGTGATGCCGGTGTCGTCGCGGGTGTACTGCGACAGCAACGTCAGTCGTGTGTCGTCATTGATGTTCCAGGTCAGGCTGGGTGCCAGGTTGTAACGTTTGTCGGGAATGTGATCGACCGGCGCATTGCTGTCCCGGACCACGCCGCTCACGCGATAGAGAAACTGGCCTTCGTCGTCGATCTTGCCGGTGCTGTCGAAGTTGATCTGCTTGTGTTCGTTGCTGCCGGCCTGCAGTTCCACTTCGTGGCTGCTTTGTACCTCGGGTCGACGGCTGACCATGTCCAGCAGACCGCCGGGCGGTGTCTGGCCGTAGACCGAGGACGCCGGGCCACGCAGGACGGCGATGCGCTCAAGGTTCCACGGTTCGATTTTCGGCGTGACATAGGTGCCTTTTGGCAATGGCAAACCATCGAGGAACTGGGTCGGAATAAAACCGCGCACCAGCAGCCAGTCGTTGCGCGAGTCCGAGCCATAACCGCTGCTCTGTACCCCGGCGGTGTAGCGCAGGGCATCGTTGAGGCTGAGCACGGAGCGATCATCCATTTGCTCGCGGGTGACCACCGAGACTGAGCGAGGCAGTTCGGCAATCGCGGTGTCGGTCTTGGTGCCTGCCGCCGTGCGGGTGGCGAGGTAGCCTTCGGTCGGGCCCCAAGCGCTTTCGGCGTTGCCCGCACCGATGATCGCGGTTTCCGGCAAGGCCATTACGCCCTCGGGCGCTGTCACCAGGCTGTAGGTGCCGGCGCTGCTCTGTTCCAGTTGCAGACCGGTGCCGCGCAAGGCTTCCCACAGGGCGCCGGTGGCATCGAACGGGCCCTTCACCGGGGCCGAGGTCTTGCCCGCTGCCAGCGACGGATTCAACGACAGTGCCAAACCGGCCTGGCTGGCGATCTGGTTCAGGGTGCTGGCCAATGGCGCAGCCGGCAGGTTGTAGGCGCGAACGCTGGACGCCTGTTCGGCGGCAATCAGTGGACCGCTGGCCAAAGGGGCGCAAAGGGCAATGGCGACCGCCAGCAAACGGGGGCGCAACACGGTGTCTAGCGGACGGGACATACAGCGGCTCCTGAATGGAAATATTTCTCAATTGCCTAGGTGCCGGACGAGAATCCAAAAGTGATAGGGCAAGATGAAAATAATTTCGATACGTGATGTGCGGTGTGGCTGCTGGCCTCTTCGCGGGCAAGCCACGCTCCCACAGGTTTTGTGTCGAGCGGGAGTTCTGTGAACGACACAAAACCTGTGGGAGCGGGCTTGTCGGATCGCCGCACCGCCGCGAAGGCGGCGGATCAGGCGCAGCACCTTTTAGGGCTTGGCCTCAGACGTCGCCGCGACCGTTACCCACCATGGCGTGTGCTGTTCGATCTGCACCGGCAGGGTCGGTAAAAGTGCGCTCAGCGCCTTGTCGGTATCGTTCAAGGGGAAGCTGCCGGTGATGCGCAGGTCGGCCACTTCCGGCGTGACGCCAAGATGCCCACGACGATAGCGGCCGAGCTCCTGGAGCAGATCCTCCAGCCGCGCGTTGTCCACCACCAGCATGCCGCGGGTCCAGGCATCGGCGCCGAGGTTGAGGGTGATGATCGGGCCCAGGCCATTGCTGCGCATCAGCACTTGCTGGCCTTCACGCAGGATCTGTTCTTCGGGGCTCGATTCGGGATGGGCGGCGACCGCTGATTTCAATACGCTCAGACGCGTGCCTTCGTCTTCACGCTTGACCAGGAACCGCGTTCCCAATGCACGCATGCTGCCTTCGCGGGTCTCGACAATAAACGGCCGCGCATCGCCATGGCCGGTTTCGACGAGGATTTCCCCTTCCTGAAGGACGATCAGTCGCTGCTTCTCATCGAAGCGCACATCCACTGCGCTGTGGGTGTTGAGGTTGATCAGCGTGCCGTCGGTCAGGCGTAGAGTGCGCTGCTCGCCGGTGGCGGTGCGCTGGTCGGCCAGCCAATAGTCGATGGGCAGATAACGATCACCGGCGAACAGTGCCAGGCCGATCACCGCCACAATGCTGGCCAGACCGCTGCCGAGCTTGCGCACCCGGCGCCGGATGCTTTCGCGCGATTGCAGCAACGCTGTGCGGGCCGGGCCATTGGCGACGCTGAAACGCTGGTCGAGCATGCCCAACTGACGCCAGGCCCGAGCATGTTCTTCATGGGCGGCGTGCCATTTGGCGAACGCTTCGCGCTCGACCGCGTTGCCGGGATCCAGCGACAGTTGCCAGGCAATCGCGGCATCCAGCACTTGCGCCGACACGGGCTTGGAGCTGACGGGGCTCATACCGGCTCACCGTACAACGCGATGTAGCATTGGCGAATGCCCTGCGCCAGGTATTGGCGAACACGCGGCACCGACACGCCCAGACGCTGAGCGATTTCGGCGTGGCCGAGGCCATCGAGACGGTTATACAGAAACGCCGCCCGGGCCTTGCTCGAGAGCTTGCCCAGCAGGCGGTCGATGGCTTTGAGGTCTTCGAGGATCAGTTGCTGTTCTTCCACCGACGGTTGTTCGCTTTCGGGGATCAGCATCAACTCGGTGAGGTAGGCCTGTTCCAGCGCGGCGCGGCGGAAATAGTCGAACAGCAGGCCCTTGGCGATCGCCACCAGAAACGCCCGGGGTTCGCGAGGCTCCTTGAATTCATCACGGCCCAGCAAGCGCACGAAGGTGTCCTGGCTCAGGTCTTCGGCCCGTTGCGGGCAGGCTACGTTGCGCCGCAGCCAGGCCAATAGCCAACCGCGATGGTCGCGATACAACGCACCAACGAGCTCACTGTGAGGGCTTTGGACTGACGACACGCAACATCACCGAATGGGAAGTGTTAAGTAACGAGAATTGTTCGCGATTGTGGCAGAGGCGGGGGAGGTAAGCAATTGGCGCTGGTCGGGCGGTTTCGACCACAAAGTCCGAAGGCGAACACTAACCTGTGGCGAGGGAGCTTGCTCCCGCTCGGCTGCGAAGCAGTCGCAAAATCAGCGAACACAGTGTGTCTGGGGAAATGTGGTGAATGGTTTTAGGGGCGCTGCGCGCCCCAGCGGGAGCAAGCTCCCTCGCCACAGAGATTTGTGCAGCCTAGAACGAAGGCGCTTGCCGCCGCCGCTTCCACTGACTCAGCCGCTGCTGCAAATTCAACGGGCTATGAATCTGCTGCTGCCGCGCCCGGCTGAACAAAATCAGCACCAGCTCCGCCGTCGCCAAGGCATCGGCACTGGCGTTATGCCGTTCGAAGACCTCCAGCTTGAACCAGTCGATCCACTCGTCCAGCCCGGCTTCGCGAAAGTGCGCCTGCGGGCACAGCAGGGGCGCGATGTCTGCCACATCCAGAAACGGATGCTGCAACTTGTAGCCCAGATGTTCTTTCAGCGCACGCCCCAGCATGTGCTGGTCGAACGGCGCATGAAACGCCAACACCGGACTGTCGCCGACGAACTCCATGAATTCGAGCAAGGCCTGCACGGGGTCGCTGCCGGCGGCAATGGCGCTCGGGCCCAGACCATGAATCAACACGCTGGGGCCGAGTTTGAGTTCGGTGCATTGCAACGTGCGCTCGAATTGCTGGCTGAAATCGATCGCCCCATCCTCGATCACCACCGCGCCGATGGACAGCAGCCGATCCTTGTTCAGGTTCAGCCCGGTGGTTTCCAGGTCGAGCACCACCCAGCGTTGCTCGCGCAGGCTGCAATCGCCCAGCTCGGCCACGGCAGGCAAGCGCTCCAGACGTTGTTGCAGTTCGCCGGGCAAAATGGGGCTTACCGGCCGCAGCCATGAAAACAGGCTCATAACTGATACCGCAGGGTCAGGCTGCTTTGCAGGCGTTGGGCCTGGCGCAGGGATTCACGCAGGATGCGTCGGTCCAGATGATTGAGGCTGTCGGGATCGACGCGGTTGGAGTAGGGCAAATTCTCCCGGGTCTGTAGCTGATGTTGCTGCATGCGGGTTTGCTGGATGAAGTGATACGCCTCTTCGTACGCCGCGCCGTCGAGCCGTTCGATGACCTCTTTGTCCACCAATTGGCGAAAGCGCTCCAAGGTATTGTTGGTGTCGATGCCGTGGGCCAGGGCCAGCACTCGAGCACCGTCGACGAAAGGGGTGAGGCCCTGGAGTTTCAGGTCGAGGGTGGCTTTCTCGCCATTCTTGCGAGCCAGCACGAATTCGCGGAAACGGCCTACGGGAGGGCGGTTACGCAGGGCGTTTTCGGCCATCATCCGCTGGAACAAGCGGTTGTCGCCGACCTGATCGAGAATGCCTTGGCGTAGTTGCTCGCAGCCTCGCTCGTCGCCCCAGACCACACGCAGGTCGAAATAGATGCTCGACCCCAGCAGATTCTCCGGTGTCGCCTCGCGGATAAACGCCGCAAAGCGTCGCGCCCATTCGGCCCGGGACAAACACAGCTCGGGATTACCGGCCATGATATTGCCCTTGCACAGGCTGAAGCCGCACAGCGCCAGGTTCTGATTGATCTGTTGGGCGATGGGCAGCAACTTGCCGCGAATCTCGGCGGCGTGGGCCGCGTCGCGGGCTTCGAACAGAATGCCGTTGTCCTGATCGGTGTGAAGCGTCTGCTCGCGGCGGCCTTCGCTGCCAAAACACAGCCAACTGAATGGCACGCCGGGGTCACCTTTCTCGGCGAGCACCAATTCGATTACCCGGCATACGGTGTGGTCATTGAGCAGGGTGATGATGTGGGTGATCTGGGTCGAGGACGCGCCGTGGGCCAGCATCCGCTCCACCAATTGGCCTATTTCGCCGCGCATCACCACCAGGTTTTCCAGCTTCTGGGCACTGCGAATAGTCCGCGCCAGATGCACCAGATCGACCCTTTGCAGGGAAAACAGGTCGCGCTCCGAGACCACGCCGCACAGGCGCTGGTCCTTGACCAGGCAGACGTGGGCGATATGCCGCTCGGTCATGGCAATCGCGGCGTCGAAGGCGCTGTGGTCCGGCGTCAGGTAAAACGGCGCCCGGGTCATGTGCCCTTCGATGGCTTCATTGAAATCGCTGGTGCCGTTGGCCACCACATGTCGCAAGTCGCGCAGGGTGAAAATACCCAGCGGCGCCTTTTGCTCATCGACCACCACAATGCTGCCGACTTGCTGATCGTGCATCAGCGTCACGGCTTCACGCAGAGGCGTGATCGGGCTGCAGGTCACCGGGTGACGCATGGCCAATTCGCCCAACCGGGTATTGAGCGAGTACTGGGTGCCGAGGGTTTCCACGGCTTTTTGCTGGACTTGCTGGTTGACCTGATCCAGCAAACTGCTGACACCGCGTAGGGCAAAGTCGCGAAACGGGCTGGAAAGTGCGAACAGTTTGATGAACGCCAGCTTGTTCAGCTGTAGGCAAAAGGTGTCTTCGGCCGCCAGATGTTCGGTGCGAGTCGCCCGCTCTCCCAACAGCGCGGCGAGGGGGAAACACTCGCCGGTGGTAATTTCGAAGGTGGTTTCGGTCCCGCCCTTGGCCGTGTGCGGACGTTCGCCCACAACCCGGCCCTGTTTGACGATGTAGAAGTGCTCAACCGGGCCATCGGCAGGTTTGATGATGCTTTCGCCGGGGCCATAAAAACGCAGCTGACATTGCTCGACCAGATAGGCCAAGTGGGCATTTTCCATCTGATTGAACGGCGGGAAGCGCTGTAGGAATTGCAAAGTGCCCTGGATGTTCTGCAACACCGCGGTTTTCCCTGCCTGGGTGAAGGCGTCCGCTTTACTCATAACCATTACCGCAGTCTTTTTCTGATTGTTGTGTCGGATCGTTACAGGCATGGTCGGCCCCTGCGGGCAGGGTGCCCATTGGACGTAAGTCTAGGTAGGCAGTGCAGCGACCGTAATATGGGAAATGTCTGACACAACTGTGGGAAAAACCTCCTACATTGTCTATTGGAAATGTTTCCGACGAAGTGCACATTGAAGTCTGCTGAGCGATGTCTGACCACTGTGTCAGGGATCGAATCGAAAACGTTGAGAGAGCCATGTCCGACCACGATATTTTGAGTGATGCCGAGCGCGAAGCGCTCAGTGCCGTCATGTTGGAACCAGACTTACCGCCGCAGCGGGTGTTGATCGTCGATGACGATAAGGACTCCAGGGAATTGCTGTCGGAAATTCTGGGACTGGACGGCATTCACTGCATGACGGCGGCCAGTGGCGAAGCGGCGCTCAAGTTACTGGAGACGAAGTCATCGATTGGGTTGGTGATTACCGATCTGCGGATGGGGCACGTCGATGGCCTGGAACTGATCCGCCAGGTGCGAGACTCGGCGCGTGCGGCGTTGCCGATCATCATCGTCTCCGGCGACGCTGACGTGAAAGATGCGATCGAAGCCATGCATTTGCATGTGGTGGACTTTCTGCTCAAACCCATCGATAGCGGCAAACTGCTTGAATTGGTCAAGCATGAGCTGGGGATTGATGTGTAGCGCGGACCTCCAGGCTGCTCAGCTTTTGTGGCGAGGGGGCTTGCTCCCGCTGGGTTGCGAAGCAGCCCCAAATCCAGCAATCCCAATGTGCCTGATACACCGCATACACAGGATTTACGACTGCTGCGCAGCCGAACGGGGGCAAGCCCCCTCGCCACAGAAGTAGCATGCACAAACAAAAAAGCCCTGATCTTTCGATCAGGGCTTTTTCATGTCCGGCGTCAGCGTTTACTCAAAGGCCATTGGCAGCCTTGAACTCGCGACGACGACGGTGCAGAACCGGCTCGGTGTAGCCGTTCGGCTGTTTGGTGCCTTCGACCACCAGTTCGACCGCCGCCTGGAAGGCGATGTTGCTGTCGAAGTTCGGTGCCAGCGGACGGTACAGTGGGTCGCTGGCGTTCTGACGGTCAACCACCGGCGCCATGCGCTTGAGGCTTTCCATGACCTGATCTTCAGTGACGATGCCGTGGCGCAGCCAGTTGGCGATGTGTTGGCTGGAAATACGCAGCGTCGCACGGTCTTCCATCAGGCCGACGTCATTGATGTCCGGCACTTTCGAGCAACCCACACCCTGGTCGATCCAGCGCACCACGTAACCGAGAATACCCTGGGCGTTGTTGTCCAGTTCGTTCTTGATCTGCTCCGTGCTCCAGTCTGGATTGACGGCCAGCGGGATGGTCAGGATGTCGTCCACCGAAGCGCGAGCACGTTTGGCCAGTTCGGCCTGACGGGCGAACACGTCGACCTTGTGATAGTGCAGCGCGTGCAACGCGGCGGCAGTCGGCGATGGAACCCAGGCAGTGTTGGCACCGGCCATCGGGTGAGCGATTTTCTGTTCGAGCATCGCTGCCATCAAGTCTGGCATGGCCCACATGCCTTTACCGATCTGGGCGCGACCTTGCAGGCCGGTGCTCAGGCCGATGTCGACGTTCCAGTTCTCGTAGGCGCTGATCCACTTCTCAGCCTTCATGTCGGCCTTGCGCACCATCGGGCCGGCTTCCATGGAGGTATGGATTTCATCGCCGGTACGGTCGAGGAAGCCAGTGTTGATGAACACCACGCGCTCGGCGGCAGCCTTGATGCAGGCCTTGAGGTTGACCGTGGTACGGCGCTCCTCGTCCATGATCCCGACTTTGAGGGTGTTGCGCGGCAAGTCGAGGACGTCTTCGATGCGACCGAACAGCTCGTTGGTGAACGCAGCTTCTTCCGGGCCGTGCATCTTCGGCTTCACGATATAGACCGAGCCGGTGCGGCTGTTCTTGCGCGAGCTGTTGCCGTTGAGGCTGTGGATCGCCGCGAGGCAAGTCACCAGACCGTCGAGAATACCTTCCGGTACCTCGTTGCCGTCTTTATCGAGGATCGCGTCGATAGTCATCAGGTGACCGACGTTACGCACAAACAACAGCGAGCGACCGTGCAGGCTCAGTTCGCTGCCATCGAGGGCGGTATAGATGCGATCGGCGTTCATGGTGCGGGTAAAGGTCTGACCGCCCTTGGAAACTTCTTCCGACAGATCGCCCTTCATCAGGCCGAGCCAGTTGCGGTAGATCACCACTTTGTCATCGGCATCGACCGCGGCGACCGAGTCTTCGCAGTCCATGATGGTGGTCAGCGCGGCTTCCATCAGGATGTCTTTGACGCCGGCCGCATCGGTCTGGCCGACCGGGGTGCTGGCGTCGACCTGGATTTCGAAGTGCAGGCCGTTGTTCTTCAGCAGGATCGCGGTTGGAGCGGCTGTATCGCCGTGGAAACCGATCAGTTGGGCATCATCGCGCAGGCCGGTGTTGCTTCCGCCTTTGAGGGCGACCACCAGTTTGCCGTCAATGATCTTGTAGCCTGTGGAGTCGACGTGGGAGCCGGCTGCCAGTGGCGCGGCTTCGTCGAGGAAGGCGCGGGCGAAGGCGATGACCTTGTCGCCGCGAACCTTGTTGTAGCCTTTGCCTTTTTCCGCGCCGTCCGCTTCGCTGATGGCGTCGGTGCCGTAGAGCGCGTCATACAGCGAACCCCAGCGGGCGTTCGAGGCGTTGAGCGCGAAGCGCGCATTCATTACCGGTACCACCAACTGTGGGCCGGCCATGCGGGCGATTTCGTCATCGACGTTTTGTGTCGTTGCCTGGAAATCGGCCGCTTCTGGCAGCAGATAACCGATGTCTTGCAGGAAGGCTTTGTAGGCCACCGCATCGTGCGCAACACCTGCACGAGCCTGGTGCCAGGCATCGATACGTGCCTGGAAATCATCGCGTTTGGCGAGTAGGGCTTTGTTCTTCGGCGCCAGGTCATGGATGACCTTGTCGGCACCGGCCCAGAACGTGTCGGCGGTGAGGCCGGTACCGGGAATGGCTTCGTTGTTCACGAAGTCGAACAGGACTTTGGCGACCTGCAGGCCACCGACTTGAACGTGTTCAGTCATTGCTTGCCTCACTCTGCTCAGCTATTTCGCTTTTCAGCTCTTCAATTTAACAATGAAGCCTCTGGCCATTTAAACCACAAACCCATCTACCAGTACATGCCATTGCTGGCGGCTGGGTTCGATCCGATCAACGGCTTTGCGGCCTTGCTGACAGGGCTTTCAGGGGTTGCGACGGCACCTGCGGCAGACATCGATCCAGCGTTATGTAGTGCGCGCTGCGGCATACTACATGATGAATTGCGGTTGTGAAAATTAGACTAATTACGTCGTTCTGCGACCCCATGACGCATTGCGGTCAGGTCGGGGAACGGGATGTTCTCAAAAAACTATTGGATTGTTCCAGTTAAATATAAAAACTTGTACACATAATCTTCAGTGCCCTGCTATGGGGCGTTGCTTTTGTGGCGAGGGAGTTTGCTCCCGCTGGGACGCGAAGCGGCCCCCTGCATTTATCCAGATAGACCGCATTCGCTGATTTTTGCGACTGCTGCGCAGCCGAACGGGGGCAAGCCCCCTCGCCACAACCAGCCCCTTGCCTATACTTGTTTTTCTATAACAAAAGTCATGACCAGAGGGCTGCGCCATGGACCATCTCGTACTCACTGTAATTGCTCCAGACAAGCCCGGGCAGGTCGAGCGCATTGCTCAATGCATTGCCGAGCACGGCGGCAACTGGCTGGAGAGCCGCATGTCGCGCATGGCCGGGCAGTTCGCCGGGATTCTTCGGGTGGGTGTGCCGGCCGAGGCCTACGACGAACTGGTAGACGCCCTACAGAGATTGGCGGATCAAGGGATCCGCGTGCTGATCGCCGAAAGTGGCATCGAGCAGTCCTGCACCTGGAAGCCGATTGCCATGGAGCTGGTGGGCAATGATCGTCCGGGCATTGTGCGAGACATTACGCGTCTGCTGAGTGAGCAGGGCGTGAACCTGGAGCAATTGGTGACCGAAGTTCGACCGGCGCCCATGAGCAGCGAGCCGCTGTTCCATGCCGAGGCGATTCTTGCGGTGCCACTGACATTGTCGTTGGAGGTGCTGCAATCGCGCCTGGAAACCCTGGCGGACGATCTGATGGTCGAGTTGGTGCTGCGCAGCGAACCCTGAAAAGGTTATCCAAGTTATACGTGCACCTGCCTGTGGATAACCTGTAGAGACACCTCGCCAGGCCACGTCGGCCGGTGCTCTTCAGGATCTGATCAAAAAACCAGCAGTTTCAGTGACTTGCGCACAAACGCCGGGGATCACACTGTGGATAACCTTGGGAAGGATGGATGCAGGCCACGGGAGACGTGGCCTGTAGAGGTTTGTACGTTTTCTGATCAGCGGCGGCGGCGCAGGCTTATCCACGCGTCGACGCTGTAAACTGCCAGACCGGCCCAGATAAAGATGAACGCCACCAGCGTGCTGGACGACAAGTGCTCGCCAAACAGCAGAACGGCTTGCAACAACACCAGCGTCGGCGCCAGGTACTGGAGAAATCCGAGGGTGGTGTAGGGCAAGTGCCGTGCGGCGGCGTTGAAACACACCAGCGGCACCAGCGTCACCGGACCTGCAGCCACCAGCCACCAGGCTTCAGAGGTGGTCCAGAATTCGGCTTGCGCACTGCTCGCTGTCGGATTGAACAGCAGCCAAGCGACGGCAATCGGCACCAGCATCCAGGTTTCCACCACCAGCCCCGGCAGCGCCTTGACCGGTGCCTGCTTGCGGATCAGTCCGTAGAAGCCGAAGGTCAATGCCAGTACCAGCGACACCCACGGCAGACTGCCGACTTGCCACACTTGCTGCGCAACACCGACCGCCGCCAGACCAACCGCCAGCCATTGCATGCGCCGCAGCCGTTCGCCGAGGATCAGCATTCCCAACAGCACGTTTACCAACGGGTTGATGTAGTAACCGAGGCTGGCTTCAAGCATGCGTCCGTTGTTCACCGACCAGACGTAGGTCAGCCAGTTGGCGGCGATCAACGTGCCGCTCAGGGCCAGGATTGCCAGCCGCCGCGGATTCTCACGCAGCTCACGCCACCAGCCGGGATGCTTCCAGACGAGCAACAGCAAAGCACCAAACAGCGCAGACCAAAGCACTCGGTGGATGATGATCTCCACGGCGGGTACGTTGGCGATGGCTTTGAAGTAGATCGGGAACAGGCCCCAGATGATGTAGGCACTCAGGCCCAGGATGTACCCGCGACGCGGGTTGGCGGCTTGCATGAGAATCCTTGCTTAGGCAGCTAACAAAGAGGGGATTGTAAGGAGATTTGTTTACGAATGTCCTGACTGAATAGGTAGGTCATTTGTGAACACAAAACCTGTGGGAGCGAGCTTGCTCGCGATAGCGGTATGTCAGTCAATGATGTGCTGAATGTTTCACCGTCATCGCGAGCAAGCTCGCTCCCACAGGATCTCTGGGAACTCAAAACAATTTCAACGGTTCTTCATTAAGCGCAGCCAATTGCTCACGCAGCGCCAATATCTGATCGCCCCAATAGCGTTCAGTGCCGAACCACGGAAAGCTGCGAGGGAAGGCCGGGTCATCCCAGCGACGTGCGAGCCAGGCGCTGTAGTGCATCAGGCGCAAGGCACGCAGCGGTTCGATCAGCGCCAGTTCCCGCGGGTCGAAGTCGTGGAATTCGTTGTAGCCGTCCATCAATTCCGACAACTGTCCCAGACATTCTTGACGATCACCCGCCAACATCATCCAGATATCTTGCACCGCCGGGCCCATGCGGCAGTCGTCGAGGTCGACGATGTGGAACATCTCGTCGCGGCACATCATGTTGCCGGGGTGGCAATCGCCATGCATGCGGATGTTCTGGTGCGGCGTGGCCTTGTAGACCTCTTCGACGCGTTTGAGCAGGTCGCGGGCCACGGACTCGTAGGCCGGCAGCAAACTTTTGGGTACGAAATTGCCTTCGAGCAGGGTCGTCAGCGAGTCCTGACCAAAGTTCTTTACCCCCAGCGCTTCACGGTGTTCGAACGGTTTTGTAGCACCGACCGCGTGCAGGCGACCCAGCAGTTGGCCCAGGCGATACAGCTGGTCGAGATTGCCCGGCTCCGGCGCACGGCCGCCACGGCGGGGGAACAGGGTGAAACGGAAACCGTTGTGTTCGTGCAGGCTGGCACCGTTGTGAATCATCGGCGCGACCACCGGTACGTCGCACTCGGCGAGTTCGAAGGTGAATTGATGCTCTTCGAGAATCGCTTCGTTGGTCCAGCGCTGCGGACGGTAGAACTTGGCGATCAGCGGCTCAGAGTCTTCGATGCCGACCTGATAGACACGGTTCTCGTAGCTGTTGAGCGCCAGAATGCGTGCGTCGCTGAGAAAGCCGATGCTTTCGACGGCATCGAGCACGAGGTCTGGGGTGAGCGTTGCAAACGGGTGGGCCATGCTGACTCCTGCGCGCAGCAGGCTGCCGCGTCCGGCCAAGCATGGTAGCGCAGACGGGGCTTCTTTAGTGGTTGGGTTGAGGTAAGTGTTGTTCGCACCGACGCCTTCGCGGGCAAGCCCGCGAAGAGGCCCTGTCAGGCGCCGACGATCCCGCCATCCTCGCGGGAAATCGCCATCACCGAAGACCGCGGCTTGCCATTGGGCAGATGCTCAGGGAACGTCGACCCACCGTTTTCCCCCGGATGCTGAATCCCGACAAACAAGGTTTTCTGATCCGGCGAGAAGCTGATCCCCGTCACCTCGCAGCCCACCGGGCCGACCATGAAACGACGGATCTCGCCCGTTACGGGGTCGGCACAGAGCATCTGGTTATTGCCCATACCCGCGAAGTCACCGGCGTTGCTCGAATCGCCATCCGTGAGAATCCACAGGCGCCCGTCCTTGTCGAAGCCCAGGCCATCCGGACTGTTGAACATGTTCTGCGGGGTAATGTTCGACGAACCGCCCTTCGGCGTACCGGCGTGGACGCCCGGGTTGCCGGCAACCACAAACAGGTCCCAGGCAAAGCTTTTCGAGCCGTGATTGTCGCGGTCGGTGCGCCAGCGCAGAATCTGCCCGTAGACGTTTTTCTCGCGCGGGTTCGGCCCGCCCACCGGCTGGCCTTCTTCGCCACGTTTGGCGTTGTTGGTCAGGGTGCAATAAACCTGGCCATCCTTGGGGCTGACAACGATCCATTCCGGACGGTCCATGCGCGTGGCGCTCACAACGCTGGCGGCGAGGCGTGCATGAATCAGCACTTCGGCCTGGTCGGCAAAACCGCTGCTGGCATCGATGCCATTCTTGCCATGGGTCAGTTCGATCCACTGACCCTGGCCTTTCGGGTGATCGGCGTTGCCGTCGCCCGCGTCGAAACGCGCCACGTATAAAGTGCCGTGATCCAGCAGGTCGCGGTTGGCTTTGGGGTTTTTGTGGTTGATCTTGTCGCGGCTGACGAATTTATAGATGAACTCGCCACGTTCGTCGTCGCCCATGTACACCACGGCGCGACCGTCGTTGGTTTCGGCCAGGGCGGCGTTTTCATGTTTGAAACGGCCCAGCGCGGTGCGTTTGACCGGCGTCGACTGCGGATCGAACGGGTCGATTTCCACGACCCAGCCGTGGCGGTTGAGTTCATTGGGGTTTTTCGCCAGATCGAAGCGCGGGTCATGTTGATGCCAGTTGATGTCTTTGCTGGCCGCCACCGCGCCGTAGCGTTTTTGCGCGGCGTCGAATTTCTGCTCGGCATTGCTGCTGCCGAAGCAGTCGGTGAAGTTCTCTTCGCAGGTGAGGTAAGTGCCCCACGGCGTCTTGCCATTGGCGCAATTCTGGAAGGTGCCGAGGACGTTCTTGCCGTGTTTGTCGGCGCTGGTTTTCATCAACTCGTGACCGGCCGCCGGACCGCTCAGGCTGATCGGCGCGTTACCGTGAATGCGCCGGTTGTAGCGCGAGCCCTGGACGAACTGCCATTGGCCGTTCCTGCGCTGCACTTCGATCACCGACACGCCTTCACAAGCCAGGGCCTTGCGCACATCTTCTGCCGATTGCGGCGTGCCGCCGTGGGGGAAGAGGTAACGGTAGTTGGTGTATTCGTTGTTGATCGCCATCAGCGCCCGGTCTTTGTCACCGGGGAATTCGAACAAGCTCATGCCGTCGTTGTTGTCGCCGAACTGGACTTCCTGCGCCTGGGCCGTGCCGTTGCCGCTCGGGTCGAAAGCCGGGCCATTTTTTTGCAATGGCTGCCCCCAACTGATCAGAACCGAAGACTTGTAGCCAGGCGGCAGGGTAATGGCGTCGGTCGTGGCGGCGGCGATGCTGGCGAAACCCAACAGTTTGCTGGAGCCGGCGCTGACGCTGGCGGCCAGCACACTGCGACTCAGCAAATTGCCACCGAGAAACATCGCTGCACCGCAGAGGGCGCCAGCGCTGATGAAGCCTCGACGGCTGAGGCCAACCATCTTTTCGAGGTCGGTGGGTTGGTTGTCTTCTAATAAGCTCACATCAGGCTCCCTGCGGGTTTTTGCAGTCACCTTAATGGTGATCGATGAAGGTTTTGTTGCAGCCGCTGCATTGATTTTTCGTCGTTTGATCTAGAGCGGTGTGCCCAGCAGGATGTTGGACGGCGCGAATTGCACCAGCACCGGTTTATCAACGGCAAGCTCGAGGGTTTTCAAGTGCAGAGGCTCGGCCAGGGCGCAAAGTGTCTGGCCATTAGGCAAGCCGATGCGCACTTCGCTGGGGCCGTCATCGGCGTCGAGGACTTCTTCGATCATGCCCTTCAGGCAATTGTTGCCGGGCGTCGCGGCTTGATCGATGGCCAGCAGTTCCAGCCAGCCAGCCTTGATCAGTGCCACCACTTCGGTGCCGGCTTGCAGTTCCAGACGCAGAGTGCTGTCGTGGGTGATCTGCGCATCGATACGCAAGCCTTCGGCCAGTTCAAGACGGATCCGGTCGTTGCGTCCCTGTGCATCGATCGCCACGACCTTGCCGTGCAGTTGATTGCGCGCGCTGGTTCTGAGCATCAGGCGACCGAGCAGGTCCAGGTCACTGGCCTCTTCAGCAGCTTCCAGCACCTGGGCCTGCAAGGCTTGCAGCTTTTGATACAGACGCAACACGCGCTCGCCTTCGCTGGACAGTTTGGCGCCACCGCCGCCCTTGCCGCCGACACTGCGCTCCACCAGCGGTTTCTGCGCGAGGTTGTTCAGCTCGTCGATGGCATCCCACGCCGCTTTGTAACTCAGGCCCGCGCTTTTCGCGGCGCGGGTGATTGAGCCTTGTTCGGCGATGTGTTGCAGCAGCGCGATGCGCTGCGGGCGACGGACAATGTGCTGGGACAACAACGTAGGCAAGGACATGGCGAGACGCTTTGGGCTGTGACGATGGATAGGACGTTGGCGGCTTGAGGTGCGGGAGTCAAGTCAGCCCTCATCGCCAGGTTTGGGTGTACGGGCCAGGCAGTAGACATCGACTCGCGCGGCCCCCGCATCCTTCAACAAGCGAGCCAGGGCCTGGGCGGTGGCGCCGGTAGTCAGCACGTCGTCGATCAAAGCGAAGTGGCGACCCTTGATTGAGGCCGCGGGCGCCAGGGCAAAGGCGTGGCGCAGGTTCTTTTTACGGGCGTCGGCATTCAGCTCTTGTTGCGCGCTGGTGTCCTGGACTCTCAGCAACAGCGTTTCATCACAAGGAATGTCGAGGCTGACGCTAAGCCAGCGGGCGAGCATCGCTGCCTGGTTGAAACCCCGCTGGCGCAGACGTTTGGTGGCCAGAGGTACCGGTATCAGCGCCTCGGGCCGGTCCAGATCCTCATCAAAACGATGTTGCAGGAATTGAGCGAGAAGTTCGGCGAGCAGGCGGCCAAATGGCCATTTCGCGCTGTGCTTAAAGCGCGTGATCAAACTGTCGACAGGAAAGCTGTAAGTCCAGGGTGCGGCGACTCGTTCGAAGGCCGGTGGTAGCTTTAAACATTGGCCACACGTCAGGCCCGCCGCCGGTAAGGGCAGGGCGCATGTTTGGCAGTGATCGCCAAGCCAAGGCAGGTCAGTTTCGCAGGCCATACAGATTGGCCTGATATCCTCGGCCGCTTCGTTGCAAAGTAAGCAGTGTTGGTTATTGTTTAACCAGATGTAAACCGGTCCTACGTAACGTGGTTGACAGCGCATCACTCTTCCTTAAATATGCCGAACATCCGTGTCGCGTCTGTGGGTATTCCATTCCCCAGCCGCTTGCCAAGCATAAACAAGGAAACGCCCATGAGCGCCAGCACCACTGCAACCCTGCGTCATGATTGGTCTTTGGCCGAAGTCAAAGCTCTCTTCGTTCAGCCATTCAACGACCTGCTGTTTCAGGCGCAGACGGTGCACCGCGCGCATTTCGACGCCAACCGCGTTCAGGTGTCGACGCTGCTGTCGATCAAGACCGGTGCGTGCCCTGAAGATTGCAAATATTGTCCGCAGTCCGGCCACTACAACACAGGCCTGGAAAAAGAAAAGCTGATGGAAGTGCAGAAGGTCCTCGAAGAGGCCGCTCGTGCCAAGGCCATCGGTTCGACCCGTTTCTGCATGGGCGCGGCGTGGAAACACCCGTCGGCCAAAGACATGCCTTACGTGTTGGAAATGGTCAAAGGCGTGAAAGCCATGGGCCTGGAAACCTGCATGACCCTCGGTCGTCTCGATCAGGATCAGACCGTCGCGCTGGCCGAAGCCGGCCTGGATTACTACAACCACAACCTCGATACCTCGCCGGAATTCTACGGCAGCATCATCACCACCCGTACGTACAGCGAACGCCTGCAAACCCTGGCCTACGTGCGTGATTCGGGGATGAAGATCTGCTCCGGCGGCATTCTCGGCATGGGTGAGTCCCTCGACGACCGCGCCAACCTGTTGATCCAGCTGGCCAACCTGCCCGAGCATCCGGAATCGGTGCCGATCAACATGCTGGTGAAAGTTGTCGGTACGCCGCTGGAAAATGCCGACGACGTCGACCCGTTCGACTTCATCCGCATGCTCGCTGTCGCTCGCATCCTGATGCCGAAATCCCACGTGCGTCTGTCCGCCGGCCGTGAAGCGATGAACGAGCAGATGCAAGCCCTGGCGTTCTTTGCCGGCGCCAACTCGATTTTCTACGGCGAAAAACTGCTGACCACCGCCAACCCGCAGGCGGACAAGGACATGCAGCTGTTCTCGCGTCTGGGCATCCTGCCGGAAGCGCGCGAAGAGCACGCCGACGAAGTGCATCAGGCCGCCATCGAACAGGCACTGGTGGAGCAGAAGAGCAGCGAGCAGTTCTATAACGCTGCTGTCTGAAACCTTCACCGATTCCTCTGAAGGAATGCAAAACCCCTGTGGGAGCGAGCCTGCTCGCGATAGCAATTAGATATTCAACATAGATGTTGGAGTCATGGCCTCATCGCGAGCAGGCTCGCTCCCACAAGGAACTGCGTAGAACCTGTGGGAGCGTGGCTTGCCCGCGATGGCCGCGACTCGGTTTCCAGCCAAGTCCATTGTTCCTGCATCAGATTGTGAAATGACCTTCGAGGCCTGCATGTCTTTCGATCTCAGCGCGCGCCTTGCTGCCCGTCGTGCCGAAAACCTTTATCGCCAGCGCCCATTGCTCGAAAGCCCGCAAGGCCCGGAAGTGGTGGTCGATGGTCAGCCGTTGCTGGCGTTCTGTAACAACGATTACCTGGGCCTGGCCAATCATCCGCAAGTGATCGAAGCCTGGCGTGCCGGCGCGTCGCGTTGGGGCGTGGGTGGTGGTGCTTCGCATCTGGTGATCGGCCACAGCGGCCCGCATCACGCACTGGAAGAAGCCCTCGCCGAGTTCACCGGCCGCCCGCGAGCGTTGCTGTTCACCACCGGTTACATGGCCAACCTCGGCGCAGTCACCGCACTGGTCGGGCAGGGCGATACGGTGCTGGAAGACCGTCTCAATCATGCGTCGTTGCTGGATGCGGGGCTGTTGTCCGGTGCGCGTTTCAATCGCTATCTGCATAACGACGCGGCCAGTCTGGCCAAGCGCCTTGAGAAGGCCACCGGCAATACGCTGGTGGTCACCGATGGCGTGTTCAGCATGGACGGTGACATCGCCGACTTGCCGGCGCTGGCGCGGGAAGCCAAGGCCAAAGGCGCCTGGCTGATGGTCGATGACGCTCACGGTTTTGGTCCTCTGGGGGCCAATGGCGGCGGTATCGTCGAGCATTTCGGTCTGAGCCAGGAAGATGTGCCGGTACTGGTCGGCACCCTCGGCAAGGCGTTCGGTACGGCCGGTGCTTTTGTGGCAGGCAGTGAAGAGTTGATCGAAAGCCTGATCCAATTCGCTCGCCCTTATATCTACACCACCAGCCAACCGCCGGCGCTGGCCTGCGCGACGCTGAAAAGCCTGGAGCTGTTGCGCAGCGAACACTGGCGACGTGAGCATCTGCAGACGCTGATTCGCCAGTTCCGCAATGGCGCCGAGCAGATTGGCCTGGAGCTGATGGACAGCTTCACGCCGATCCAGCCGATCATGATCGGCGACGCCGGGCGCGCAGTGCGACTGTCGCAGATGCTGCGCGACCGCGGGCTGATGGTGACTGCGATTCGTCCACCGACTGTGCCCGCAGGCAGCGCACGCTTGCGCGTAACCCTGACCGCCGCTCACAGCGAGGCGCAGGTACAGCTATTGTTAAATGGACTGGCCGATTGTTTTCAACAACTGGGACCGGAGCCAAGCCATGCGTGATCGTCTGATTCTGCTGCCGGGTTGGGGTCTCGGGATTTCGCCGCTGGAACCCTTGGCGGCCGCCTTGCAGGGTTTGGATGAGCACCTGCGCGTCGAGATCGAGCCGTTGCCGGAACTGGAATCGAGCGACCTTGAAGAATGGCTCGATGAACTGGACTCGACGTTGCCACAGGATGCCTGGCTCGGTGGCTGGTCATTGGGTGGCATGCTGGCGTCCGAATTGGCGGCGCGACGCGGTGACCGCTGCTGTGGCTTGGTGACGCTGGCGAGTAACCCTTCTTTTGTCGCCCATGAGCAGTGGCCGAGCGCGATGCCCGGCGAGACCTTCGATGCGTTTCTGGCCGGCTGCAAGGCTGACTCGCGCATGACGTTAAAACGTTTTTCGCTGCTGTGCGCCCAAGGTGCCGAAGACCCACGCGGGCTATCGCGACTGTTGCTCGCTGGCGCACCGCATACGTCTTCGCCGGTGCTGATGAGCGGCCTGGAACTGCTTGCCCAGCTGGATACCCGGCAAGCGTTGCAAGCGTTTCGCGGGCCGCAATTGCATTTGTTTGGCGGCCTCGACGGGCTGGTCCCGGCCGAAGCGGCGGGGGATTTGCTGGCACTGCTGCCGGATGTCGAAATCGGCCTGATTGAACAGGCCAGTCACGCGTTTCTTCTGGAAGACCCTCACGGTGTGGCGGGGGCGATTCAGGCCTTTTTGCATGAGTCCGGTGATGACTGATTTGTCTCTTCCCAACCTGCCCGGCGGCTTGCCCGACAAACGCCAGGTGGCGGCATCCTTTTCCCGTGCGGCGGCGAGCTACGACAGCGTGGCCGAATTGCAGCGCGACGTGGGCAGCGAGTTGTTACGTCGGTTGCCGGAAGATTTTGTCCCTGCTCGTTGGCTGGATATGGGCTGTGGCACCGGGTATTTCAGCCGAGCCTTGGCGGAGAAGTTTCCTGCAAGCGCCGGAGTGGCGTTGGACATCGCAGAAGGCATGCTCAATCACGCCCGCCCCTTGGGCGGCGCGACCCACTTCATCGCGGGCGATGCCGAGCGCTTGCCGTTGCAGGACTCGACCTGCGATCTGGTCTTCTCCAGCCTGGCGGTGCAATGGTGCGCGGATTTCTCCTCGGTGCTCAATGAAGCGTATCGAGTACTTAAACCGGGCGGAATTTTCGCGTTTGCTAGTCTGTGTGTAGGCACTCTGTACGAATTGCGCGACAGCTGGCGTCAGGTGGATGGCATGGTGCACGTCAACCGCTTCCGCGAGTTCGGTGTTTACCAACAGCTTTGCGCGGGCAGCGGCTTGAAGGTCGTCAGCCTCGAAACGCAGCCGCATGTGTTGCATTACCCCGATGTCCGCAGCCTGACCCATGAGCTCAAGGCACTTGGGGCGCACAATCTGAACCCCGGTCGGCCGGGCGGTTTGACCGGCAGGGCGCGGATCCTCGGCCTGATCGAGGCTTACGAGCAGTATCGTCAGGCACAGGGACTGCCGGCGACTTATCAAGTGGTTTACGCCGTGTTGGAGAAACCCTTATGAGTGCAGCCTATTTCATCACCGGTACTGACACCGATGTCGGCAAGACCACCGTCGCCGCAGGTTTGCTGCATGCCGCGCGGTTGGCGGGCTTGAGCACGGCAGCGGGCAAACCGGTGGCTTCGGGTTGCGACCTGACGCCCAAGGGTTTGCGCAACGCCGACGCGCTGGCACTGTTTGCCGAGTGCTCGATACCGTTGACCTACGAGCAGGTCAATCCGGTCGCGTTCGAACCGGCGATTGCACCGCATCTGGCGGCGCGGGAAGCTGGCGTGGCGTTGACCGTGCAATCCCTGTTGACACCGATGCGACAGATTCTCGATATGCAGGCGGACTTCACCTTGATCGAAGGCGCTGGCGGCTGGCGAGTGCCGTTGGCGGATCAGGACAATCTGTCGGACCTGGCCATGGCGCTGGGTCTGCCGGTGATACTGGTGGTCGGCGTACGGTTGGGCTGCATCAATCATGCACTGCTGACAGCCGAAGCGATCGCACGGGATGGTTTGCAGTTGGCGGGGTGGGTGGCCAACATCATCGATCCGAAGACCTCACGCCTGGAAGAGAACCTCGCGACGCTGGCCGAGCGCATTCCCGCGCCGTGTCTGGGGAGGGTGCCGAAACTCAAGTCGGTGACAGCCGATGCGGTAGCCGAACATCTGCAGCTGGATCTGTTGGACTGATTGTTGGCTTGGGGTTTTACCTATGACAAGGCACTGTGCTATTAGTGTTTTTGTCGGGCCTTTTGTCGGCGTGTCTGGTTCAATGGCCGCTGTTGATCCTTTGTCGGACGAGTTCCCCCATGGAAATCTCAGGAAACACTGCTTTTTATGCTGGTCTGAGCACCATTCAGACAGGGCAGAACCGTGTCGATCAGGCTTCGGGTCAGATCGCCAACAACACCATCGAGCGTTCAGTCACCAGTCAATCCTCTGAGGTTCAGGTCGATCGCCTGCGCTCGGTAGACCGCAGCCAGCAATCGGATCTGGCCAGCAATATGGTCGAGATGTCCCAAGGCAAGTTCCAGGTGGAGCTGGGCGTCAAAGTTGCCAAGGCATCCGATGAAATGCTCGGTACGCTGATCGATACGTTCGCCTGATCCTGGTTGAGCGACAAACCAATGTCCTTTTAATGTGTACGCTCAATGGCTTGTGACTATTAAGCGTACGTGTGTGGCAAAAAATCAGAATCAGGACCCCAGGCGCCCCCATACTCTTGGAAAGCGAGGGCCGGTGAGAGAGCTCCCGCGACTACCCGAAATAACAACTCGTCCTGTCAGCTGAGTCGTCACATCGGTACAGTCACCGAAACTACAGTCGCTCCTAAAACCCTCTATTTCTCCGTTTTCGCTAACCCGTTCGTAAAACTCCATGGTCGTGTTTGCCATGTTGCCTCTACCTACGGCCACGATTTTTCCATCCGGTTGTATCGTAATGGAATGGAAGGACAAATCATTCAATGGGCGAGAGATCAGTAGAGGTTTCCCGCCATTGAATTGCTCGTCAAGTTTCTTGCCGTCGGCTTCGAGTCTGGCCAGCAGCCCGCTGCCGAGGCCGTCAGGGCCTTTTGCAGAGCCGGCGATGATGATTTTGTCGTCTTTCTGAACAGCAACCCGGCTGACAATATCGTCCAGAAAAAGCTTCTCGGTCGGTGACATTTCCCCTTGCTCGCCGGGCACCACAACATCGGCATAACCTGCTTGGCCAAAGGTATTGTCCAGAATGCCCTCAACCGTGTATCGAGCGACGGTCCGTGTTCTCTGTTGTTCGCCGTCATATCTCCAACTGCCCGCGACGATAATGCTGCCATTACTTTGGATCTGGACGTCACAGGCGTAGCTATCGCGGTCATGGAACTTGATATCGATGAATCCACGGCCTTCGCCAAAAAGTTTGTCAGCCTCGCCATCAGCTAGCAGACAAAACAGCCTGCTCAAAGGGCGACCTGATTGAAGTGTATAGCTCGCTGCTATGAGTATTTTTTGAGCCTTTTGCAGACAGCCATCTACGAACTTGTAGCGAAAATTTGGTGGCTTCGCATTTTCTGGTCCGGTAGTAATGACTTGGCGGCCAAACATCAGGTCGGGGCTGCCACTGGAGTTCAAGCGGGTGACGGCGGGCCTCACTGCTCCGGCTTTTAGCGAGTCACCGATGACCAGAATTTTTCCATCTTCCTGCAACAGTACGCGCATCGGCGCGGATTGGTCGCCATCTTCGAAGTTCCAGGTTGTTTCCTCGAATGAGCCATCTTTAGCTCCGTCGACGAGGTAACGCGATAACCGAAAACTGTCGCCGATCTGGGAGGCAAGAATCAGCTTGCCGTCTTTGTCAGAGGTGATTGAGTTTGCGGTGCCTCTTTCGCTGATCTCGATGTAGCCATCGGTAGCGAAGGTACGGTCGAGCTCGCCGGGGCTGCGAGGCTGACTATTGTCGCGAGTTTGCACTTCCATTTTGACTCTCCTGCAGTACGCATTTTCCATGACCACCATGGCCTGAAGCGCGACAGCTATAGTCAGTACATACGTTTTGCAGAGTTTCCGAACCTGTAAAAAATAACAGTTCATCATTCTTTAGAAGCCAATTCACATCCTTTGAGGGCCAATGGTGAGTGGTTTTCGGAAGATCGAAAGCCCCTTGCATGACGAACGGCAAAAGATCGGCGCTTGACAAGATTTAGGCGTAAACGTATGTTTCAAACAACTGTTTGACCGTCACAACAAATCAACGCGGTCGTTCATTCCCGGTTACATCAGCAGAGGTTTATCGCTATGCCTGACTACAAGGCCCCCTTGCGTGATATTCGCTTCGTTCGTGACGAACTGCTCGGCTACGAAGCGCACTATCAGAGCCTTCCGGCTTGTGCAGACGCAACTCCGGACATGGTTGACGCCATTCTCGAAGAAGGCGCCAAGTTTTGTGAGCAGGTGCTGGCTCCGCTGAACCGAGTGGGTGACACCGAAGGCTGCACCTGGAGCGAGTCCGGCGTTAAAACCCCGACCGGTTTCAAAGAAGCCTACAAACAATTCGTCGAAGGTGGCTGGCCTAGCCTGGCTCACGACGTAGAGCACGGCGGCCAAGGCCTGCCTGAGTCTCTGGGTCTGGCAGTCAGCGAAATGGTTGGCGAAGCCAACTGGTCGTGGGGCATGTACCCAGGCCTGTCCCATGGCGCGATGAACACCATTTCCGAACACGGTACGCCTGAGCAGCAAGAGGCTTACCTGACCAAACTGGTTTCCGGCGAATGGACCGGCACCATGTGCCTGACCGAACCGCACTGCGGCACCGACCTGGGCATGCTGCGCACCAAGGCCGAGCCTCAGGCCGACGGTTCCTACAAAGTTTCCGGCACCAAGATCTTCATCTCGGCCGGTGAACACGACATGGCCGACAACATCGTCCACATCGTTCTGGCACGTCTGCCGGATGCACCGGCCGGCACCAAAGGCATTTCCCTGTTCATCGTTCCGAAATTCCTGCCAAACGCAGAAGGCTCGATCGGCGAACGCAACGCTGTGACCTGCGGTTCCCTGGAACACAAAATGGGCATCCACGGTAACGCCACCTGCGTGATGAACTTCGACGCGGCCACCGGTTACCTGATTGGCCCGGCGAACAAAGGCCTGAACTGCATGTTCACCTTTATGAACACCGCACGTCTGGGGACTGCGCTGCAAGGTCTGGCACACGCCGAGATCGGCTTCCAGGGCGGCCTGAAATACGCTCGCGATCGTCTGCAAATGCGCTCGCTGACTGGCCCGAAAGCGCCGGACAAAGCCGCTGACCCGATCATCGTTCACCCTGACGTACGTCGCATGCTGTTGACCATGAAGGCTTTCGCCGAAGGCAACCGTGCGATGGTTTACTTCACCGCCAAGCAAGTCGACATCGTCAAGTACGGCGTCGATGAAGAAGAGAAGAAGAAAGCCGACGCATTGCTGGCCTTCATGACACCGATCGCCAAAGCCTTCATGACTGAAGTCGGTTTCGAATCCGCTAACCATGGCGTGCAGATCTATGGCGGCCACGGCTTCATCGCCGAGTGGGGCATGGAGCAGAACGTTCGCGACAGCCGCATTTCGATGCTGTACGAAGGCACCACAGGTATCCAGGCACTCGACCTGCTGGGCCGTAAAGTGCTGATGACTCAAGGCGAAGCGCTCAAAGGCTTCACCAAGATCGTCCACAAGTTCTGCCAGACCAACGAAGGCAATGCCGCGGTCAAAGAGTTTGTCGAGCCATTGGCTGCGCTGAACAAAGAGTGGGGCGAGCTGACCATGAAGGTCGGTATGGCTGCCATGAAAGACCGCGAAGAAGTTGGCGCGGCGTCGGTGGACTACCTGATGTACTCCGGTTACGTGTGCCTTGCCTACTTCTGGGCTGACATGGCGCGTCTGGCTGCCGAGAAACTGGCTGCCGGCACCACCGAAGAGGCGTTCTACACCGCCAAGCTGCAGACTGCGCGCTTCTACTTCCAGCGTATCCTGCCGCGTACCCGCACTCACGTCGTAACCATGCTGTCGGGCGCCAACAACCTGATGGACATGAAAGAAGAAGACTTCGCACTGGGTTACTAAGCCCTACTAAGTCCTTCATAAAGCCGCTGCTTCCTCGGGAGCAGCGGCTTTTTTGTGCCTGACGCAAACGGGCTGCGCTTGTAAATATTCCTGACTAAAACGCTAAGAAGAACACCATTGCTGCCGTTAAAGAGGATGGCGATGTGACACACGTCACATCGCACGTGCTTAGCTGCTCTAAATGCAGGCACAATGCCATCTTTGTTTGCCGGGTCGGAGCTTTACCCTTGCCGCGTTCTTCCGCTGTACGTTTCAGTCATTTTTTGCCATCGCTGCTGTTGTTGCTCGCGGGGCTTGCGGCTGCTTACGTCAAGGATCTCAACGTCTTCTTCACTTCGCTGTTTAACGTGCTGCCCACTCTGGTGCTGTTGCTCGGCGGGGCGTATTGCGCGGTTTACCGACGTCAGCGTGAACTGTTTCTGATGGTCACGGTGTATATCGCCTACTTCCTGCTCGACACCCAGACCGACTTCTACCGCGACAACGGCAAAGTCCGTGAAGACGCCGCCGTGGTTTTCCATCTGTGCTGTCTGTTGCTGCCGTTGCTCTTTGGCGTGTTCGCCGCCTGGCAAGAGCGTACTCACCTGTTCCAGGACATGGTGGCGCGCTTTGCTGTGTTGCTGGCGTTCGGCAGCGTGGCGCTGGGGCTGGAACAAAGTTACCCACAGGCGCTGCTGATGTGGCTTTCGGAGATCCGCTGGCCAGCTTTGCATGGCGCCTGGATGAGCTTGATTCAGTTGTCTTACCCGGTATTCATTGCCTCATTCCTGTTACTGGCCTGGCAATACTGGCGCAACCCAAGACCCTTGCATGCTGCGCAATTGGTGGGGCTGTTGGGATTGTTCTGGATGTTGCCGAAAACCTTCATCCTGCCATTCACCCTGAACATCATGTGCAGTCAGGTGATGTTGATGATTGCCGCCGCGGTTGCCCATGAGGCCTATCAGATGGCCTTCCGCGATGAGCTCACCGGTCTGCCGGGTCGCCGCGCCCTGAACGAACGCATGCAACGGTTGGGGCGCAATTACGTGCTGGCCATGGGCGACGTCGATCACTTCAAGAAATTCAACGACACCCACGGCCACGATGTCGGCGATCAGGTGCTGCGATTGGTCGCCAGCAAGTTGTCGAAAATCAGCGGGGGCGGTAGGGCATATCGCTACGGCGGTGAAGAATTTGCTCTGGTATTCGCAGGCAAAACCCTCGAAGAGTGTATGCCGCACCTGGAAGTCATCCGCGAATCTATCGCCACCTACAACATCCAATTGCGCAATCAGGACAACCGTCCTCAGGATGACCAACAGGGACGCCAGCGCCGTGCAGGCTCGGGTACGTCGAGTGTATCCGTCACGGTCAGCATCGGTGTCGCCGAGCGGTTGGAGCAACGCACGCCGGAAGAAGTGCTCAAATCCGCTGACCAGGCGCTCTACAGCGCCAAAGGCGCGGGGCGAAATTGTGTGATGGCCTTCGGTCAGAACCGCCGTGGGGCGGTGCGCATGGACGCCGCTGCGGGTTGAGTGATGATGGCGCATTCAGCGTCTGGACTGTGATTGTGAGGCGTGGTGCGCGGCAGTAGGTTTGAGCAATCTGCTGCCGGAGAAATGACCATGCCCGAGTACAAAGCTCCCCTGCGCGATATGCGCTTTTTGATCGACCACGTCTTCGATTTTCACAGCAACTACGCCGCGCTGGGCGCCACCGATGCCAGCCCGGACATGATCAATGCGATTCTTGAAGAAGGCGCAAAATTCTGTGAAAACGTTCTCGCACCGCTCAACCGCAGCGGCGACGAAGAAGGCTGCCATTTCGACAACGGCGTGGTCACAACGCCTACAGGCTTCAAGCAAGCATTCGCACAATACGTTGAGGGCGGCTGGCATGGTCTGGCGGCGGATCCGGTTTACGGTGGCCAGGGTTTGCCAAGTTCTTTGGGTTTGGTCATCAGTGAAATGGTCGGTTCCAGCAACACCTCCTGGGGCATGTACCCTGGCCTGACTCACGGTGCGATGTCGGCGATTCACGCCCATGGCACCGAAGAGCAGAAACAAACCTACCTGAGCAAGCTCACTGCCGGCCAATGGACCGGCACCATGTGCCTGACCGAAGCCCATTGCGGCACCGATCTGGGCATCATCAAGACCCGCGCCGTGCCTCAGGCCGATGGCAGTTACGCGATCTCCGGCAGCAAGATATTTATCTCCGCCGGCGAGCACGACATGAGTGACAACATCATTCACCTGGTGCTGGCCAAACTGCCGGACGCTCCCGCCGGTACCAAGGGCATTTCGCTGTTTATCGTTCCCAAATTCCTACCCAATGCCGAGGGTGAAGCGGGCGAGCGCAATGGCGTTTCCTGCGGTTCGATCGAGCACAAAATGGGTATCAAGGCCTCGGCCACCTGCGTGCTGAATTTCGACGACGCCAAAGGCTTCTTGATTGGTGAGCCGAACAAGGGCCTGAACTGCATGTTCACCATGATGAACCACGCTCGGCTCGGCACCGGTATGCAAGGTTTGTGTCTGGGGGAGGCGAGCTTCCAGGGCGCGATCAAATACGCCAACGACCGCCTGCAAATGCGCTCGCTGACCGGCCCGAAAGCACCGGAAAAAGTCGCCGACCCAATCATCGTTCATCCCGATGTGCGCAGAATGTTGCTGACCATGAAGGCCTTCAACGAAGGCAACCGGGCGCTGACCTATTTCACCGCGCAGTTGCTGGACGTTGCTCATCTGAGCCCGGATGAAACGGCGCGTCAGGATGCCGAAGATCTGTTGGCATTCCTGACGCCGATCTGCAAAGCCTTTATGACCGACACCGGGCTGGAGGTGACCAACCTCGGCATGCAGGTGTTTGGTGGCCACGGTTTCATTCGTGAGTGGGGCATGGAGCAGCTGGTTCGCGACTGCCGGATCGCGCCGATCTACGAAGGCACCAACGGCATTCAGGCGCTCGACTTACTTGGGCGTAAAGTCCTTGGCAGTCAGGGAAAACTGCTGCGCGGCTTCACCAAAATCGTCCACAAGTTCTGTGCGGCAAACACTGAACATCCGCAACTCGGCAGCTATGTAGCGCAACTCAATGGCTTGAATCAGCAGTGGGGCGAGTTGACTACCAAGGTCGGTATGGCGGCGATGAAAAATCCGGATGAAGTCGGCGCCGCCTCGGTGGATTACCTGATGTACAGCGGCTACATCATCCTTGGCTATCTGTGGTTGCGCATGGCGTTGGTGGCTCAGACGCAGTTGGAGGCGGGCGGCGGCGATGCCGATTACTGCCGGGGAAAACTGGCAACCAGCGAGTTTTACTTCAAGCGTTTGCTGCCACGCACCGCCGCACATCGGGCGGCCATCGAGGCGGGCAGCGATTGTCTGATGAAACTGCCGGCGGAGTTGTTTGCGCTCTGAGGAATATTTGAAAGCTTCGCGGGCAAGCCTTACTCCTACGGTTCTATGTCGTTCACGTGAAATGCATGCGACACGACCTGTAGGAGCGAGCGGTGCGGCGATCCGACTTGCCCGCGAATGCGTTTTGGCACCTAAGACATCCGCCTGATCTTCAGTGACTAAAAATAACAAAACAGTCATGAGTTGACCCTATGTGTCGTAAAAGTTGTTGAGGTACACTCGGACACAACGAAATCACTATTCTACGAACCACCTGTTTAGATCTTGCGAGGTTTGCCATGGCTGACTACAAAGCGCCCCTGCGCGATATGCGCTTCGTCCTCAATGAAGTTTTCGAGGTCGCCAAACTCTGGGCCGAACTGCCTGCGCTGGCCGAGACCGTCGATGCGGAAACGGTTGAAGCCATTCTCGAGGAAGCCGGCAAGGTCACCAGCAAAAGCATCGCGCCCCTGAGCCGTGCAGCTGACGAAGAAGGTTGCCACTGGGCCGACGGTGCCGTCACCACCCCGGCCGGTTTCCCACAGGCTTATCAGACTTACGCTGAAGGCGGTTGGGTCGGTGTCGGTGGTGACCCGACCTACGGCGGCATGGGCATGCCCAAGGCGGTTTCGGCGCAGGTCGAAGAAATGGTCAACTCCGCGAGCCTGTCGTTCGGTCTGTACCCGATGCTGACCGCCGGCGCTTGCCTGTCGATCAACGCCCACGCCAGCGAAGAGCTGAAAGCCGCGTACCTGCCGAACATGTACGCCGGTGTCTGGGCCGGTTCCATGTGCCTGACCGAGCCGCATGCCGGTACTGACCTGGGGATCATCCGCACCAAGGCCGAGCCTCAGGCCGATGGCTCCTACAAAGTCAGCGGCACCAAAATCTTCATCACCGGCGGTGAACACGACCTGACCGAGAACATCATCCACCTGGTATTGGCCAAACTGCCCGACGCGCCAGCGGGGCCGAAAGGCATTTCGCTGTTCCTGGTGCCGAAGTTCATGGTCAATGCCGATGGCAGCCTGGGGGCGCGCAACCCGGCGAATTGTGGTTCGATCGAACACAAGATGGGCATCCAGGCATCCGCGACCTGCGTGATGAACTTCGACGAAGCCGTGGGTTACCTGGTCGGTGAGCCGAACAAAGGCCTGGCGGCAATGTTCACCATGATGAACTACGAGCGTCTGGGCGTCGGCATCCAGGGCCTGGCCACTGGCGAGCGCTCGTACCAGAACGCTATCGAATACGCTCGCGACCGTCTGCAAAGCCGTTCGCCGACCGGCGCGCAGAACAAGGACAAGGTGGCTGACCCGATCATCGTCCACCCGGACGTGCGTCGCATGCTGCTGACTATGAAAGCCTCGAATGAAGGCGGCCGTGCCTTCTCCACTTACGTGGCGATGCAGCTGGACACCGCAAAATTCAGCGAAGACGCCACCACCCGCAAGCGCGCAGAAGATCTGGTTGCGCTGCTGACGCCGGTGGCCAAGGCCTTCCTGACCGACTTGGGTCTGGAAACCACGGTTCACGGCCAGCAGGTATTTGGCGGTCACGGCTACATCCGTGAGTGGGGCCAGGAGCAACTGGTTCGTGATGTACGGATCACCCAGATCTACGAAGGCACCAACGGTATTCAGGCGCTGGACCTTGTAGGGCGCAAGATCGTTGGTAGCGGCGGGGCGTTCTACAATCTGTTCGCTGACGAGATTCGTCACTTCATCGGGACAGCCAATGCTGACCTGGCGGAGTTCACCCAGCCGCTGAGTGATGCGGTGGGAACCCTCGACGAACTGACTGCGTGGTTGCTGGATCGGGCGAAAAACAACCCGAACGAGATCGGCGCGGCGTCGGTCGAGTATCTGCAAGCATTCGGTTACATGGCCTACGCCTACATGTGGGCACTGATGGCCAAGGCAGCCTTCGGTAAAGAAGCGCAGGACGATTTCTACGCGAGCAAACTCGGTACGGCGCGGTTCTATTTCGCACGTCTGCTGCCGCGTATTCACTCGTTGAGCGCGTCGGTAAAGGCCGGTAGCGAATCGCTGTTCCTGCTGGACGCAGGACAATTCTGACCCTTTAACGTTATGTAAGCATTCTCTTACATAACGTGCTGCTGTTTTCCCATAGGCGAAGATTGGATCCAGAGCTAATCTACTTCACATGGACGTCGCGCAGGAAGCGCAAAGCAACAACATGGACACGTAGGATTCTGCCAGGATGGCGGAGTGAAATGGATGTCAGGGAAACAGTCTGCAAAGCCCCGCTTCGGCGGGGTTTTCTTTTGTCTGGAAAAAAGTACTCAGCTCAACCCCTCCAGTGTCGCCGGGCCATTCAAGTGGTCATCCGGCCCATTCATCACTTCTTCCAACAATGTCCGCAACAACGTCAGCGAAGCCTGTTGCCGCTGCACATCCCGACACACCAATCCGACTTTCAGCGGCACCCGCGGCTCGCTCAGAGGCTTCCACAGCAAAGCCTGATCGGCATGGGTCTTTTGTGAGCGCCCAGGCAGAACCGTCGCCAGTCGCGTGTGCGGCAGGCTGTCGAGAATCCCCGCCATGTTGTTCAGCTCAGCCTGCACCTGCGGGCGACGTCCAAGATTGGCCAATTGCGCCTGCCAGATCTGCCGCACCTGAAACTCCTCACCCAGTAGCAACATCGGCAACTCGGCGGCTTGGCTCATGGATACTTTCTTGAATTCCCGCAACGGGTGGTCCGCCGGGATGACAAGGGTCAGTTCATCTTCGTACAACTGCACGCCGTGCAAACCCGGCTGACGGGGCGGCAGGTAACTGATGCCAATGTCCAGAGATCCGTTGAGTAGCCGCCGCTCGATTTCCAGGCCGGTCAGTTCATAGATCTGCACCACCAAATGTGGCTGTGCCTTGCGCACGCGTTCGAGCATTTGCGGCACCAGACTGGAATGGACGGTCTGCAGTACGCCGATGGCCAAGGTTCGCAGCGCCTTCCCTTTGAAATTGCCCAAGGCTTCGCGTGCGCGTTGCAGGCCATCGAGCAAGGGCAGCGCATGGTTGTACAACGTGTGGGCCGCCAGGGTGGGCAGCAGACGTTTGCTGCTGCGTTCGAACAGGCTCACATCGAGGTTTTTTTCGAGTTGGCGAATCTGCTGGGACAACGCTGGCTGGGAGATTGAAAGTCGCTCGGCGGCCCGACCGACGTGGCCTTCTTCGTAGACCGCGACGAAATAACGCAGTTGCTTGAAATCCATAAGTAATACTTATCGAAAATGCTGGGAAATCGAAATGGCTCAGTGCCTTGCCTAAGCCTAGTCTAACCGCATTCACAAGGCTTACAGGGCCAGAGCGCACGATGAATACCGTTTACGACGATGGTGTTTACATAGGCAAGGCAGAAAACCTCAAACGAGGTTTTATCCAATGAATCTGTTCAACCTGCGACGCAAACCACCAAGCCTTGATGACCTGGCGATGGATACCTCCCAGTCGTCCAGAAGCGACAACTTATCCAGCGAGTGCCTGATGCCCAGTGTCGAACGGCCGAAACAGATTTTCGTGCGGGGCCAAGGCTCATGGCTGTGGGACAGCGATGACCGCGCTTATCTGGATTTCTCCCAGGGTGGCGGCGCCAATAGCCTCGGACATAGCCCCTCAGTACTGGTCAAGGCGATTTCGGAACAGGCTCAGTCGTTGATCAACCCAGGTTTCAGTTTGCATAACCGTGGCATGCTCAATCTTGCCGAACGGCTCTGTACCTGCACCGGCAGTGACCAGGCGTACCTGCTCAACAGTGGCAGCGAAGCCTGTGAAGCGGCGATCAAGTTGGCGCGCAAATGGGGCCAGCGACATCGTGGCGGCGCTTCGCGGATCATCGTTGCCAGTAAAGGTTGTCATGGCCGTAGTCTCGGGACGATTTCAGCGTCGGACAGTTCGAATCTGATCAACCGATTCGAGCCACAACTGCCGGGCTTAAGTCATGTCCCGTTCAATGACCTGCCAGCACTGCATGCGGCCGTAGACGCCCAGACTGTCGCAATCATGCTCGAGCCGATCCAGAGCGAGGCCGGAGTGATTCCCGCCACCGAACACTACCTCAAAGGTGTCGAGCGCCTGTGTCGTGAGCTTGGCATCTTGCTGATACTCGACGAAGTGCAAACCGGCCTCGGTCGCTGCGGCACCTTGCTCGCCGAACAGTCCTACGGCGTGCGGGCAGATATCGTCGTGCTCGGCAAAGGGCTTGGCGGTGGCGTGCCATTGGCGGCATTGCTGGCACGGGGCAAGGCCTGTTGTTTCGAAGTCGGCGAATTGACCGGCACGCATCATGGCAATGCACTGACGAGTGCGGCCGGTCTTGTCGTCCTCGACAACGTGCAGGACAAGGGCCATCTCGATCATGTACGGGAAATGGGTCAGCATCTGCGTGAAGGGCTGAGTCGTCTGGCTCATCGCTATGGTCACGGTGAATTGCGCGGGCAAGGACTACTCTGGGGGCTTGATCTGTCCGACGATTCGGCTGAGGCCGTAGTCAAAGCTGCGTTGTACGAAGGCTTGCTGCTCAACGCCCCACAACCCGATTGCCTGCGCTTTACCCCGGCCCTCACCGTCAGCAAGGCCAATGTCGACGAAATGCTCCTGCGTCTGGCCCGCGCTTTCTCCCGCGTACGCACCGCGCAACTGCAGTGCCGCAAAGGTATTGCGGTCTGATCAGACCCGTCCTACACGAATTCCAGAACCGTCTCGCGGTATAACGCATCGCCCCACGCCTGATTCTTTTGGCGTGGGCGTTTTTTTCTTCATCGGTATTTGGAGGGGCTGTGATCAGAGTCCACAACTGAACCCTGAAGAACGCCGCAGGTCGATTAGCTGTAGGGTTCACAAGAGCCTACTTCAATCAGGAGCTACCCCATGGACTTTATTCGAATCCTCATCGCCATTCTGTTGCCGCCACTGGGTGTGTTTCTGCAAGTCGGTTTCGCTGGGGCATTCTGGCTGAACATTCTGCTGACGTTGTGCGGTTACATTCCTGGGATCGTGCATGCGGTGTACATCATCGCCAAGCGCTGAGTTTTGTGGCGCCGGTTAAATCACATTCGCGAGCAAGCCCGCTCCCACACGCGACCTTCTGTGAACACATCATTTGTGAACACCAGAGATCAAATGTGGGAGCGGGCTTGCTCGCGAATGGGCCGCCGCAAATAGCTGCACTGAGCGCAGACTTCAGTCCGCCAACGCCATCACCCTTTGATAAAACAACCACTCCTGCTCCAGCGCATGGGCCTGATTGCCGGCCTTGCGAAAGCCATGGCGTTCGTCGGCGTAGTAATGCGCTTCAACCAGAATCCCGTTGTCCTGTAGCGCAGTGACCATGTCGCGGGTCTGTTGCGGCACCACCACGGCGTCCAGTTCACCTTGAAAGAAAATCACCGGAACGCTGATGTTGTTCGCGTGCAGCAATGGCGTGCGTGCGGCGTAGCGTTCAGCGTCCTGCACCGGGTCGCCGATCAACCAATCCAGATAATCGCCTTCGAACTTGTGCGTAGCGCGGCCTAGCGCAACGGGATCGCTGACGCCATACAGGCTGGCGCCCGCACGAAAGACCTTGTGAAAGGCCAGTGCGCACAACGTGGTGTAGCCACCGGCGCTGCCGCCACGGATAAACGCCTTGTTGGCGTCGATCAGCCCCCGATCGGCGAGGTAGGCCACCACCGCACAGGCATCTTCCACATCCACATCGCCCCAACTCAAATGCAGCGCCTGGCGATAAGCGCGGCCGTAGCCGCTGCTGCCTCGGTAGTTGAGGTCGGCCACGGCGAAGCCGCGTTGTGCCCAATACTGGATTCGCGGGTCGAACATCGGGTAGCAGGCCGAAGTCGGGCCGCCGTGAATGAACACCACCAACGGCGCTTTCGTGTCACCGGTCATCGCCGGGTAGAAGAAACCGTGGGCCTCTCCCGAACCGCTCGGATAGCGCAGGGTTTGCGGGCGGCTGATCTGTTCGGCGGGCAGCGGTGCGATACCGCCGGCCAGAACGTTGACCAGGCGTGTTTCACGGTCGATGGCAATGATTGCCGACGAACTGACCGGCGAAGCGGCGATGCAGTAGATGAACTGTTCATCCTGTGCGAGATGGCGGAAGCGGCTGTAGTCGCCCGTGAAATCGTCACAGGAGCCATCGCCATGACAAAGCCCCAGTCGACCAAAACCGCCCTCGGTCCAACTCGCCAGATAGGTGTCTTCGTCCAACGGCAACCAGGTGCAACCACCCAGTTGCCAAGGCGCCGGTCCATGGTCGGCAGCAGCGCTTGGGAGCGGATTCAGACCGTTGCCCGACTCCACCCACGGCTGCCAGAAACCGCCTCGATCCGTCAGACAAAACAGACGGCCGCAGTCATCGAATCGTGGTTGTTGCAGTGACTCCTGGGCACCGTCACCCGCCACACAGTGCGGTGGCGCAAAGGTGTGATCGCTCTGGCGTTTGGCAACCATCAGGCGAGTGGCGGTCCAGGGCTGATCCGGGCGATTCCACTCGATCCAGGCCAGACGTAGACCGTCAGGACTCACGGTCGGTGCCGCGTAGAAGTCGGCGCCTTCGGCCAGCAGATGACGTTGTCCGTCAGCCAGATCGATAGCCACCAGGCGATGTCGATCGCGGTTCTCTTCCACCGCCAGCACTTGCCCGTTAGCGAAGTGCAAATCGCCGTAGCGGCATTCACTTGAAGTCAGTACCTCAGGCGCCTCACCGGTCAGCGATTGCCGATACAGCTGCTGATCGGCCTCGTTAACGAAAACCAGCCCGTCATCGGTCAGACAAAACGACCCGCCGCCATATTCGTACACCCGGCTGCGCACACTGAAGGTGGGCGGTGTCAGGCAATGAGCCTGACCGTCGCGCCACTGCCAGATTCGGCAGGCGGCATCCTCGGGGCGGTACTCGTTCCAGAACAGGCCATGTTGCCCGACCTGCAACTCGGCGAAGTCGATGCCGGCCGCAACAGCCCTGGCGGCGCTCAAGGGTTCAGCTTTTGGCGATGAGGCGTGAGTTTCGTTCATTGCGAAAGGCCAGTTGTTCGATGGTCTGGGACGCGTGCTCGGCTTCTTCGCGGGCCTTGAGGATCACGCCGTGATGTTCCGACTTGCTGCACACCGGGTCGGCGTTGCTCGCGTCACCCGTGAGCATGAACGCCTGGCAGCGGCAGCCGCCGAAGTCCTTTTCTTTCTCGTCGCAGGAACGGCACGGCTCGGGCATCCAGTCGTAACCGCGAAAGCGGTTGAAGCCGAACGAGTCGTACCAGATGTGCTGCATGCTGTGGTCGCGCACGTTGGGAAATTGCACTGGCATCTGTCGGGCACCATGACAGGGCAAGGCAGTTCCGTCCGGCGTGACCGTCAGAAAAATACTGCCCCAGCCGTTCATGCAAGCTTTCGGACGTTCTTCGTAATAGTCCGGCGTCACGAAAATCAGCTTGCACGGATGCCCTTCGGCTTCCAGTTTTGCGCGGTATTCATTGGTGATGCGTTCGGCGCGAACCAGTTGTTCCTTGGTCGGCAACAGGCCGACCCGATTGAGCTGAGCCCAACCATAGAACTGGCACGTCGCGAGTTCGACGAAGTCTGCCTCAAGGGCAATGCACAGCTCGATGATCCGGTCGATCTTGTCGATGTTGTGCCGATGCGTGACGAAGTTCAGCACCATCGGGTAGCCGTGAGCCTTCACCGCACGGGCCATTTCGAGTTTTTGCGCGAAGGCCTTTTTTGAGCCGGCCAACAGGTTGTTCACCTGCTCGTCGCTGGCCTGAAAACTGATCTGGATGTGGTCCAGACCGGCCTTCTTGAAGTCGCTGATTTTCTGCTCGGTGAGGCCGATGCCGGAGGTGATCAGGTTGGTATAAAAACCCAGCTTGCGCGCCTCAGCGATCAGCTCGGCGAGGTCTTGGCGCACCAGCGGTTCACCGCCGGAAAAGCCCAGCTGCGCCGCGCCCATCTCCCGGGCTTCGCGGAATACTTTGATCCACTGTTCGGTGGTCAATTCTTTGCCCTGCTCGGCGAAATCCAGCGGATTGGAACAGTACGGGCATTGCAGCGGGCAGCGATAGGTCAGCTCGGCCAGCAACCACAGTGGCAGGCCGATTTCAGGCTTGGGCGGTAACTTGTCTGACACGGAATCAGGCAAGTTCGATCCAGTGCTGAGCACGGGCGACCTCCATGAATTGCTCGATGTCGTCACCGAGCTCGGGCACGCCGGGGAACTGTTTGTCGAGCTCGGCGATGATGGCCGCGACATCCCGTTGGCCATCGATCAAGCCGCCGATCAGCGCGGCGCTGTCGTTGAGTTTGATCATGCCTTCCGGGTAGAGCAGCACATGGCCTTTCTGCGCCGGTTCGTACTGAAAACGGTAGCCAGGGCGCCAGGTCGGGGTTTTGCTGCGATCGAAACTCATACGATGATTCCTTTATGCCAGACCCGCTGCTCGGTCACGCTGTGGTAAGGCGGGCGGTTCAGTTCATAGGCCATGCTCATGGCATCGAGCATGCTCCAAAGAATGTCCAGTTTGAACTGGAGAATTTCCAGCATGCGCTCCTGGCCTTCCCGCGTAGTGTAGTGCTGCAAAGTGATCGCCAGACCGTGCTCCACATCCCGGCGAGCCTGGCCCAGACGCGTGCGGAAATATTCGTAACCGGCCGGGTCGATCCACGGGTAATGCTGCGGCCAACTGTCGAGGCGCGATTGGTGGATCTGCGGCGCGAACAGCTCGGTCAGCGAACTGCTGGCGGCTTCTTGCCAACGGGCCCGGCGGGCGAAGTTGACGTAGGCATCCACGGCGAACCGCACGCCAGGCAGCACCAGTTCCTGAGAGCGCAGTTGATCCGGGTCGAGGCCGACCGCTTGGCCAAGGCGTAGCCAGGCTTCGATGCCGCCCTCTTCGCCGGGGGCGCCGTCATGGTCCAGCAGGCGCTGAATCCACTCGCGACGAATCTCGCGGTCCGGGCAGTTGGCCAGGATAGCGGCGTCCTTGAGTGGAATGTTCACCTGGTAATAGAAACGGTTGGCGACCCAGCCCTGGATCTGCTCGCGCGTCGCCCGGCCTTCATACATCGCCACGTGATACGGGTGGTAGATGTGGTAGTAGGCGCCCTTGGCGCGCAGGGCCGCTTCGAATTCGGCGGGGGACATTGCGGTGTCAGTCATTGCGGTTCTCCGGGTACAACCGGTGGATTCTTTGGTGTCTGGTCTGACGCCTTCGCGGGCAAGCCCGCTCCCACAGGATTACGCGATCACTGTGGGAGCGTGGCTTGCCCGCGATGGGGTCATCCGCTACAACACAATACTCATGCCGTCATACGCCACTTCAACCTCGCGCCGAACCAGCTCCGCACGCTCCGGCGAATCCTCATCGAGAATCGGGTTGGTGTTGTTGATGTGGATAAGCACTTTGCGCTGCTTGGGCAATTGTTCCAGCACTTCGAGCATGCCGCCGGGGCCGTTCTGCGCCAGGTGGCCCATTTCCCGGCCGGTGCGCGTGCCGACACCACGACGCTGCATTTCGTCGTCGTCCCACATCGTGCCATCCACCAACAGGCAATCGCTGCTGGCCATGATCTTCATCAGCGCTGCGTCGACCTTGCCCAGGCCCGGTGCATAGAACAGTTTGCCGCCGGTGCTCAGGTCTTCGACAATCAGACCGATGTTGTCGCCCGGATGCGGGTCGAACCGATGCGGCGAGTACGGTGGGGCGGCGCTACGCAGGGGCAGTGGGGTGAAGCGCAGGTTCGGGCAGGCCGGGACGGTGAAGCTCTGATCGAGTTCTATGCGGTTCCAGTTCAACCCGCCATTCCAGTGGGTCAGCATGGTGAACAGCGGAAAACCGGTGCTCAGGTCTTCGTGGACCATGTCGGTGCACCACACTTGGTGCGGGCAACCTTCGCGCAGACTGAGCAGGCCGGTGGTGTGATCGATCTGGCTGTCCATCAGGATGATTGCGCTGATGCCGGTGTCACGCAGCGCGCGACCTGGCTGCATCGGAGCGAAGCTCTGGAGCTGGGCGCGGATGTCCGGCGAAGCATTGCACAGCACCCAGTTCACGCCGTCATCGGAAATCGCGATGGACGACTGGGTACGCGCCTCGGCCCGCAGGCTGCCGTCGCGAAAACCTGCGCAGTTCACGCAGTTGCAGTTCCACTGGGGGAAACCGCCGCCGGCGGCGGAACCTAGAATCTGGACAAACATGGCCGCTCCATCATTGAAAGCTGAAAATAAAAACGCCCCGGCGAGCCGAGGCGTAGCACTGCATTCTCTACCGGACGGCAGAGCTTAGCGGCTTGCGAAGTACATGGTGACTTCGAAGCCGATACGCAGGTCGGTGTAAGCAGGTTTGGACCAGGACATAGAAGCGCTCCTTCAGGTGGATGGGACAGTTGAGACCTATACATATAGTCCACCTCCAACCGGAGATGTTCAGATAGTTAGGTGGCTATGTTACTCAAAATTACACAGCGATTGGCCACGAATCTTTGAGAAAGCTAATTGCAGCGCTGGTAATGATCATTTTGCCACTTGCCAAAGCGTAGTAGGGCAAGGCCCGTTGGCCAGACAGCGCCATCCACCGTCGGCCCGACTCAGTCGTTGTGCCGCCGCCAGCAAGGCTTCACGGTCGATCATCAGAATTGCCTGGGGCAGACGTTTCAGGTAATCCGACGAGTGGCCGGCCAGTTTGCCTTGCCAGAGCAGTTCGGCGGCTTGGGCGTTGGGCAGAGCAGTGCTGTCGAATTGATCGGCCAGGGCTTGGCGCTGAGCGATAAAGGTCGTGTCATCGATGCTTTCGATCATCCCTTCCAATTCGCTGAGGAACTGTTCGATGTGCTCCAGCAAATCCAGAGGCGCGACGCTCGGCGATTGCACACCGAACAGCAGCCCGGTCTGACCGTTTATCTGGCGTAGTCCGCTGAAAACGGCATAACCAAGTTGCAGCTCCACCCGCAGGCGCTGGTAGAACGGCGTCTGGCACACGTGCGCGAGCAAACGCCAGGCGGCTTCATCGGCGATGTCATGGGTTGCTGTCGGACAAAAGAGCAACAGCGCATGTTCGCTGGATTCGGTGGCGACGGAACCCCAGAGACGCTGCGAGCGAATCGACGGAGACGGCGTCAATTGACTATCCGCAGTGCCGGGAATACGACTCAAGGCAAGCCCCATCGCCGCTTGAGTCTGGGCAGACAGGCCCGTCGCCAGACCATCCCAGCGTGCGCTCGACCAGAGTTGTTGTAGGTTATCTGAGGCCACGGTGTGCTCAAGGCATAGATCGGGCAGTGCCTTGAGCAATTGTCGAATCGGCATCAGTGCAACGGCCGCCAGCTCTTCCTGTGAGAAATCGGAATCAGGTTTTGTCAGTTCTTTCAGCGCATGTTCGAGGACTGTCGGCATCGGCTCCTGCAGGCCCGTCATTTTCAGCAGCCATTCATTGCCTGATGCGCTGAAGGAAAAGTCGACACCGGCCTGACGCGCATCTTCGCGCAGCATCCGCAGGTTGTTTTCCAGACTCCACTGAAGGCGACTGTGAGGTGTGAATTCCAGGCGCCAGCGCAGATAAACCGCACCTACATCGGTGTTATCCGGCAACGCCTGACTGAACTGCATCGGCGATCGTTCGCGGCGACTGCGTGAGCGATCCTGGGCAAAGGTCCGCAGGCCACGGTGGGCGCTGGTCTGGCCGCGAATCAATCCGGCATTCGAGGCTGGAGTCTCGGCGCGCAAAAACGGGTTGGGGGTCGGTAGTTGCCACTGGTCGGTGAAGTTATCCACAGCGCCGATTTGTTTGAGGATTGCCTTGAGGGCGACAACGCCCTGTTCGGATAGCCCGGGTTCAAGCTGTTCGCTGTCTCGTTGGGCCAGTTGCAAGGCACTGCTGACTTGCTGTTGGCGCTGCAGCAGAGCTGCATATTCTTCGCGCAACTTGACCCAATCCTGATGAGAGGCAAAGAAGCCCAGCCAATCCAGGAGCCGTTTGCGGATCACGTTGTCCGGTTGCGTAGTGTTGGCGGGCCGGGTGAATTCGATGTGCAGCAAAGCTTGGCCGGCATAGTGATAGCGCGGCGTGGCTTTCAGGTTGTCCGCCAACCCTTGCTCTCGCAGCTGCGCCAACAGGCCGCCGGGTTTTTCGGCGTTCAGCCAGTGGCACAGGAACTCCAGCGCTTCGGGCGATGAGTCGGGCAGCGCTTCGAAGGCTAACAGCAAATCCAGCCGACGCTCTCCAGCCTGTTGATAACTACTGTCTGAAGAATCCATCAGCAGGGTGGGCTTCGTCTGAGGGACTTTCTCGCCAGGGGAAATGGCAAACGCCTGCGCCATCCCCTTCAACTCATCGAGACTCTGTGGCCCGGCCAGGCTCAGCGTCATTTGCCCGGTCTGGTAAAACCGCCGATAGAAGTCCTTCAATGCTTGCTGAAATTCGGGCTGCGGTACCGGCAGGCTGTAACGGTTTCCCGCATGAAATGCCCGTAATGGGTGAGCCGCCGACAGTCCATCAAACAATGCAAATTGTTGCTGGGCTGTCGCATCCCGCGACCAGGCGACAAATTCGGCATGCAGCACTTCCCGTTCCCGCCGCTGATCGTCCGGCTTCATACGCGGATGAGCGAGCATGTCTGACAGACGCTCCAGCCCACCGCTGAATGCCTGAGGCGGCAGCTCGAAAAAGAAATCCGTCGTACGTTCGCTGGTTCGCGCATTCACCTGCCCGCCATGACTTTGTACGTAGGCCATCAGCCCTTGCTCTGCGGGAAAGCGCTCTGTACCCAGGAATAGCAAATGCTCAAGAAAGTGCGCCAGCCCCGGCCAGGCCAATGGCACGTCGTGACTGCCGGCAGCGACCCGCAACGCGGCGGCGCAGCGCTTCAAATCGGGAGCATGACGCAGCGTCACCCGCAGGCCATTGGCGAGGGTTTCAGTGTGGAGGCGAGGGTGATTCAGCGCAGGCATGAGCACTTCCAGAACAGAGAAGCGCTAATGCTAGCGGATTAGGGCTTGTTCAGCTCGCCGTATAGCTCGGGACGGCGATCGAGGAAGTAGCGATTGGCGGCGCGGGAATCGATCATCAGCTGACGATCCAGTTCACCGACAATCAGCGCTTCATCAAGTCCGGCCTGGGCGATGCGGCTGCCATCCGGTGCGGCGATGCTGCTCTGGCCGCAATACTGGATCTCGCCTTCGTGCCCGCAGTAGTTGGCGTAAGCCACATAACACTGGTTTTCGAAGGCGCGTGCGCGGACGGTGACGTCGGCGATGAAATCGTAGGGAATCATGTTCGCCGTCGGCACCAGAATCAGTTCGGCGCCGGCCAATGCCAGACGCCGGGCGTTTTCCGGGAACTCCAGGTCGTAGCAGATCAAAAAGCCAAGCTTCCAGCCGTTGAGTTCAACCAACGGAAACTCATCCGGCCCGGGGATGAACATCGAGTGATCGAGGTCACCGAACAGATGAGTTTTGCGGTAGTTGCACAGCCGCTCGCCATGGGCGTCGATCAACTGCACGGCGTTGTAGATCTGCCCGTCTTCGGTGCGCTCCGGGTAGCCATACAAAATGGCGATCCCCGTCGCCTTGGCAATGCGCGCGATGTGCTGCGCCGATTCACCGTTATACACCTCCGCCAGCACGCTGACCGCATCGATGCCGATGTTATAGCCGGTCAGGAACATCTCCGGCAGCACCAGCAAGTCCGCGCCCTTGGCCTCCAGCGCCAGTTGATGCAGGCGTTGTAGATTACCTGCGACATCCAGGGGCCGCGGTGGGCATTGGTAAAGGGCTACGCGCATTTCGGATTCCTCTTACTCGGGCAGGGCGATCGGACCGATTTCGTTGAACACATCTCCTGGGCCGGGGTTTTCGGCGTGAGTTTCACCGCCGAAGTGTTTCATGATCCCCCATACCGCATTGAGCGACGTCTGCACCGCACCTTCGACCCAGGCCGGCGTCCACGAAACGTCATCGCCGGCGATGAAAATCCCGCGCTGCTCGGCCGGCATGTCGTCCTGCATGAAGTGCGCGTACATGCGCTGGTTGTAGCGGTAATGGCCGGGCAGTGCACCTTTGAAAGCCCCGAGGAAGTGCGGGTCGGCTTCCCACGACACGGTGATCGGATCGCCGATGATCCGTGCGGCGATGTCGACTTTCGGATAGATCTTCTTCAGCGAGTCCAGTGCCAGCTTCACGCGTTTTTCCACCGGGTGCGGGAGCATTTTCAGCGCGTCGCTCATCCACGAGTACGACAGGCAAATCACGCCGGGTTTGTCGTCGCCATTGTCGAATAGATAAGTGCCACGGGTTAGGCGATCGGTGAGGGTCATGCTCATCAGGTCGCGGCCGGTTTCCGGGTCCTTGTCCTTCCAGAATGGGCGATCGACCATCACGAAAGTCTTCGACGATTGCATGTAGCGGGTGCGGTCCAGGGCCATCCACATCTTTTGCGAGAACAGGCTTTCGTCGCATTCGATCTGGGTGGTCAGTAGCCAGCTCTGGCAGGTGGTCAGCACCGCTGCGTACTCGCGGGTGTCGCCATAGTTGTCGGTAACGGTAAAACGCCCGTTCGGTGCGTGGGCGATTTTCTTTACGCCGGAGCGCGGCGCGCCGCTGTGCAGCGAACTGAGACTGGTGCCTTCAGGCCAATGCACGCAACGCTCCGGCACATGGCGCCAGATGCCCAGTGGCACTTGTTCCACGCCGCCGACCACCAAGTGCTGGTGATCGTCGCAGTTGGTCATCACCACGCGGAAGATTTCCAGCATCGAGTTGGGGAAGTCCGAATCCCAGCCGCCAGTACCGAAACCGACCTGACCGAACACTTCGCGGTGATGGAACGAGAGCTTGGCGAAAGCTTCGGAGGTGGCGACGAAATCATAGAACGTGCGGTCGTCCCACAGCGGCACCAGAGTGTTCCACAGTTCCTTGAGACGCGGCACGTCGCGGTCTCGGATCGCTTGCTGGATATCGGAGAACTGCGAGCCTGCTTCCAGAGCATCCGCCCAGGCGTCAGCGACTTCCTGGAACAGTGCGGGAAGATCCGCCAGTTTCTGTGCGTAATGAGTTTTGCCTTCCAGATCGATCACGGTGCTGCCCGACGCAGGCGTCAGCGGGTTGGGGAAGGGTTTGGTCTGCAGGCCGAGCTTGTCGACGTAGTGATAAAACGCGGTCGACGACACCGGGAAACGCATACCGCCGAGTTCGGCGATGATGCCTTCAGCGCCGTTGAAGGCCTGGGAGCGCAGACGGCCGCCCATCTTCGAGGCTTCGTAGACGACGGGTTTAAGACCCAGCTTCATCAATTCGTAGGCGGCCACCAGGCCTGCAATGCCAGCCCCGACAATCGCCACTTCGGCGCCGTGATTGTGCGCCGGAATGCTGCCCAGCCCGGCCGGGTGCTCGATCCAGTCGTCGAAGGCGAAAGGAAAATCCGGGCCGAAAACGGTGACCGGTTTTTTACCGTCTGCAGGATGGCGATTGTGCTTGTTCATGGCTGACCTTGCTGGCGACCTGACGCAGAGTGCGCGTCTGAGTATAGGAAAAGATGGCAGCCATTCTAGAGAGCGTAGAACACGTTAATAAGACGCAATGTGTCGTCATTTTGCTAGTTATCTATGCAATGCGACGATCTATTACTGCACACTGTCCAATGTGGGAGCGGGCTTGCCCGCGATGAGGCCCGACCAGACACCGAAGACCTACCGGTAGACACTCAAACCGGCTGCCCCCGATCAATCTTGCTACTCAGGATGATCGAAGTCGTCGTCTTCTCCACGCCATCCACACTGCCAATCTGATCCAGCAACTGATCCAGCTGCTCCGGCGAGTCGGTGCGCAACCACGCCACATAATCAAACTCACCACTCACCGCGCACAACTGCTGAACCTGCGCCATGGCGCTGAGGCGCCGCAGCACTTCCTTGCCGGACCGTGGTTGCACCGTAATCCCGACATACGCCTGCAATCCGCCATCCACCACGCGCTGTCCCAGGCGCACACCGTAACCGGTGATCACCTTGGCCTTTTCCAGCCGCGCCAGACGCGACGTCACCGTGGTGCGGGCGATGCCCAGTTGCCGGGCGAGCATGGCCACGCTTTCGCGGGCATTGATCTGCAAAGCTGCGATCAATTGGCGGTCGATTTCGTCAAGAACAGGCGGGCGGGTGTCAGGCAAAGGTCGTCTCCAGCGGCACAGATCAATGGGCAGGCATGTTACAGGCACATCCTGCGCGGTGCTCGTGGCGGTTGTCCGATCCGGATCATCAGAGGCATCTCGGTCGGTTTACCAGGATGCGGTGTAACGAAATGGTTAATCGCTGATTCAGGTTGGATAAACAATGGTCGATAGCATGGACAGGTGTCGTAACTCGTAGTCGAATGCGCTACTAAGGACTGCGACGGGATGGAAATGATGAAGAAGATGCCTCCCGCTATACGGGAACATGCATTGCAGATTGCGAATCACGAAATGGGGCACTACGTAGTTGCCCGAGCCTTGGGCTTTGAAACGGGTGATGTGACCCTGAAAGTCACCATGGACTTGAGGCATCAGGCCGGGGCTTCCATTATCTTGACGCGGTCAATTCTCTCGATAGAAGACATGAAGGAACATTTGGAAGGTCGGCTGATCGTCCTCTTTGCTGGTGCTATGAGTCAGACATTACCTGCAAAACATTCAGCCAGGAAACTCGTCGATAAATCGAAAGCGACAGCCATTCTGAATGGAGAACTTGGAGCGGAACAGGATTACGCAAAAATAAGGGAGTTACGGCACTTGCTGCGGAATATCTCCTACCCTGATACGGATCCAGCGTCGTCCGAGCGCATAACTGCCGAACTTAAAGAGATTACTGATCGTGTATGGCTGCGGACTCAACAAATCGTAGAGGCGTTGGCCGATACGATTACCGGATTGGGCGCGGCACTAGTAGACGGCATGACCATTGTGGAGCAATGGGGTAGGCCGGCGGATACCTATGAGGTTGTGTTGACGGGTGAAATGCTTGAGCGACTGCGGCCAGTGCAGGCGATTCCGTCGTTGAGTGTTTGGGCCTGAAAAGTGCCAAGCGCTGACTTCAATTTGCAGGGAAGATATCCTGTTTTGGCATAAAAAACCGAGCAAATAGTTCAGGTTGTGACTTGATGTTTAATTTGGCGTAAATGTTTCGGCGGTGAACTTTTATCGTTTCTGTTGACAGTGCAAGTTTTCCGCCTATCTCTTTGTTGGAAAAGCCGCTAAGTAATAGTTTGAGTACGTCTTTTTCGCGCGTTGTTATTTGTGTGCCAAGCTGAATGATCGTTTCTGGCCATGAAGGTGGTTCAGGGAGATCTTTTGCTACGTCAGTCTCAAAGCACATACGTTGATGCATTAACGCAGTCACCCATGGTTTGATAGTATCAAGTATTGTTATTTGCTCTGGATTAAAGCGGGCTTTGCTACCAAAGGAAATGCATAACGTTCTATCGGCGTCAAGCTGGACATTGTACTGCGCTTCATCGACGCAAATATACTGCGCGAAGTATTGATGATAATACTCGGTGTTAAGGAAGTGCTCCGGCGCAATATCCAGCATATGAAAGAAACCGCTCTGTGGGTTTTCTCGATTCGCAATATAAAACGGATCCAGCATATAAAGCCCCTTCACATAGCGATGAGTGAACGCATCTATCTCTTCTGTATCTGCTACTTCAGGAAGGCTGACAACTTGCACTTGCTGATTGCTAAATATTAATACGACCCAGTTATCGATTTGCACATATTCATTTAACGTACGAATAAGTGAGCTCCAGAATTCTGGACGGTTCAACTGCATGATCAGCTTTCCAATCGATCGGTGCCAAGCCAGGCTATGAAGGTCGAGTGGCATTTTCTACCCCTTTAGGGTTAGGGATTCGTGGGTCGCAGGTAAGTATTCGTAGGTATTTACTATTCGTCAATGCCGGGTATATTCACGATCAGGATTCACGATGGCCATGAAGGCATGTCGTCTTGACAAGGATAGTTGTATGAGCAAATCACCTTTGCGAACCCTTTTTGCCGCCTCGCTTCTCTGTGCAGGGATAAGCACATCAGTGGGGGCTGTAGAGCCTGGGGTGTATCTGTATAACTGGTTCGATCTTATCGCACCGCAGACCCCAAAGGAGTTTGAGCAGGAAACCGGCACCAGCATCCATATGGATGCGTTCGACAGTGCCGAAATCATGCAGAGTAAAGTGATGGCTGGGCGCACGGGGTACGACGTGGTTGTGGCTACCTCCAACGTGTTGCCAAGCCTGATCCAGGCGGGAGTCCTTCAGCCGTTGGACCGTAATCAACTGAGTAATTTGTCACACATCGATCCTGATATCTTGTCCCAGCTTGCGATCAATGATCCTGGTAATCGCTACGCTGTTCCCTATTTATGGGGCACCACCGGCATTGGCTATGACGTTGATAAAGTCAAAGCGGCATTGGGTGATAATGCTCCGGTGAATAGCTGGGACTTGATCTTCAAAGAAGAAAACATCAGCAAACTCAAGTCGTGCGGTGTGGCAATGCTCGACTCTCCAAGTGAGATCATTTCAATTGCTTTGCATTACCTTGGGCTCCCTAGCAACAGTAGGAACCCGGATGATTACCAGAAAGCTCAAGCCCTGTTGTTAAAAATCCGTCCCTATGTCCTCTATTTCGACTCATCCAGAATCGACTCAGACCTGGCTGATGGCAATATTTGTGCAGTTGTAGGATGGGCCAATGGTGCCCTTGCTGCGCAGGCCATCAACGAGAAGACTAATACTGGACGCAAGATTGCATACAGCCTTCCTCGCGAGGGAGCGCTGGTTTGGTCAGAAAATCTGGTTCTGTTAAAAGATGCTCCCCACCCAAAGGAAGGCATGGCATTTATTAATTATATGTTACGACCAGAAATTATTGCCAAGAGCTCAAATCACACGTTGTATCCTAACGCTAATAAAGATGCCACTGAATTTGTTGAGCAGAAACTGCGCGACAATACTTGGATTTATCCAGACAAAAAGACCGTTGCTACACTTGTTCCACTTGAGCCGCTGCCATTGAAGTTGGAGCGAATTCGCACTCGGGTTTGGACCAAAGTGAAGAGTGGTACGTGATCTGACTGGGTTATCATTTTTGTTGTTCTATGAGGATCTTTGTTTTATGTGAGGGGGGTGTTGCAGAGAAATTAAAGGCGAAACTATATCAATTCGACCTTCAGGGCTCGGAGACGGATAAAGCGGACTCTTTCAAGCCAGCCAATATCCTCTGCGCCTAACGGTTCGGGACTCCTGAAGGGCGCTTGATGGGAAGGTTCTGTATATGCGAAATTGGTGCGTTTCCTGCAATAGCCCGCGTTTATTTGGAGCACTGGTAATCACGTAGGGAGCAGGGGCAGCCCTTATCAGCCGACTTACTTAGGGGTTGTCACAAAGATTCTAAGGAAGGAGAAAAATCATGTACCAAGGTGATTGCCAATGCTACTTGGAGTCGGACGAATACAAAGCCTACAAGGAGATTGAGGAGCAGATCGGCCACTGCACGCCCGAACAAGCCTGGGCCATGTATTACGTCTCGGTCGGGATGGTGCGTGAAAACATCGCCATGGCGGTGATGGAACACATCGCCAGGGGTAACAAGGCACTGCTGGTTGAGTTCCCCGAACTTGCACCGGCTGAAAGGGAGTTTACCAATCGAGTTAAGGCGGATCACGCAAGCCTTTACAGCGAAGGAGTTACCAGTCCTGGATCGGGACGGTGTCCATAGGACTGTACCAGCGGTGGCCGACCAGAAAACACAAAAGCCGCGCAGTGCGCGGCTTTGAGTATGGTGGGCCCAGTAGGACTCGAACCTACGACCAAGGGATTATGAGTCCCCTGCTCTAACCAACTGAGCTATAGGCCCTCAGTAGGTCGCGGATTATAGCGATGGTTTCTCAGCTGTGCTATCCGAAAAATCCAATATGGCTGTACGAAGAAACGTCGCGGCGTATTCATCCGCTGGTAAGGGCAGGCTGACGATGTAACCCTGGATCTGTTCACAGCCCTCCGCAGCCAGGAATTGCTGCTGCGCCTGGGTTTCGACGCCCTCCGCGATGACGGTGAATTGCATGCTGCGGCCCAGGGCGATAATTGCGCGAACAATCGCCGCGTCATGTGGGTCGTCTGGCAGGCCGCGGACGAAGGATTGGTCGATCTTGAGGATGTCCAGTGGCAGGCGTTTGAGGTAGCTCAGGGACGAATAGCCAGTGCCGAAATCGTCGATTGCCAATTGCACGCCCAGGCGTTTGAGTTGATGCAGCACCGCCAGCGCCTCTTCGGCCTGGCTCATGATGAAGTTTTCAGTGATTTCCAGTTGCAGGAAGCCGGGGTTGAGGTGGTTGTCTTTGAGCAATTGCTCGATCCGGCCGAGCAGGTTCGGCTGGCGCAGTTGCGCGCCCGCGAGGTTGACCGAGAGTGGGCCCAGGCATTCATAGACCTGATTCCACTCGTACATCTGTCGGCAGGCGGTCTCAAGTACCCAGTCGCCGATTTGCAGAATCATGCCGTTTTCTTCGGCCAAGGGAATGAAGTGCTCGGGAGGTACATCGCCGAAGGTGGGGTGATGCCAGCGAATCAACGCTTCGGCGCCGACCACTCGATGATCGTCCAGACTGATTTTGGGCTGGTAGTACAAAAACAGCTCATTGCGCTCGATGGCACGCCGCAGTTCATGTTCCAGCGCCACGCGCTCGCTGGCTTGGGCGGTGAGGTCGCGAGTGTAGCTTTCAACCCGGTTACGGCCCTTGGCCTTGGAGCGATACATCGCGGCATCGGCGTTCTTGACCAGCGTGGCGACGTCGCAGCCGTCCTTGGGGTACAGGCTGGTGCCAATGCTGGCGCTGATGAAAAACTCGTGTTCGCCGGCCTGGAAAGGGGCGGAGAAGCAATTGAGCAGCTTGGTGGCAATGTTGTCGGCATCGCTGGACTGTTGCAGGCCGGGGAGCAGGATGATGAATTCGTCGCCACCCAGCCGCGCCACGGTATCGATATCGCGCAGTTGCTCCTTGAGGCGCACGGCGATGCCTTTGAGCAGCAGGTCGCCAACCGGGTGGCCGAGGCTGTCGTTGATGTGTTTGAAGCGGTCCAGGTCGAGAAACAGCACGGCGCCTTGGCCACCGTTTTCCTGCTGGCTGTTCAGTGCCGTCAACAGCCGACTCTCGAACAGCGTGCGGTTTGGCAGGCCCGTCAACGGGTCGTGGTGCGCCTGGTAGTCGAGTTTGGCCTGCGCGTGTTTGAGGCTGGAAATGTCTGCGAACACCGCAACAAAGTGGGTGATGAGTTTGTCTCGGTTGCGCACCGCACTGATGGTCAGCCAGCTCGGGTAGAGCTCGCCGTTCTTGCGCCGGTTGGAAATCTCGCCTTGCCAATGACCGTCGGCGGTCAATTGATGCCACATCGCCGCATAAAATGCGCTGTCATGCAGGCCCGAGGCGAGCAGGCGAGGGGTGTGGCCCAGCGCTTCGCTCTCGCTGTAGCCGGTAATTTCGGTGAAGGCACGATTGACCGCGCTGATGTGCTGTTGGGTGTCGGTGATCAATACGCCCTCGGCAGTGCTCTCGAACACCGTGGCGGCCTGTTGCAGTTTCTCCTGCATCAGATGTCGCTCGGTAATGTCCCGGGCAATGGTCAGCATGCAATCTTCATCGCCAATGGGCAACGGCCGGCTTGAAACCTCACAGAGCCGGATCTGCCCGTCTTTGCGGCGAATGTGGCAACTGAAGTCGCGGACGAAACCATCCCGATGCAACAGCTCGAGCATCTGTTTGCGCTCGTTGAGATTGACCCAGATCCCCAGGTCCAGGGCTGACCGATCCACGGACATCGCGCTGTTGAAGCCGGTTATACGGCTGAAGCCTTCGTTAACCTCCAACAGCAAACCGTCGCTCTGCCGGGACAGCAGCAAGCCGTCGGGGGAGGCATGAAAGGCCTTGGCGAATTTCTCCTCGGAGGTTTGCAACTGTTGTTGGGTTTCCTTGAGTTGACTGATGTCCCGCACGACGACCACCAGGGCCGGGGTCGTATCGAGATCGAAAGGCTCGGCAGAAATCAGGCCGGTAAACACCTGGCCATTGCTGCGACGAAAGGGCATCTCCAGGTTGCGGATGCTGCCGGCCTGCAAGCGCTGCAACAAACCCGGCCCCACACCGGGTACGCCCCAGATGTTCAGGTCGGTGGCGGTCTGGCCTATGACGTCTTCGGCCTTGAGGCCGATCTGTTCTTCGAACGCTTCATTGACCTCCAGCAGACAACCGTCGGAAAGCCGCGCGATCACCAGAATGTCCGGGCATTGCTGGAACACCGAAGCGAACTTCTGCTCCGACAGGCGCAGCGCCTCTTCAGTGCGCTTGGCTTCGCTGATGTCGATCATCAGCCCGCGCAGTACCGGTTCGTGGGCGTGCTCGATCAGGCTGACGATGTCGCGAACCCACAGGCAACGGCCATCAGCGGTGATGACCCGGTAATCGACACTGTGATCGCGCCCGGCCGCCACTTCACGGTCGCAGAAGGTCTGGGCGCGGGTCAGATCCGCGGGGTGAATGATGTTGCGCCAGAAGCCCGGAATCAGCCAATGGGGCAGGGGATAACCAAGGAGATCCTGGGCATGAGGTGACACGTAACTGTAGGTGTAGTCGCTGATCCGTGCTTCCCAGGCAATGGCTGAAAGGCTCTCCACCAGCCCGCGGTAATGGTATTCGCTGCTGCGCAGCTCCTGTTCCAGGGCGACCCGACGGGCAATTTCAGAGCTGAGACGGCGGTTGATCCGGATAACCACTGCCAGCACGATCATCAAAAACAATAATCCTGGCAGGCCGTAACTCAGCACGTCGAGCCAGAAGGTTCGATGGTCCAGGACGTTACCGACCCAGTGTTCCTGGATGGCACTGATTTCACTCGGGGTCATGTCTGCCAGGACTTTGTCCAGGATGCTGACCAGCAGCTTGTTGTTCGGGGGAACGGCCATCGCCAATTGGTAGCGATAGGGTGTTTCACCGCTGACGTAGAGCCCGTCGAGCTTGAGCTGGCGCAGGCTCCAGACACTGGAGGCAAGATCGCCCACTACGGCGTCCACGGCGTCGGTGGCGAGCGCCTGCAGCGCCGAGCTGACGTTGGGCATCGCCACCAGATTCAAGTCGGGATGGTGGCTACGCAACAGTTCGTGGGGGGCATAGTTTTCCACCACGGCGATCTTCAGCCCGTACAGGTCTTCGAGTTTGCGCGGTTGGGCCCCTCCGACGTGAGCCAGAATAACTATCGGAAAGTCGAGATAGGGGCGGGTGAACGACAGATATGTCTGACGCTCGGGAGTCGACATGATGCCTGGCAAGACATCCAGCTTGCCTTGTTTGGCCTGCTGCAAGACTTCGGTCCAGCTGACTGGCTCGATGGGCGTGAGTTTGATGGCCAGCCGCTGACGGATGACGTTGATGTAGTCCGCTGCCAGGCCTTGATAGCGCCCATGTTCGTCGCGAAACTCAAACGGCGGCCAAGACGCGTCCACGCCCAGGCGCAATTCCGGGTGAGCCGTCAGCCAGCTACGTTCTTCGTCGGTAAGAGTCAACGCGCCAGCCGTTGCGGTCCAGGTCATCAGCGACAGCAAAAAAAGCACGGTCGGCCATCTGGGCATAACGGTCTCGTTACGGCTTGGGGGAATGTTTCGAGTGTAGACGGGCTATGCGGCGGGGGGGATGTACGAGGCATTTAATCTGTATAAAGCAAAACCCCCGGCCTGGGCCGGGGGTTCTGTGATCACTCGTCGAGGAAGGAGCGCAAATGCTCGCTTCTCGTCGGGTGGCGCAGCTTGCGCAGCGCCTTGGCTTCGATCTGACGAATCCGTTCACGGGTCACGTCGAACTGCTTACCAACCTCTTCGAGGGTGTGGTCGGTATTCATGTCGATACCGAAGCGCATGCGCAGAACCTTGGCTTCACGGGCAGTGAGGCCGGACAGGACTTCGCGAGTCGCTTCTTTAAGGCTCTCAACAGTGGCGACATCGATTGGCGACTGCATGGTCGAGTCTTCGATGAAGTCACCCAGATGAGAATCTTCGTCATCACCGATCGGGGTTTCCATGGAGATCGGCTCTTTAGCGATCTTCAATACCTTGCGGATCTTGTCCTCAGGCATTTCCATGCGTTCGCCCAGCTCTTCCGGGGTCGGTTCGCGACCCATTTCCTGCAGCATTTGCCGGGAAATACGGTTGAGCTTGTTGATCGTCTCGATCATGTGCACCGGAATACGGATGGTGCGGGCCTGGTCGGCGATCGAGCGAGTGATCGCCTGACGGATCCACCAGGTGGCATAAGTCGAGAATTTGTAGCCGCGGCGGTATTCGAACTTGTCTACCGCTTTCATCAGACCGATGTTGCCTTCCTGGATCAGATCGAGGAACTGCAGACCACGGTTGGTGTACTTCTTGGCGATGGAGATCACCAGACGCAAGTTCGCTTCGACCATCTCTTTCTTCGCGCGGCGGGCCTTGGCCTCACCGATCGACATGCGACGGTTGATGTCCTTGATCTCGGCGATCGTCAAACCGGTTTCGGTTTCCAGCGCGGTCAGCTTCTGCTGGCAACGAATGATGTCCGGTTGCAGGCGACCAATGGCTTCAGCGTATTTGCTTTTGCCTTTGGCCAGTGCATCGGTCCAGCTTTCGTCGACTTCGTTGCCCGGGAACTGGCGCAGGAAGTCGGCACGCGGCATACGGGCATCACGAACGCACAGTTGCATGATCGCGCGCTCTTGCTGACGCAGACGATCCAGGGCACTGCGAACACGCTCGACCAGGCCTTCGAATTGCTTCGGCACCAGTTTGATCGGCATGAACAGCTCAGCCAGGGCGATCAGCTCGGCAATTGCCAGCTTGTTGCCACGACCGTGCTTTTTCAGGGCCTTGCGGGTGATTTCCATCTGATCGGCGACAGCGCCAAAGCGCTGTGCGGCGATGACCGGATCCGGACCGCTTTCGGCTTCTTCTTCGTCATCAGTCGCTTCGGCGTCATCGTCGTCGGTGTCGTCATCCGCTTTCACGGCTTTTGGGTCGACAGGCGGTGGCACTTCGGCTGCAGGCGGCGCAATGCCGTCGTCCGGGTCGATATAACCGCTCAGGACGTCGGACAGGCGGCCACCTTCGGTGGTGACGCGAGTGTACTCGGAGAGAATATGGTCAACCGTGCCAGGGAAGTGCGCGATTGCGCCCATCACTTCGCGGATGCCCTCTTCAATACGTTTGGCGATTTCGATTTCGCCTTCACGTGTGAGGAGCTCTACCGTACCCATTTCACGCATATACATGCGCACTGGGTCGGTGGTGCGACCAATGTCGGTCTCGACCGCTGCCAACGCTGCTGCTGCCTCTTCGGCCGCGGCTTCGTCGGTATCGGCGTCGGCCAGCATAAGGGAATCCTTATCTGGCGCAACCTCGAATACGTTGATCCCCATGTCATTAATCATGCGGATGATGTCTTCCACCTGTTCCGGATCTGAAATATCCTCCGGCAGGTGGTCGTTGACCTCCGCGTAAGTCAGGTAGCCCTGCTCACGACCAAGTGTGATCAACTCTTTGATACGAGACTGCTGTTGCGCTTTTCCGGACATAACACCCTATCCACTGAAGGTCTTGGCGGGCAAAAAACAAGCCGAGGATTATACCTGAGCTATGACCTCACGCGCCAGTTGAGGTCGGGCTTGATGCGGAAACATTGCGACTTAAAAGGTCGCGCAGTTGATTTTTTTCTTCGGTGCTCAATTCACTTTGACGTGCTTTTCGAAGAAGTTGTTCCAGGTTTCGCTCGCGTTGGCGGGCTGACAAGCTAGTAATGGTGTCGAAAAACTGTTGTTCAAGGTTATCTCCATCAATCAGCCATTCCTTTTCTGCCAGCGCTTTGAGCAATCGGCCTTGTTCGGTGCCGTGCCAACGCGCAATCAGTTGAAATGAGTTTAGCTTGGGATTCTTCTGTACGGCTTCGAGCAGGGCGACCAACAGTTGCGTGTTGGTATGGTCCTCGGCAGCGAAGTGCCCGGCGTCCTCGACTTTTTCAGCCAGTTGCGGGTGATGCAGTAGCGTGCGCAAGGCGGCCAGGGTGGGCGGCTCTACAGCGGCCGGCACCCGTGGCGCGCGCGGTTGATCGCGATCGCCGCCACGTTTGCCGTTCTTGTCCCACGGCTTCTTGTCCCATTTCTTGCCGCCTGCGCCAGGCTTTTTCGGCGTCCATTCCTGCTGCGGCGCGTACATCTCTTGCGCCTGCGGCTGATGGTAGTCGCTGTAATCCGGCATAGCGTCGTAATCGATGCCCGGATCGTATGCGGGTGGCGCTTCCTGAGGGTGGGGCGTGCTTTGAACGAGTTGGCTCACGGCTTCACCGCTAAGCCCGGTAATTTCGCTCAGGCGCTGGCGCATCAGTATGCGCAGGTTGGCGCCCGGGACTTTGTCGATCAGTGGCGCGGCGAGGGTGGCCATGTGGGCCTTGCCTTCGAGGGAGCGCGGGTCCGATTCTTCGGTCAGCTGTTGAAAAAAATAATCGGCCAGCGGCTGGGCGTGCTGATTGATTCGCGCACGGAAGGCGTCAGTGCCCTCGGAGCGGACCAGAGTATCCGGGTCCTCGCCCTCGGGCAGGAACAGAAAGCGCGCCCGACGCCCGTCCTGCAAACATGGCAGGGTCGCTTCCAATGCTCGCCAGGCGGCATTTCGGCCCGCCTGGTCGCCATCAAAGCAGAACAGCACATTGGGCACGACGCGAAACAGCCGCTTCAAGTGCTCTTCGCTGGTAGCGGTACCCAAGGTCGCGACGGCATTGCGCAGGCCTTGCTGGGCGAGGGCGATGACGTCCATGTAGCCTTCGACGACGATGATTTCGTCGAGGTTGCGGTTGTTCTTGCGTGCTTCATAAAGGCCGTAGAGTTCCTGGCCTTTATGGAAAACCGGGGTTTCCGGTGAGTTCAGGTATTTCGGCTTGTCGTCGCCCAATACCCGGCCACCGAAGGCGATGATGCGCCCGCGACTGTCGCGGATCGGGAACATCACGCGATCGCGGAAGCGGTCATAGCGCTTGCCGGTTTCGGCGTTCTCGATCAGCAGGCCGGCATCGATCATGGCCTTTTGCTGCAGGGTATCGCTGCTCAAGTGCTTGAACAGATTGTCCCATCCGGGCGGGGCAAAACCGAGCCCGAAGTCCCGGGCGATTTCTCCCGTTAGTCCGCGACCCTTCAAGTAATCCACGGCGGCTTTGCGCGACGGATGGCTTTTCAGGGCTTGACGATAAAAGTCGGCGGCGGCGGTGAGCAGCGGATACAGCGGCGAGTCGGTGGGCTGCCGCGGTTTGTGCGGTCGGCCACTTTCTTCGCGGGGAATTTCCATGCCGGCGGCTTTGGCCAGTTCTTCGACAGCCTGGACGAAATCCAGGTTGTCATGGTCCATCATGAAGCCGAGGGCGTTACCGCCAGCGCCACAGCCGAAGCAGTAATAGAACTGTTTGTCGGGGCTGACGCTGAAGGAGGGGGTTTTCTCTTTATGAAACGGGCAGCAGGCAGTGTAGTTCTTGCCGGCTTTTTTCATTTGCAGGCGCGAGCTGACCACGTCGACGATGTCGGTGCGGTTCAGAAGGTCGTCAATGAAGCTCTGGGGAATTAGCCCGGCCATGGCGTTCTCGTCGTCTGCGCTGAAATGGACCCAAAACGAAGGGCGGCCGAACGCGGGTCGTTGTTTGAGGCGCGCAGGGTGTGCGGCTCGACCGGTGTCGTCTGCGTATCGCTGTCGGGAAGTGTATCTGCCGAAAATCCACTGACGTTAGTACCAATCAGTAATCGACTATTTGAAAGTGTTTCGCTGAATCCGGCGACGGCCGGTCATTGGCCTCGGATAGCTCATAAGCGGGCACGCAAGAAGGCGCCTTGGGCTGATCGTCGTGAGAGGAATCAGTGGGTGTGCTCGTCAGTAGCCTTGGAAGGCTCGTCAGAAAAGACGTGCACCGCTGGCAAAAGAGCCAGGTCTGACGCTGTGAAGCAGATTTGTCTCGGTCGCGTCTGCGGCTTCGACGGTGAAGCATCAAGCGTTTTCCGCAAATGCCATTAGCCCGGCTGAGGGCCGGGCTTGGCAGAAGCTTGCTACGATCGTCTGTGTATTAGTACAGGCGAACGGCGCGGCGCTGTTCGCGCTGAACTTTCTTGGCGTGACGCTTAACAGCGGCTGCTGCTTTACGCTTACGCTCAGAAGTTGGCTTCTCGTAAAATTCGCGGCTACGAACTTCAGCCAGTACACCGGCTTTTTCGCAGGAGCGCTTGAAACGACGCAGAGCTACGTCGAAGGGTTCGTTCTCTTTTACTTTGACGGCTGGCATCCAGAGCTACCTTCATTCATTACCGGGGTCAACATCCTCGCGGCAAAAGAGCACTTGAAGACGTCGGTTTTTAAGGGTTGCGGATGTTAACCCCTCATCGCTCGGAATGCAAAGCCTCTGATCGAAAACCGCTGGTCGGGGCATCACGCGACGACTATTATGCGCGCCTTCGAATTCAGCCTCTACAAGGCGCAAACCCATGCTAGTACTGGGATTAGAAACCTCTTGCGACGAAACCGGTGTCGCACTTTACGACAGTGAACGCGGGTTGTTGGCCGACGCGCTGTTCAGTCAGATCGATCTGCATCGTGCCTATGGCGGCGTGGTGCCGGAGCTGGCGTCGCGTGATCACGTCAAGCGCATGCTGCCCTTGATTCGTCAGGTCCTGGCCGAGGCCGACTGTGTTCCGACCGAGATCGACGCCATCGCTTATACCGCGGGTCCTGGCCTGGTCGGGGCATTGCTGGTGGGGGCTTCCTGCGCGCAGGCGCTGGCCTTTGCCTGGGGTATTCCGGCCTTGGGCGTGCACCACATGGAAGGTCACTTGCTGGCGCCGATGCTGGAGTCGCAACCTCCGGAGTTTCCGTTCGTCGCTTTGTTGGTGTCGGGTGGTCATACGCAGCTGGTTCAGGTCGACGGGATTGGCCAATACACGCTCTTGGGCGAGACCCTCGACGATGCTGCCGGCGAAGCTTTCGATAAAACCGCGAAAATGATGGGCCTGAATTATCCGGGCGGCCCGGAGATTGCTCGTCTGGCGGAGCAGGGCGTTGCAGGACGTTTCACTTTTCCGCGTCCGATGTGTGATCGTCCAGGCTTGGCTTTCAGTTTCAGCGGCCTGAAAACCTTTGCGCTGAACACTTGGCAGCAGAGCGTCAACGCCGGGGACGACAGCGAGCAAGCCCGTTGCGACATCTCGCTGGCGTTCCAGCAGGCCGTGGTGGAGACTTTGACCATCAAGTGCAAGCGTGCCCTGAAACAGGCGGGTCTCAAGCGTCTGGTGATCGCAGGGGGCGTCAGCGCCAACAAAGCGCTGCGGGTTTCACTGGAGAAAATGCTCGGCGACATGAAGGGCGATGTGTTTTATGCCCGTCCGGAGTTCTGCACCGATAATGGCGCGATGATTGCGTTTGCTGGCTGCCAGCGTTTGCAGGCCGGTCAGCATGAAAGCCTGGCGATCAGCGTGCAGGCACGCTGGCCGATGGAGCAGTTGTCGGCGCTGTGATGAGCGACGCTCACGTGCGGTATTTAAAAATGCCGTTCGCGCCCGGCAAACAGGTCGCGTAGATTGCCGCGATGACGCCAGACGATCAGGCCCGTGAGCGCGCTCATGGGTAGCAGTGCCGCCGGTTCTTGCCAGGCAAGCAGCGGCAGGGTCAGTGGCGTGGCAATCAGGGCGGCGAGTGAGCTGGTGCGGGTCAGGTAGAACGTCAGCAGCCAGGCGCAGAGCGCCAGCAGCGCGGCAGGCGGGTAGAGCCCCAGCAGCATGCCAGCTGCGGTGGCGACGCCCTTGCCACCGCGAAAGCGAAAGTACAGCGGAAACAGGTGGCCGATAACGGCACAGACGCCGATCCAGGCCTGTTCTTGTAGTGAAAGGCCTATTGCGCCCGCGATCAATACAGGCAGCAGGCCTTTGTTCAGGTCGCCGAGCAAGGTCAGGATGGCGAGTTTCTTGCCGGCCAGACGCAACATGTTGGTGGCGCCGGCATTGCCCGAGCCACTCATTCGCGGATCGGGGTTACCGGTCAGGCGGCTGAGCAAAATGGCGAAGGACAGAGAGCCAAGCAGGTAGGCGAGGATCGCCAGTAACCAAAACATGCTAACTATTCCGGGCGAGGACGCCCTGATTCTAACGGCGCATTGCGCCCTTGTCGTGCAGTGGAGAGAAGTGCTTGGACAGAGTGTTTATCGAGGGCCTGGAAGTCGACACCGTGATTGGTGCCTACGACTGGGAACGAGGCATCCGACAGTGTCTTCGACTTGATCTGAGCTTCGCCTGGGACAATCGTCCGGCCGCCGCTGGTGATGACCTGACCCTGGCGCTCGACTACGCGAGCGTTTCGTCACGCATTCAGGCGTTCGCCGAGCAGGCGCAGTTCCAGCTGGTCGAGACCTTTGCCGAGCGTCTGGCTGAAGTGCTGATGAGCGAATTCAAGATCACCTGGATGCGCCTCAAGCTAACCAAGCCAGGTGCCATCCCGGCTGCCACGGGTGGTGTGGGCGTGGAGATCGAGCGCGGATGTCGCTGACTCAGGTGTATCTCGGGCTCGGTAGCAATATCGAGCGCGAATCCCATTTGCAGGCTGGCCTGGACGCCCTGGCGGGTTTCCTGGTGGATATGCGCTGCTCGGCGGTATTCGAAAGCCAGCCGGTGGGGATCAAGAGCGGGCCGTTCTACAACTTTGTGGTCTCGGCCTTCACCGATCTGCCGCTGATGGAGCTGGATCGACGGTTGAAATTCATCGAGGCGGATAACGGCCGTTACGCGCCGGACCGCAAGGGCTTGCCGCTGGATATCGACGTGCTGCTGTTCGGCGACCTGGTGGGCAACTTCGATGGTTTGATCTTGCCGCGGGCAGAGATTCTGAAAAATGCCTTCGTGCTGTGGCCGTTGTCGCTGATTGCACCGGATCGTGTGCATCCGGGTGTAGGCAAGAGCTTTGCGACCCTGTGGGATGAAGCGCAGATCGATCAGGTGTTGGCGCCGGTGGCGTTTGAGTGGCGCGGCAAGCAGCTGACCCCTTTGAATTTGCTGTGAGGCGGATGATGCCATCGCGGGCAAGCCCGCTCCCACAAGTTAGCGTCGTTTACATAATCGACAAACGACTCGCACCTGTGGGGGCGGGCTTGCCCGCGAAGCTTTTCAGACCGACGACGCCTCTTTGTAAACCTTCAGCGCCTTGAGCCGCTCGCGCTTGATCGCCTCGCCCAGTTCCGGTCCCTTGAATCCCTTCTCCAACAACGGCTGAACCACAACGCTTCGCGCCGCCGTTGCCGCGCCACGTAAATAATCCGCCTGTGGATAACTACGCTGCTCCAGCCCCTTGCGTCCACGGGCGTCCATCTCGCACGCAGCGATAAACTCCTCAAAGCGCTGAGGTCGACGATAGACGTCGAAACTCTGCAGCAACTCCAGCAAGGTCGACGGCTTAAGCTCCAGCGCACGATGGCCATGGGTGTGATATTCGCCCACCAGCAGCGCCAGTTCCTGACAGTCCTTCGGTGCCTTGAAGCGTTCGTTGACCGCTTTGATCAGCTTCAGGCCTTTGTGCTCGTGGGCGATGTGGCGGGGCCATTCTTCCTTGGGCGTCAATCCTTTGCCCAGGTCATGCAGTAAGCAGGCCCAGCGTACGGTCAGCGGTTGTTTGTGCAGCGCCGCTTGCTCCAGCACGCTCAGGGTATGCACGCCCGTGTCGATTTCCGGGTGATGGGCTTCGGGTTGCGGTACACCGAACAGCGCGTCGACTTCCGGCATCAGTACCTTGAGAGCACCGCATTCGCGCAGCACCTCGATGAATACTTGGGGTTGGTCTTCCATCAGCGCGCGGGCTATTTCTTTCCAGCTGCGTTCTGCGGTCAATGCCTCCAATTCACCTGATTCGCTGAGCTGACGCATCAGCTCCAATGTCTCGGGCGCGACGGTAAAACCCAGTTCCGCATAACGCGCGGCAAAGCGGGCAACGCGCAGAACACGGAGCGGATCTTCGGCGAACGCGGGGGAAACGTGACGCAGCAGGCGCGCCTCTAGATCCTGTTGACCATGGTAAGGGTCGGTCAGGTTCTGCTGATCGTCTTCGGCCATGGCGTTGATTGTCAGGTCGCGACGAATCAGATCTTCTTCGAGTGTGACGTCGGGGCTGGCGTGAAAGATGAAGCCGCCGTAGCCGCGCCCGTTTTTGCGTTCGGTGCGGGCGAGTGCGTATTCCTCACCGCTTTTGGGATGAAGAAACACCGGGAAGTCCGCGCCCACTGGGCGAAAGCCCTTGGCGAGCATTTCTTCGGTGGTGGCGCCTACAACGACCCAGTCGATATCAGTGACAGGCTGGCCCAGCAGGCGATCGCGTACCGCACCGCCGACTTTATAAATCTGCATAAAAAACCTCCGTTAGCCCGACAGAATAACCTTTGCGTCGAACTTCCGGAGGCAGAAAACAGGATCAAAGATGAATGACTGCCAAGTCCAGCCGGCCGTAATCCCCCTCGCCATGATCGCTTCTGGGTGGGACATGGTGGGTTTTCATCACCTGATCCCCTTGCAGGGTTTCCAGGTGAATGTCGAAGCCCCAGAGGCGATGCAGGTGCTTGAGTACTTCGTCAGTGGAATCGCCCAGCGGCTTGCGGTCGTGTTGCTGGTGACGCAAGGTCAGGGAACGGTCGCCGCGTCGGTCAATGCTGTAGATCTGTATGTTGGGTTCGCGATTGCCCAGGTTGTATTGCGCCGCCAGGGTTTCACGAATGGTTCGATAGCCGTCCTCGTCGTGTATCGCCGGAACCAGCAGATCGTCCTTCTGATCGTCATCGAGGATGCTGAACAGCTTGAGGTCGCGGATCACCTTCGGTGACAGGTACTGCAGGATGAAACTCTCATCCTTGAAGCTGCTCATGGCGAATTTGATGCTGGACAGCCAGTCGGTACCAGCGATTTCCGGGAACCAGCGATAGTCCTCTTCGGTGGGCGCTTCACATATCCGGCGGATATCGCGATACATGGCAAAACCCAGGGTGTAGGGGTTTATGCCGTTGTAGTAGGGACTGTCGAAGCCGGGTTGAAAGACCACGCTGGTATGGGAAGTCAGGAACTCCATCATGAAGCCATCGGTGACGAGGCCTTCGTCATACAAGTCGTTCATCAATGTGTAGTGCCAGAACGTGGCCCAGCCTTCGTTCATCACCTGGGTCTGGCGTTGTGGATAAAAATACTGGGCGATCTTGCGCACAATCCGCACGATTTCGCGCTGCCAAGGCTCCAGCAGCGGAGCGTGTTTTTCGATGAAGTACAGGATGTTTTCCTGAGGTTCGACGGGGAAGCGTGCGTTGTCCTTATCGCTGTACTTGTCCGCGCCTTTTGGAATGGTCCGCCACAAATCGTTGATTTGCTTCTGCAGATGCTCTTCCCGATCCTTCTGCCGACGGCGTTCTTCTTCGGCGGAAATCGGATAAGGGCGTTTGTAACGGTCGACACCGTAATTCATCAGCGCATGGCAGGAATCGAGCAAGTCCTCTACCGCGTCGATGCCGTGGCGTTCTTCGCACTGCATGATGTACTGCTTGGCGAACACCAGGTAATCGATGATCGAGCTGGCGTCGGTCCAGGTGCGGAACAGGTAGTTGCCTTTGAAAAAGCTGTTATGGCCATAGCAGGCGTGGGCCACCACCAGCGCCTGCATGCAGATGGTGTTTTCTTCCATCAGATAAGCGATGCAAGGGTCCGAGTTGATCACAATCTCGTAGGCCAGGCCCATCTGGCCGCGGCTGTAGGATTTTTCGGTGCTGAGGAAGTGTTTGCCATAGGACCAGTGGTGATAACCCAAGGGCATGCCGACAGAGGCGTAGGCGTCCATCATCTGTTCGGCGGTGATCACCTCGATCTGGTTGGGGTACGTATCCAGCGCGTAGCGGGCCGCGAGACGACTGATTTCGCGGTCGTAGGCCTGGATCAGCTCGAATGTCCATTCGGAGCCGGTGGAAATGGGTTGGCGCTTCTGCTCTTTGGCGGTCATGTCACTAACCTGCGCTGGAAGAGTTCACGGAAGACCGGATAGATATCCCCGGCCGAGACCAGCTGCTGCTGGGCAAAAGTGTCAGAGAAGGCTTCGGCGATGCGTTCGTACTCGAACCACAAGGCCTGGTGTTCGCGCGGGGTAATCTCAACATAAGTGTAGTACTGCACGAACGGCATGATCTGATTGATCAGGATGTCGCGGCAGATCGGCGAATCGTCGTTCCAGTTGTCGCCGTCGGACGCCTGGGCAGCATAGATGTTCCATTCATTGCTCGGATAACGCTCGGCCATGATCTCCTGCATCAGTTTCAGGGCGCTGGAGACGATGGTGCCGCCGGTTTCCCGGGAATAGAAAAATTCCTCCTCATCCACTTCACGGGCGCTGGTGTGGTGACGGATGAATACGACATCGATTTTGTCGTAGTTCCGCTTAAGGAACAGGTACAACAGGATAAAGAAGCGCTTGGCGATGTCCTTGGTCGCTTGGGTCATGGAGCCGGACACGTCCATCAGGCAGAACATCACTGCTTTGGAGCTGGGGTTCGGCTGCTTGATCAGCAGGTTGTACTTGAGGTCGAAGGTGTCGAGAAACGGCACTCGGTGAATGCGCGCGCTGAGTTTCTCGATTTCTGCTTCGAGGTCCTGGATATCGCCGAAGTTATCCGGTTCCTCGCGTTTAAGTCGCAGCAGTTCCTCTTTTGCTTCGCGCAATTTCGCCCGGCTGCTGCCGGACAACGCAATGCGTCGGGCATGAGCCGAGCGCAACGTGCGGATGATGTTGATCCGTGACGGGTTACCCTCGTTGCTGATGCCTGCGCGTACGGTCTTGAAGGTGTCGGTGCCGGTCAGATGGCGTTTGACCAGATTTGGCAGCTCAAGGTCCTCGAACATGAATTCGAGGAATTCCTCCTGGGTAATCTGGAAGACGAATTCGTCCATCCCTTCACCCGTGTTACCGGCCTTGCCGGGGCCTCTGCCGCCTCCACCTCCAGGCGGACGGGCAATGTGCTCGCCGCTGGTGAATTCCTTGTTGCCGGGGTGCACGATGGTTTGCTTGCCGCCACGACCGTGGTGAAGCACCGGCTCGTCGATGTCACGGCCGGGAATGCTGATCTGCTCGCCGTGTTCCATATCGGTAATGGACCGCCGGCTGACTGCCTCTTCGACAGCCTTTTTGATGTGATCACGGTAGCGCCGCAGAAACCGCTGGCGGTTTACCGTGCTTTTGTTCTTGCCATTGAGACGTCGGTCGATCACATAGCTCATGACTGCTCCTTAGAAGCTGTCCTGAAATGGGCGAGCGTTAACGCAGCATAAGGCCAGTGCCGGAGGGTGTACACGCTCCCCCCAAGCGCTTTGATGCTGCCTGAACCTCGCTACCGCATTTCGGACACCTCCAGAGGCCTGTGTAACAGAAAAAGCGTAAACAGGCCTCGGGCTAACGACAACCGGTCTGACCGGCAGCGGGTTACTGTGATTTTCTGACCCGCAAGTACCACTCGGACAGCAGTCGTACCTGTTTGTCGGTGTAGCCCCGCTCGACCATCCGTGTGACGAAGTCGTTGTGCTTCTGCTGGTCCTCTTTGCTGGCCTTGGCGTTGAAACTGATGACCGGCAGCAAGTCCTCGGTGTTGGAGAACATTTTCTTCTCGATGACCACCCGCAGTTTTTCGTAGCTGAGCCAGGTTGGGTTCTTGCCGTTATTATTGGCTCGGGCGCGCAGTACGAAGTTGACGATTTCGTTGCGGAAATCCTTCGGATTACTGATGCCGGCCGGTTTTTCGATTTTCTCCAGTTCCTCGTTCAGGGCTACGCGGTTGAGGATCTCACCGGTTTCCGGATCGCGATATTCCTGATCCTGAATCCAGAAGTCGGCGTACAGCACGTAGCGATCGAAGATGTTCTGACCGTACTCGCTATAAGACTCGAGATAGGCAGTCTGGATCTCCTTGCCGATGAATTCGATATAACGCGGCGCCAGGTACTCTTTCAGGAAGCGCAGATAGCGTTCGCGGGTCTCCGCCTGGAACTGTTCCTGTTCGATCTGTTGTTCCAGCACGTAGAGCAGATGCACCGGGTTGGCGGCGATTTCGTGCGGATCGAAGTTGAAGACCTTCGACAGTATTTTGAAGGCGAAGCGGGTCGACAGACCGTTCATGCCTTCATCGACACCCGCTGCGTCGCGGTATTCCTGGATCGATTTGGCCTTCGGATCGGTGTCCTTGAGGTTTTCACCGTCGTACACGCGCATTTTGGAGTAGATATTGGAGTTTTCCGGCTCCTTGAGGCGCGAGAGCACGGTGAACTGAGCGAGCATTTTCAGGGTGTCGGGCGCGCAATGGGCCTTGGCCAGCGAGCTGTTGAAGAGGAGCTTGTCGTAGATCTTCACCTCGTCGCTGACGCGCAGGCAGTATGGCACTTTGACGATATAGATCCGGTCGATGAATGCTTCGTTGTTCTTGTTGTTACGGAAGGTGTGCCATTCCGATTCGTTGGAGTGGGCCAGCAGGATCCCGGTAAACGGAATCGCGCCCAAGCCTTCGGTACTGTTGTAGTTGCCTTCCTGGGTGGCCGTCAGCAATGGGTGCAGCACCTTGATCGGTGCCTTGAACATTTCGACGAACTCCATCAGGCCCTGGTTAGCCCGGCACAGGGCTCCCGAGTAGCTGTAGGCATCGGCGTCGTTCTGCGGGAACTCTTCCAGTTTGCGAATATCGACCTTGCCCACCAGCGCCGAGATGTCCTGGTTGTTTTCATCTCCCGGCTCGGTTTTCGCGACCGCAATCTGGTTGAGGATCGACGGATAGAGTTTCACCACGCGGAACTGGCTGATGTCGCCGCCGAATTCGGCCAGGCGCTTGGTGGCCCATGGCGACATGATGGTATTGAGATAGCGCCGGGGAATGCCGAAGTCTTCCTCAAGGATCGCGCCATCTTCAGTGGCGTTGAACAGACCCAGAGGCGACTCGAAAACCGGCGAGCCCTTGATTGCGTAGAAGGGCACTTTCTCGATCAGTTGTTTGAGCTTTTCGGCCAGGGACGATTTACCGCCGCCGACAGGGCCGAGCAGGTAGAGGATCTGTTTCTTTTCTTCCAGACCCTGGGCGGCATGGCGGAAATACGACACGATCTGGTCGATGCATTCTTCCATCCCGTGGAAGTCTTCAAAGGCCGGATAGCGGCGGATCACCTTGTTGGAAAAGATTCGCGACAGCCTCGAGTTGGTCGAGGTGTCGAGCAGCTCCGGTTCACCGATGGCCAGCAAAAGACGCTCAGCTGCGGAAACGTAGGCGCTGCGGTCCTTTTTGCACAGCTCCAGGTACTCCTGCAGCGAGAGTTCTTCCTGGCGCGTGGACTCGAAGCGTTGTTGGAAGTGGCTAAAGATACTCATGACGTCACCTCGCTCGATACGTGGAGCCGACGCCGGATCAGTCAGTCGATGCTGGCAAGCAACTGAATATGCAGTTGCTGTTTACCCCCCAGAACACCTTCAGGGTATCAACCCCGAAAGCTACTCCCGATGACCCGCGCGCCGGTGTACCGGCTCTCCCCTGTTTTGGATGGCCTGCGCTTAAGGATAGTTCGGAATCTTGAAGGTAAAGGCGCAATAAGTAATTAGTTGTGGCAGACCGTTCGTCTGCCAGTGCCCGAACCCACGGGGGCCGGGGCTTGCGCACCTTGAAAAAAATTATTCGGAAGTGCCTTGCGCCGTTTCCGAAGGATAAGTCGTACGCCACAGCTCAAAACCGCCATCCATGCTGTAGACGTCGGAGAAGCCCTGACTAATGAGGTACGCAGCGGCGCTCTGACTGGAATTGCCGTGGTAGCAGACGACCACGGTCGGTGCGTCGAGGTCGGCAGCGCGGATGAAATCCGAGATGGAGTGGTTATCCAGATGCTTCGAACCGGCGATGTGCAGCGCGGCAAAAGTTGCCGGGTCGCGGACATCGACCACCACCGCGCCTTGTTCGCGCAGGGCCTGGGCCTGTTCTGGGGGGATACGTTTGAATTCGCTCATGGCGGGCTCCTGTGGCTCGGCTGAAAGCGCAGTCTAGCGCGGGGCGCTGGCTGACGTTTGTTCGGGAATAGAGGCGGCGACAGCCGGCCGAGTGTGGCCATGGGCGTCGCATTTACATTGCAGGCGCTCGCCGGTGTCAACGTTCATCAGGGTCATGGCGCCACCCCAGACGCAACCGGTGTCGAGCGCAAACAGACCTGGCTCGTTGCACTGCCCTTCGAGCGCCGCCCAGTGACCGAAGATGATCTTCAGGCCTTTGGTCTTGCGTTCCTTGTGGGTGAACCACGGCGCATAACCCGGCGGTGCGGTGTCGATGCCTTCCTTGCCCTTGAGATCAAGCTTGCCGTCGCTGGTGCAGAAACGCATCCGGGTGAAATAGTTGGTGATGACTCGCAAGCGCGGCGCGCCCTTGAGGTCGTTATCCCATTTCACTGGCTCGTTGCCGTACATACCATCGAGGTAAGGCGCGAAGCGGTTGTCATCGCGCAGGGCTTCTTCGACTTCGGCGGCGCACTTCAAGGCTTTGCGTAGCGACCATTGAGGCGGGATGCCGGCATGGACCAAGGCGATATCGCGCTGTTCGTCGTAATGCATGAGCTTTTGCTGTCGGACCCACTCCAGTAGCTCCGCGCTATCGGGTGCTTCAAGGATCTCGCGCAGGGTGTCGGCCTTCTTCAGGCGTTCGATGTTTTGCCCGACGGCCAGCAAGTGCAGGTCATGGTTTCCGAGTACGCAGATCAGCGATTCGCGGATGCTATAGAGGAAGCGCAAGGTCTCCAGCGACTGTGGGCCACGGTTGATGAGATCACCCACCAGCCACAGACGGTCCCGCGCAGGGTCGAAGGCAACTTGCCTGAGCAGGCATTGCAGCGGCTCAAGGCAACCTTGCAAATCGCCGACGGCATACGTTGCCATCAGTGCAGGGCTCCGGGTACCGCCAGACGAAACGGAGCGATGACAGCATCGAAGTGTTTACCGTCGTCGGCGACCATTTCATACGTGCCCTGCATCGTACCGACCTTGGAGGTCATGACCGTGCCGCTGCTATAAGTGTGGCTCTTGCCCACGTCGATCAACGGCTGCTGGCCGACGACGCCTGCGCCGCGAACCTCCTCGACATGCCCGTCACCGTCGGTGATTACCCAGTGCCGCGACAGCAGCTTGGCCGGTAACTCGCCATTGTTTTGCACGGTGATGGTGTAAGCAAAGGCAAAGCGGTTTTGCTCGGGTTGCGATTGTTCTGCCAGATAGCGGGTGACGACGCTGACGTCGACCTGATAACGAGGATCGGACATGCAAAAGGCCTTAAGAACGAAGCGGGACGCGGGGCGTAACTGATGGGTCTCAGTCTAGGCCAAGTATCGGGTAGTAGACCAGAGTGGCGTCCTACCCGATAGCGCTCATCGCCTGTCAGTCGGTGGCAGGCTTTTGTAGGACTTGTTCGCTGAGCTTGTCGGCCAGGCGCACGAAGGCTGCCAGATCGAGCTGCTCAGGACGCAGGCTGCCATCGACGCCGGCGGCTTCGATTTCAGCATTGCTCAGCAACAGTTTCAGCGTGTTGCGCAGGGTTTTACGGCGCTGGTTGAAGGCTTCGCGCACGACGCGCTCCAGCAGTTTGTGATCTTTGGCTGGATGCGGGAGTACCGCGTGAGGCACCAGACGCACAATGGCCGAATCGACTTTCGGCGGCGGATTGAATGCCCCCGGGCCGACATTGAACAGATGCTCGACCCGGCAGTGATACTGAACCATGATCGACAGGCGACCCCAGTCACCACCACCAGGACCGGCCGCCATACGCTCGACCACTTCCTTTTGCAGCATGAAGTGCATGTCGCGGATCAGGCTGGCGTTATGCAGCAGGTGGAAAATAAGCGGCGTAGAGATGTTGTACGGCAGGTTGCCGACTACCCGAAGACTGCCCGGCGCTGCGTTCAGGCTGGTGAAGTCGAACTTCAGCGCATCGCCCTGATGCAGGTTGAAATTGCTCCTGCCGGCGAACTGCTGATTGAGGATCGGAACCAGGTCCTTGTCCAGCTCCACCACGTCCAGCTGGGCGCCGCTGTTAAGCAGGCCTTGGGTCAGCGCACCCTGGCCCGGGCCGATTTCCAGCAGACGGTCTTCAGGTTTGGCATGGATGGAGCGCAGGATGCGGTCGATAACGCCGGCATCGTGCAGGAAATTCTGGCCGAAGCGCTTGCGCGCCCGGTGTTGGTAATGCTCGGTCATAAACGGGTCTCGGCCATCTGGTAGGCGGTTTCCAGGGCGACTTGCAGGCTGCCGGTATCGATTTTTCCGCTACCGGCCAGGTCCAGGGCGGTGCCGTGGTCGACCGATGTGCGGATGATCGGCAAGCCGAGGGTCACGTTGACTGCCGCGCCGAAGCCTTTGTATTTCAGCACGGGCAGGCCCTGGTCATGGTACATCGCCAGCACCGCGTCGCAGTGCTCCAGATATTTGGGGGTAAACAGAGTGTCGGCGGGCAGGGGACCGCGAAGGTCCATGCCCTCGCCGCGCAGGCGCTCTAATGTAGGTTCGATGATGTCGATTTCTTCATGGCCCAGATGACCGCCTTCACCGGCGTGCGGGTTAAGCCCGCAAACCAGGATGCGTGGCTGAGCGATGCCGAATTTTTCTTGCAGGTCGGCGTGCAAAATCCGTGTGACCCGCTCCAGCCGCTCCGGCGTGATCGCATCGGCAATCTCGCGAAGGGGCAGGTGAGTGGTGACCAGCGCCACGCGCAAGCCGCGAGTGGCGAGCATCATCACCACTTGCGCGGTGTGAGTCAGGTCAGCAAGAAATTCTGTGTGCCCGGAAAAGGCGATTCCGGATTCATTGATCACACCCTTGTGCACAGGGGCGGTGATCATGCCGGCGAAATGCCCGTCCAGGCAGCCTTGGCCAGCACGCGTCAGGGTTTCCAGGACGAAAGCCGCATTGGCTTTGTCCAGTTGCCCGGCGGTGACCTTGGCGTTAAGTGGCGTATCCCACACATACAGGCTGTTGGCCGGGGCCGGAATATCTGGCCAGTTGCCCGGCGTTACCGGCAGCAGATCGACAACCACGCCCAGCTGCGCGGCCCGCTCGATGAGCAGGTCGCGGCTGGTAATGGCAATCAGAGGGTGTGGCTGGGCTTGCGAGGCGAGCAGCAGGCACAGGTCAGGACCTATGCCGGCCGGTTCGCCGGGGGTCAACGCGAAACGCTTGGGTTTCACTGCGTTGCCTGGTCTGCACCAGGGAGCTTGATTTCTACATACGCTTCGTCACGGATCTGACGCAGCCAGGTTTGCAACTCTTCGTCGTATTTGCGGTTACGCAGTACGGTCATTGCTTGCTGCTCACGGGCCTGGGTGGTGCTGTCAGTGGCGCGGCGGCCAAGGACTTCCAGAACGTGCCAGCCATATTGGGTCTGGAACGGCTTGGACAGCTGACCTTGTGGGGTCTTGGCCATCACTTCGCGGAATTCAGGTACCAGAGCATTTGGATCGATCCAGTTCAGGTCACCGCCGTTGAGGGCCGAGCCCGGGTCTTCCGAGAAGCTTTTCGCCAGTTCACCGAAATCTTCACCCGCTTCGATACGGGAGTAGAGCGATTGAGCCAGGGCTTTGGTTTTTTCTTCGTCGCGGATCGGGCTTGGTTTGACCAGGATGTGACGCACATGCACTTCGTCACGCACCTGGGCTTCGCCGCCACGCTTGTCGAGGATCTTCAGGATGATGAAGCCGCCCGGGGTGCGCATTGGCTGGGTCACGTCACCCACCGCCATGGTGCTCAGCATACGATCGAACGGAGGCGGCAGTTGAGCAGCTTTACGCCAGCCCATGTCGCCGCCTTCCAGCGCGGTTTCGCTGGCGGATTTGGCAATTGCCAACTGACCGAAGTCAGCGCCTTGCTTGAGTTGCTGGTAAACCGCGTCGGCTTGTTTGGCGGCATTCTGAATGGCGTCAGAGTTGGCGCTTTCCGGCGTAGGAATCAGGATGTTGGCCAGACGAAATTCTTCGGACAGCTGCATCTTGCCCAGGTCGGACGCCAGGAAATTCTTCACTTCCTGCTCGGACACCTGAATGCGTTCAGCGACACGGCGTTGACGCACACGGCTGATGATCATTTCACGGCGGATCTGGTCACGAGCGTCGTCATAAGACAGGCCGTCGCGAGCCAAAGCGGAGCGAAATTGTTCAATCGACATATTGTTGCGCTGGGCAATGGTGCCGACTGCCTGGTTCAGCTCTTCATCGGTAATGCGGATGCCGGAACGCTCGCCGATCTGCAGTTGCAGGTTTTCGACGATCAGACGCTCGAGTACCTGCTGATCCAGTACGCCGGCAGGCGGTACGGCAGCACCGCGTTTGGCGATGGTTTGCTGAACTTCGTGAACGCGTTGGTCCAGTTGGCTCTGCATGACCACGTCGTTGTCGACGATGGCCACCACTTTATCGATGGACTGTACCGCGGCGTTGGCCGCGGTACCCAGGAACAGCGCGCCCAGCATCAGCGGGCGCAGACAATCAGAAAGCTTGGTCTTCACGTTCACGATAACCTTGGATGCCTTTGTCGAGGAAGCTCTCTACTTTGGCGCCGGTGAGGCCGCCGAGTCCCTTCAGAACAATTTGGAGGAAGACGCCGTGGTCGCCTTTTTCGTTTTCCGGGGCGTTCTGACTGAACTCGTCATAGCTGACCCAGTAACGGTTGATCAGGCGCAATTTCCAGCAGCAGTTGTCGTATTCGAAACCACCGAAGGCTTCCAGAGTACGGTTGCGGTTGTAGTCATACTGCCAGCGGCTGATAGCGTTCCACTGCGGCACGATCGGCCAGATCACCGAGAAGTCGTGCTGTTTGATCTTGTAGTAGTCCTTCACGTAGCCAGGAGTACCCGGGGTGCCATAGTCACCGCCACCCACCGACCATTTGCCGGTGTTCTGGTCATAACGAACCTGGTCATTGCGATAGCGATAACCGGCGTTGATGACCTTGTTCGGGTTGTCTTCAGGCTGGTAGTGGAACATCGCGCTGCCCGAGCGAGGGCTGCGGCTGTCCGGGTCCCAGTTGTAATCGGCGGTGGTGCGCCAATCGCGGTTCCAGCGGTATTCGTATTCCAGCGCATAAGGCGAAACACTGGATTTTGCATCGTCGCGGGTTTTCGCATCGATACCTGGCAACTGGACTTCGCGGTCCTTGAAATACAAGGCCTGGCCGACGCTGATGCGTTGACGTTCGAAGCCGTTGTCTTCTATCCAACGGTTGGTCACGCCCAGCGACAGCTTGTTCTCGTCACCGACACGGTCGGAGCCGGAGAAGCGGTTGTCGCGGAACAGCGAGGCGTAGTTGAAGGTGTATTCGCTGGTGTCGAAAACCGGAATATCCTTCTGGTCTTCCTCAGGTACATAAAGGTAGAACAGGCGCGGTTCCAGGGTCTGGCGATAGTTCTTGCCGAACCATTGGGTGTTGCGATCGAAGTACAGGCCGCTGTCGATGCTCGCGATCGGTACGCCGCGATTTTGGTTGCTGCTGAACGTGCCATTGGTACGGTCTGCTTCTGAATCCTGCAAGGCGATGTCGCTTTTACCTTTGCCGTCCAGATCCAGCTGGTACTGGGTGTACTGATACTTAAGAGACGGCTTCAAGAACCCATAGGTCCAGTTCAACGGCAGACTGACACCCGGTTTGAGATTCAAACGGTCGCCGTTAGCGCGAGCCAGGCCGGTCACGTTGTTATCAAGTCGCGGTTCGACAGTGCCATTTTCGTTTGTAAAGTTGCCATTCTTCAGATCACGATCAAACCGCACGACCTCTGTCTCGTAATCGAAGTTCAGCCCTTCCGGGTGATAAGGCAGTTGTCCAGTGAAGGTGATCTGCGGCAAACGATCGTAAGGCGTAATGTTCGAAACGGTCGCCAGCTGATAAGCCTGGGCATTCAAACGAGCGGTATAGCTGTCGCCACGATAGGTGACAGAACCCTGCTGGTTCACGTAATCGGAGCTTTTCACACCAATCTGGTCAGTCTGCAGATCCTGGAAGTAATACGGATCGCTGATCTTGGTGTAATCGACTTGCGTAAAGACGCGCGAGTCCAGACCACCCTTGTGCTGCCAGTTATACATGTAGCGGGTTTTTTCGTAGTCAGTCTGCAGCTTGCGATCGTCGTTCTCGTCGTTGAGGTACGCGGCGCCGAACTGACCTTCGCTGGACTTGGTCAGGTAGCGGAATTCGCCTTCCATCAACAGGCCGCGCTTGGTCATATAGCGCGGGTACAACGTGGCATCGTAGTTCGGTGCCAGGTTGAAGTAATACGGGGTGACCAGCAGGAAGCCAGTATCGCTGCCGGTGCCAATGGTTGGTGGCAGGAAGCCGGATTGGCGACGGTCGTCGATCGGGAAATAGATGTATGGCGTGTACAGAACCGGAATGTCCTTGACCCGCAGCGTCACGTTGGTCGCAGTACCGAAACCGGTCGCCGGGTTCAAGGTGATGTTATTGCCCTTGAGCTGCCAGGCGTTGCTGTTCGGTTCGCACGTGGTGTACGTACCATCCTTGAGTCGGATGATCGCGTTCTCGGCACGTTTGGCGTACAGCGCGTTACCGCGGATACGCGATTTGTGCATCACGTATTCGGCGTTGTCGACCTTGGCTTCACCGGTGTCGAGCTGCACGTCGGCGTGGTCGCCCACGATCAGTGCGCCGTTGTCGCGAACACGGACGTTGCCGCTCAGTTCGCCACGGCTCTCGGCCTGGTAGAGGTTCGCTTCGTCGGCTTCGACCTGCATGCTGCCCTGACGCATGACCACGTCACCGGCCAGGGTAGCGACCTGTTCATCCTGCTTATAGCGAGAGGCTTTTGCACCGAGAAAGGTCGGAGCGTCACTTTTATTCGTCTTGTCATTCATGCCAGGACGAATCGGTTCGATATAAGAACCAGAGCAGTAAGGACCGGTTTCGGCCAATTGCGCTGCAGTGAGCTTCTCGCGCGGAACCCAGTCGAGGTGGCTGTAGTCTTCACTACGCGACTTCAGGCCGAGCCCCTTGGACTCGGTAACCAGCACAGGTTTGGCGCCGGTGTCTGCGCTGGAGCCGGTGTCTGCCGGGGCTTCGCCAGTGGCGGAAACTGCGCTGCCATCATGGACGGGGCGTGGCGGCAATGCAGCGGCCGGCGCTTTTGGCGCACAGTCCCAGGCACCCGAAGCAGAGACTGAGCAGTCATACTGTTCCGCGGCGACCACGAACGAAGTGGCTAGTGGTTGCAGGGCCAGCAGACTGCCGGTGACCAACAACGGAAATTTTTTACGAAACGCGGGGGATTTCAATGCCATCTTATTAGTCCGGGCTTCCTGCGTGCCATCTGCCCGCGGTGTGGGCCGCACGCCTCTCGATGGTCTGAAAAAGATGCTGGATAATAAAGCATGACCCGCTTGACGGCTAGCGCCGTCGGAGACCCTTGCAATGCCTGATCAAGATGTACGCTTGCAACACCTGAAAGTTTGGCTCGATGAACAGTTGGCTATCCTCTTCGCAGAACAAGGTTGGGGCTCCGTGCCCCCGGCTACGTTGACTGCGGCCAGTAGCGACGCGAGTTTTCGGCGCTATTTCCGCTGGGAAGGCGCAGGCAGAAGTTTCGTCGTGATGGACGCGCCGCCGCCCCAGGAAAACTGCAAACCCTTCGTGGATATCGCTTTTCTGCTGGCGAAATCCGGAATAAACGTGCCGAAAATCTATGCCGAAGACCTTGAGCGTGGTTTTCTTTTGCTCAATGACCTGGGCAACAAGACTTACCTGGACGTGATCGACAGCGAAAACGCTGACGATTTGTTCAAGGATGCCCTGCAAGCACTGCTGGCTTTCCAACAGTTGCCGATGGTGGCGCCGCTGCCAAGTTATGACGTGGCACTGCTGCGTCGTGAACTGGAACTGTTCCCCGAGTGGTACGTAAAGCGCGAACTGGGCATCGAACTCGATTCGGCGCAGCAAACGCTTTGGCAACAGGTCAGCGACTTGCTGATCGACAGCGCTCTGGCCCAGCCCAAAGTCCTGGTGCATCGCGACTACATGCCGCGCAACCTGATGCTCAGCGAGCCGAATCCCGGCGTGCTGGATTTCCAGGACGCGGTTTATGGCCCCGTGACCTACGACGTGACTTGCCTGTTCAAGGACGCCTTCCTCAGCTGGCCTGAAGAGCGCGTGCGTGGCTGGCTGGAAGATTACTGGCAGCAAGCCGGCGCGCTCGACATCCCGGTGCAGCCGGACTTCGAAGACTTCCTGCGCGCCAGCGACCTGATGGGCGTGCAACGGCACCTGAAAGTCATCGGCATTTTCGCCCGTATCTGCCATCGCGACGGCAAGCCGCGCTACCTCGGCGATGTGCCGCGCTTCTTCGCATATATAGACGCGGTCATCGCCCGTCGTCCTGAACTGGTGGAGCTGGGTGAATTACTGGCCAGTCTGCGTGCTGGAGCGAGGGCATGAAGGCAATGATTCTGGCCGCGGGTAAAGGCGAGCGCATGCGTCCGCTGACCCTGACCACGCCAAAACCGCTGGTTCGCGCCGGCGGAGTGCCCCTGATCGAATATCACCTGCGCGCATTGGCGGTTGCTGGGTTTACCGAGATCGTGATCAACCATGCCTGGCTCGGTCAGCAGATCGAGGATTACCTGGGCGATGGCTCGCGGTATGGCGTGAGCATTCAGTACTCGGCGGAAGGTGAGCCGCTGGAAACCGGTGGCGGTATTTTCCGTGCATTGCCGTTGTTGGGTGACGAGGCCTTTGTGGTGGTCAATGGTGATATCTGGACCGATTACGATTTCAGCGTGTTGCATCAGCCTATCGCCGGGCTCGCTCATCTGGTATTGGCGGACAACCCGGCGCATCACCCGAGTGGAGATTTCACTTTGGTCGATGGTCTTGTGCAGGACGGTCGGCCGGATACATCGACCCTGACCTACAGCGGCATCGCCGTGCTGCACCCGCAGCTGTTTTACGGTTGCTCGGCCGGTGCCTTCAAACTTGCGCCGTTGCTGCGCAAAGCCATGGCTGACGGGCAAGTGACCGGCGAACGCCTGAATGGGCATTGGGTGGATGTCGGCACTCACGAGCGTCTGGCTGAAGCAGAAACTCTGATAGAAGCGAGACGCTGACATGTTGTGGCCAGGGACTCTGATTGGAGCCGGAGCGGGCTTTGCCATAGCCAGCATTCCGGGGGCCATGCTCGGCGCGTTGTTAGGACAGGCGCTGGACCGGCGCTTGCACCTGCAGAGCTGGGCGCATTTATGGGAAAAATTCGGCGGTCGTTCGGTGCTGCGCAACGATGAACTGCTGTTCGTGTTGCTGGGCCGATTGGCCAAGAGCGATGGGCGGGTAGTGGATGGGCACATCCAGCAGGCGCGGCAGGAAATGCGCTCGCTGGAGATGACCGAATCGGCGCAACGTCGAGCGATTGCGGCGTTCAATCGCGGTAAGTCGGGACATGACCGGTTGCGCGGTTATCTGCGACGCCTGAGTACTCAACCCTATGCGGCGGAAGGTGTGTTGCGTGCCTGTTGGCGGATGGTCTGGGCCGATGGCCGCGCCGGTATCCGTGAGCGCGAGCTGATTGCCCAGTGGGGCAAATGGCTGGGGTGGACGCGGCAACAGGTGCAGGCCTTGGCGACTGACTATGAGCCGCAGAAGCGCCCATCGATCAACAGCGCTGTAACTTATCAAGACGCCTTGCGGCTATTGGGCGTGTCGGCGACCAGTGAGCCGGCGCAAATCAAACGCGCCTATCGACGTCTGCTCAGTCGTCATCACCCCGATAAGATTGCCGGCAGCGGTGCGACAGCGTTGCAGGTTCGCGAGGCCACGGACAAGACACGTGAATTGCACAATGCCTATACGTTGATTCGTGAGCGGCGGGATTTTCGTTAGCAAGTAAGGTTTGTGTCGCTAGTGATGCCGCCATCGCGGGCAAGCCTCGCTCCCACAGGTTTTATGTCGATAGCAAAAAATTGCGTACGACACAAATCCTGTGGGAGCGAGGCTTGCCCGCGATGAGGGCGACTCGGTCTATCAGTCCGCCGCTGGTTGAGGATTCAACCAACCCCGCACCCGACGGACCAATTGCTCCTGCTCGGCCTTGGCATTCCCCGGCAGCGCCTTGAGCGATACCTGGCTGAACCCCGAAGTCTTCAAGCGCTTGCTGGCCTGCAAGCGTTCCAGCGCCGCGTTACGATCCACCGGCTTATCCATATAGAAGATATCTGCGGTAGGCAGCTTCAAGGTGGGTGTGAGCTCAGCCAGCTCGGGCTTCGCCGTAACGGGCGTCTGGGCGGCGACCATCACGAGCTTCTCGATTTGCGATGGCTGCTTCTCGCTCAGATAACGCGCGGCCCAGTAAGCGCCGGTACCATGGCCCAACACGACGATACTGCGAGCGCTTTGCTGTTCGGCGTAGGCGATGGCGGCATCGATGCGGGCGAAGATTCGCTCCGCGTCGGCTTTGGCCTGCTCTTCGCTGGTTTCGACGATGGCCTTGTCGGCCACATCCGCTTCGCCGCCGGCCACCTGTTCGATGGGCGCCGCAGTCGTGGAGTCTTTGCTGCCGGCATCAGGCGTTTTGGGTGCTGGCGCCACTTCAACGATGCGTGGCGCAATGGCTTCGCTTTGCAGGTCCGGCAAGGTGATACTCAGGCTGCTCCACTCGGCGTCCGGCAACTTGCGCCGCAATGGACTGATCGCTTGCGGCCAGTCAACGGTTTCGCCGGCGCCCGGGATGATAATCACCGCGCCTTTGGGTTCGGCGGCATTGGCCGGTTTCCACAAGGCGAGAAAACTGTCGGTGCCGGCTTGCAGTTGTTGCTGTTCCTGCGCAGGGATTTTTCGCTCAAGTGCGGTCGCTTCTTCCTGACTACGCTCAAGCAACGGCTGACGTTCGACCGGTTTTTCTTCGGCGGGTTTTTCCGCAGCGGCAGGTGCCGGATCGGCCGCCTCGACGGAAAACGCGCAAGGCAGGATCAACGACAGGCACAATGCTGGCAGTGCCAGGCGGTAGACAGGGGGCATCGGATATTCCAGGCCAGAAGTTAATCCGGCAGCCTAATGGGTTGGTCAGTATTTGTCAGTGTGTGAGACTTTGATGATGCATTTTCGCTGCCTGTGGGTTATCGGCTGTTTATGGTTTCCCTTGATGGGCTGGGCGGCGCCCGCGCCACCGGCACACGTCGTGCACCTGTCGCCGGCGCAACAGCAATGGCTGGTGCAGCATGGCGAGTTGCGGGTCGGAGTGGTGTTGCAAACGCCCTATGCTCAATACGATCGCCGCTTGCAGCGCCTGTCCGGGGTTAACATCGAGCTGATGAAGTGGCTGGCCAAGGCGCTCAAGATCGAACTGAGCTGGCGCAATTATCCTGATCTTGCGCAACTGGAAGCCGCCGCCCGTGAAGGCGACATCGATATAGCACCGGGGCTGACGCAAACTCCTGCGGGTTTGCGGTTCTGGCAATTTTCCGACCCTTACATGCGGGTGCCGCAACTGGTAGTCAGCGACCAGAAGAGCACCGGTGCGGTAGAGCTGGAAAAGCTCGACAGCCAGACCCGCGTCGCCGTTCGTATGCCTAGCGTCACGGCCGATTATCTGCGCAGCAATTATCCCCATCTGAACCTGCAAGGCGTACCTCTGGAGCGCCAGGCGCTGCAACTGTTGCTGAGTCAGCAGGCCGGTTATGCCGTGGTCGATGAAGCGCAGTTCGGACGCCTGTCTGTCGAGCCTGAGTTCTCTGGGCTGGCCGTGGTGGGCGATATAGGCTTCCCGCAACTGCTGCGAGTGGCCACGCGTCGGGACTGGCCGGAATTGTCCGGCATCGTCGAAAGTGCACTTCGGGCGATCCCGGCCAAGGACTTCGAACAACTGCACGATCAATGGCTGCAACCCAAATATCCGCGACTGTCCGAGTCGCCGGGTTTTTGGCAAAACCTCAGTCTGCTTTTGGTGATGTTATTGCTGAGCAGCATGGCCATTGTGTTCTGGCAGCGTCGTCAGCAACACAGTCTGGAGCAGCGACTGCTGGCGGCGCGCGAAGACATTGCCCTGCGCGAGGCCAGTGAAGAGGCCTTGCGCCTCACGCAGTTTTCCATCGATCAAAGCACCGTCGGCATCCTTTGGGTCAACTGGGACAGCCATGTGCGCTACGCCAACCGAGCGGCCGAAACCATGCTCGGCTACCCGTCGGGCGGGATCATTGATCGGCCCTTGATCGACTTCGAGCCCGGTTTGCACATGGACCGCTGGCTGAACTTGTGGAAACGCGCCAGGGCCAGTGACGAAGGGCCGCAAAGTTTCGAAACCAATTGCGTGCGAGCGGATGGCAGTATTTTGCCGGCGGATGTTTCGTTGAGCTTCTTGCGTTTTCGCGATGGCGAATACCTGGTGGTGTACATCAATGATGTCACCGAACGTCGTCGCGCCCTGGCCGCATTGCAGGAAAGCGAAGCGCGGCTGCAAGGGATCGCCGCCAATGTCCCCGGCCTGGTCTTTCGTCTGGAGCGCGCTCCGGTGACAGGGCAAATCGACTTTGCCTACATCAGTGAAGGCAGTGAGAGCCTGGTGGGGTACTCACCGGCTACGTTGGCCCATCGGGACAAAGGCCTGCGCAGCCTGGTGCATCCGGATGACAGGGCCAGTTATCACCAGACTCAGGATCATGCGCTGGATACCGACAGCGACTGGTCGTGGCAGGGACGGATTCTGACCCGTCAGGGCGAGCAGCGCTGGGCCGAGATCAAGGCCATCACCCGCCGGCTTGAAGATGGCGCCTACGTCTGGGACGGGATCGTCTGGGACATCACCGAGAGCAAGCGCATCGAACTGGAACTGGCCAGCTCCCGCGAGCAATTGCGTGAGTTGTCCGCCCATCTGGAGAGCGTGCGGGAAGAGGAAAAGGCCCGCATCGCCCGGGAAGTTCACGACGAGTTGGGTCAGATGTTGACCGTATTGAAGCTGGAAACGTCCATGTGCGAACTGGCCTACGCCCAGCTCGATCCGGGCCTGCACGAGCGCTTGAACAGCATGAAGCGCTTGATCGCCCAGCTGTTTCAACTGGTACGTGATGTGGCCACGGCGCTACGGCCGCCGATTCTCGATGCCGGGATTGCCTCGGCCATCGAGTGGCAGGCGCGACGGTTCGAGGCGCGCACGCAGATCCCGTGCCTGGTGCAGGTGCCGGATAACCTGCCGGTGCTCAGCGATGCCAAGGCCATCGGGCTGTTCCGGATCCTTCAGGAAGCGCTGACCAATGTCATGCGCCATGCCCAGGCGCATACTGTTGAACTGACACTGATCCTTGAGGGCGATGAACTTTGTCTGACCGTCAGCGATGATGGCGTAGGATTTGTCGCCGGCACTGGCAGGCCGACATCCTTTGGTGTGGTTGGCATGCGTGAGCGGGTGTTGATCATGGGCGGGCAGTTGTCGCTTGAGAGTGAGCCGGGGGAGGGCACGACCTTGAGTGTGCGGGTGCCGCTGGATGAAGCCTGATGGTCTTAAGTCGCTTGGACTGGCGCCTTCGCGGGCAAGTCGGATCGCCGCACCGCCGCTCCCACAGGGATTGGGGTAATTACACAGATCTTTGACACACCGAAATCCAATGTGGGAGCGGGCTTGCTCGCGAATGATCTTGGCTCTGACATAAGAAGAATGGAGAAGAACGTGATCCGTGTACTGGTAGCCGAAGACCACACCATCGTTCGCGAAGGCATCAAGCAACTGATCGGCCTGGCCAAGGACTTGCTGGTGGTAGGGGAGGCGAGCAATGGCGAGCAGTTGCTCGAGACCTTGCGTCATGTTCCCTGCGAAGTGGTATTGCTGGATATCTCCATGCCCGGGGTCAACGGCCTGGAAGCGATTCCGCGGATTCGCGCGCTGAACAATCCCCCGGCGATTCTGGTGTTGTCGATGCACGACGAAGCGCAAATGGCCGCTCGGGCGTTGAAGGTTGGCGCCGCAGGCTATGCGACCAAGGACAGCGATCCGGCATTGCTGCTGACGGCAATCCGCAAAGTCGCGGCGGGCGGGCGATACATCGACCCGGACCTGGCCGACCGGATGGTCTTCGAAGTCGGCCTGACTGATTCGCGGCCGTTACACTCGTTGCTGTCGGAGCGTGAGTTCTCGGTATTCGAACGCCTGGCCCAAGGCGCCAACGTCAACGACATCGCCCAGCAACTGGCCCTGAGCAGCAAAACCATCAGCACCCACAAGGCGCGGCTGATGCAGAAACTCAACATCACCTCCCTGGCCGAACTGGTGAAGTACGCGATGGAACACAAACTCCTCTGATACACCCCATCCACGGGTTCACTGCAAATCCCTGTGGGAGCGGGCTTGCCCGCGATTGCGGTTTGTCCGTCGATAGGATTTTTGAATGTTCCACCGTCATGGCGGGCGAGCCCGCTCCCACAGGGCCGCGGTGGCATGTCCATTTGCGACATGCACACAAAGCCGCTTTTGCCTGTTTTTGTGGCTTGCAGCCCACCGCCTGTCGCGATCCCGAATCGACATATCCATCCCCGCCATCCTTGTAGGGCAATCCCTACCCCCAATCTTCCATCCGGCTGAGGCGATTCTCTCCTGCGCCCCGATTTGCGCCGCTCCCAGCGTCCACTAGGCTTAGTCCACAGCAGTCATCAATAACAAAGGTGTGGGTATGAGCCAGGTTGATTCAAGCGCAGGGGCCAGCGATATTCTGGTCAGCTTTCGTGGAGTGCAAAAGAGCTACGACGGCGAGAACCTGATCGTCAAAGACCTCAACCTAGAGATTCGCAAAGGCGAATTCCTCACCTTGCTCGGGCCGTCCGGCTCCGGCAAGACCACCAGTCTGATGATGCTCGCCGGTTTCGAAACGCCGACCGCCGGGGAGATTCAACTGGCCGGGCGTTCCATCAACAACGTGCCGCCGCATAAGCGCGACATTGGCATGGTGTTCCAGAACTACGCGTTGTTTCCGCACATGACGGTTGCCGAGAACCTGGCGTTCCCGCTGACCGTGCGCGGCTTGAACAAGAGCGATGTCAGTGACCGGGTCAAGCGTGTTTTGAGCATGGTCCAGCTCGACACCTTCGCCCAGCGTTATCCGGCGCAACTGTCCGGCGGTCAGCAGCAGCGTGTGGCCCTGGCTCGCGCTCTGGTGTTCGAGCCGCAACTGGTGCTGATGGACGAACCCCTCGGTGCACTGGACAAACAACTGCGCGAACACATGCAGATGGAAATCAAACACCTGCACCAGCGCCTCGGCGTGACTGTGGTCTATGTGACCCACGACCAGGGCGAAGCCCTGACCATGTCCGATCGCGTTGCAGTGTTCCACCAGGGCGAAATCCAGCAGATCGCGCCACCGCGCACACTCTACGAAGAGCCGAAAAATACCTTCGTCGCCAACTTCATCGGCGAGAACAACCGCCTCAACGGTCGCTTGCACAGTCACACCGGCGATCGTTGTGTGGTCGAGCTCGGTCGCGGCGAAAAGGTCGAAGCGCTCGCAGTCAATGTCGGCAAGACCGGCGAACCCGTCACGCTGTCGATTCGCCCGGAACGCGTGAGCCTCAATGGTTCGAGCGAGTCCTGCGTCAACCGCTTCTCAGGGAGGGTGGCGGAATTCATCTATCTGGGCGACCACGTCCGGGTTCGCCTGGAAGTCTGCGGCAAGACCGACTTCTTCGTGAAACAACCGATTGCCGAGCTCGATCCCGCGCTGGCTGTCGGCGATGTGGTACCGCTTGGCTGGGAGGTCGAACACGTTCGCGCGCTCGACCCACTTCTAGAGGCGCATTGATCGCCCCCTGCTTCACCAACACTAACCCTGCAGTTGGAGAACAATAAATGTTGAGATCCCTGAAATTCACCGCCCTGGTCGTAGGCATGATCGGTGCGGCGCACGCGATGGCGGCGGGCCCGGACCTGACCGTGGTGTCCTTTGGCGGGGCGAACAAGGCGGCGCAGGTCAAAGCCTTCTACGCACCGTGGGAAGCAGCGGGCAACGGCAAAATCGTCGCTGGCGAGTACAACGGCGAGATGGCCAAGGTCAAAGCCATGGTCGACACCAAGAGCGTGTCCTGGGACCTGGTGGAAGTTGAATCGCCGGAACTGTCCCGTGGTTGCGACGAAGACATGTTCGAGCAGCTCGATCCGAAGCTGTTCGGCAAGTCTGAAGACTACGTCAAAGGTGCTATTCAGCCTTGCGGCGTGGGCTTCTTCGTGTGGTCGACCGTGTTGGCTTACAACGCCGACAAGCTGGCATCCGCACCGACCAGCTGGGTGGATTTCTGGGACACCAAGAAATTCCCGGGCAAACGCGGCCTGCGTAAAGGCGCCAAGTACACCCTGGAATTCGCCTTGATGGCCGATGGCGTTGCGCCGAAGGACGTCTACAAAGTACTGGCCGGCAAGGATGGTCAGGACCGCGCGTTCAAAAAACTTGATGAGCTCAAGCCAAGCATTCAGTGGTGGGAAGCCGGCGCGCAACCGCCGCAATACCTCGCCTCCGGTGACGTGGTCATGAGCTCGGCCTACAACGGCCGGATCGCGGCGGTACAGAAAGAAAGCAACCTGAAAGTGGTGTGGAACGGCGGTATCTACGACTTCGACGCATGGGCGATTCCAAAAGGCCTGGATAAGACCCGTGCCGAAGCGGCGAAGAAATTCATCGCGTTCTCGGTGGCTCCGCAGCAACAGAAGACCTACTCGGAAAACATTGCCTACGGCCCGGCCAATACCCAAGCCGTTCCATTGCTGTCCAAGGATGTTCTGAAGGACATGCCGACTACCCCGGAAAACATCGCCAACCAGGTGCAGATCGACGTCAGCTTCTGGGCTGACAACGGCGAGCAACTGGAGCAGCGCTTCAATTCCTGGGCTGCGAAGTAAGCAATACCCTGTGGTTTGAACACCGCAATCCTTGTGGGAGCGAGCTTGCTCGCGATAGCAGTGGGTCAGTCAACATTGATGTTGAATGTAATGCCCCCATCGCGAGCAAGCTCGCTCCCACAGGTTGTTTGTATGCCTCAGCAATAATCAAAGATTTCCGGAGTACGCCATGGCTATCGCCGTTCCCGTGAACGCGGGCACTGACCCCACCTTGAAGCAGCGGCTCAAGCACGCCGAGCGGATCAACCGCTGGAAAGCACAAGCCTTGATCGCGCCGTTGGTGCTGTTTCTGTTGCTGGTGTTCCTGGTGCCAATCGTGGCGCTGCTCTACAAAAGCGTTGGTAACCCGGAAGTGGTCGGCGTCATGCCGCGCACCGTGGCGGCCATCGCCAGTTGGGACGGCCGAGGCCTGCCGGCGGAGCCTGTGTACAAGGCCGCCAGCGAAGACCTCGCCGAAGCCCGCAAGAATCAGACCTTGGGCGACTTGTCCAAACGCTTGAACATGGAATTGGCCGGCTACCGCAGCCTGTTGACCAAAACCGCACGCGCCTTGCCGTTCGCCACTGAGCCGGCTTCTTATAAAGAAGCGCTGGAAGGCCTCGACGAGCGCTGGGGCGATCCGGCCTATTGGCAGGTCGTGCGCCGCAACACCAGTGGCGTGACGCCTTATTACCTGCTGGCCGCCGTCGATCACCGCATTGACGACCTCGGCGAAATCGCTCCGGCCACCCCGGATCAGGCGATCTACCTCGACATCTTCGCCCGGACTTTCTGGATGGGCTTGATCATCACCGTGATTTGTCTGGTGCTGGCCTATCCGTTGGCTTACCTGCTGGCGAACCTGCCGTCGCGGCAAAGCAACCTGTTGATGATTCTGGTGCTGTTGCCGTTCTGGACCTCGATTCTGGTGCGGGTCGCCGCGTGGATTGTGTTGCTGCAATCGGGCGGCTTGATCAATAGCGGTCTGATGGCCATGGGCGTCATCGATAAGCCGTTGGAGCTGGTGTTCAACCGCACCGGGGTCTACATCTCGATGGTGCACATCCTGCTGCCGTTCATGATTCTGCCGATCTACAGCGTGATGAAAGGCATCTCGCCGACCTACATGCGGGCAGCGATTTCCCTCGGCTGCCACCCGTTCGCCAGTTTCTGGCGGGTGTATTTCCCGCAGACCTATGCCGGTGTCGGCGCCGGTTGCCTGTTGGTGTTCATCCTCGCCATCGGCTACTACATCACCCCGGCGTTGCTGGGCAGCCCGAACGATCAGATGGTCAGTTATTTCGTCGCCTTCTACACCAACACCAGCATCAACTGGGGCATGGCGACCGCACTCGGTGGGCTGTTGTTGTTGGCGACCGTGGTGCTTTATCTGATTTACAGCTGGCTGGTGGGTGCCAGTCGCCTGCGCCTGAGCTAAGGGGAGAATGAAATGCTGAGTCCTTATATGTCGCCCATCGAACGGGTGTGGTTCTACAGCTTGCGGATTCTCTGCGGCTTGATTCTGTTGTTCCTGATTTTGCCGGTGCTGGTGATCATTCCGCTGTCATTCAATTCGGGGAGTTTTCTGGTTTATCCGCTGCAAGGTTTCTCACTGCACTGGTACCAGGACTTCTTTGCTTCGGCCGAATGGATGCGTTCGTTGAAGAACAGCATGATCGTGGCCCCGGCAGCGACGGTACTGGCGATGATCTTCGGCACGCTGGCGGCGATCGGCCTGACCCGGGGCGATTTCCCGGGCAAACCGCTGGTGATGGCGCTGGTGATTTCGCCGATGGTGGTACCGGTGGTGATCATTGGTGTAGCCAGTTACCTGACCTTTGCCCCACTGGGGTTCGGCAACAGCTATCTCTCGCTGATCGTCGTGCACGCCGTGCTGGGCGTGCCGTTCGTGATCATCACGGTGTCGGCGACCTTGCAGGGGTTTAACCAGAACCTGGTGCGGGCCGCTGCAAGCCTGGGGGCTTCGCCGCTGACCGCGTTTCGTCGGGTGACATTGCCGTTGATTGCGCCGGGCGTGATTTCCGGTGCGCTGTTTGCCTTTGCCACCTCATTCGATGAAGTGGTGGTGACGCTGTTCCTTGCCGGTCCGGAACAAGCGACCTTGCCTCGGCAGATGTTCAGCGGCATCCGCGAAAACCTCAGCCCGACGATCGCCGCTGCCGCGACGCTGTTGATCGCGTTCTCGGTGATCCTGTTGCTGACGCTGGAATGGCTGCGCGGGCGCAGCGAAAAACTGCGCACCGCACAGGTCTGAAATTACACACAGCTCAAAATGTGGGAGCGGGCTTGCTCGCGAAGACGGTGTATCAGTCAACACTGATGTTGGATGTCATGACGCCATTGCGGGCAAGCCCGCTCCCACAGGTGTTTTGTGTGATGTTCGGGATTTCCATTCATTCACAGCCTCAATAGCAGACAAACCCCAATCCCCAGCTACTATTGTGCCCAGCTCCCCTATCTATAAGAGGCTGCGCATATGAGTCTTTCCTCTTTCAAAATCGCTCACAAACTGATCACCGGCGCAGGTGCCATCGAGCAACTCGCGGCCGAATTGACGCGTCTGGACATCGACAACCCGTTGATCGTCACCGATGCCGCACTGGTCAAGTCCGGTACGGTAGAGCTGGCGCTGGCGCAGCTGGGCGAGCGCAGTTACGAGATTTTCGACCGAGTGTTGCCGGACCCGGAGATCGCCATCGTCGAAGATTGCATGCGGGTTTACCGTGAAGGCGGGCATGACGGGCTGATCGGTCTTGGTGGAGGCAGTGCCATCGACATCGCCAAGAGTGTTGCAGCCTATGCCGGTTACCACGGCGCCCTGGAGGATTTGTTTGGCGTCGATCAGGTGCCGCGCAAAGGCCCGCCGCTGATTGCCATCCCGACCACTGCCGGCACCGGTTCGGAAGTGACCAACGTGGCCATCCTCTCCGACAAGGTCGCGCAGCTGAAGAAGGGCATTATCAGCGATTACCTGTTGCCGGACGTGGCGCTGGTCAGCCCGCAAATGACCCTGACCTGCCCACGCAGTGTCACCGCTGCCAGTGGCGTCGATGCGCTGGTGCACGCCATCGAGTCCTACCTGTCGCTCAATGCCTCGCCAATCACCGATGCCCTGGCCATTGGCGCGATCAAACTGATTACCAAGGCGCTGCCCAAGGCCTACGCCAATCCCTCTCATCTACAAGCCCGCGAAGACATGGCCACCGCCAGCCTGATGGCCGGCATGGCGTTCGGCAATGCCGGGGTCGGCGCGGTGCATGCGTTGGCGTATCCGCTGGGTGGGCGTTTCAACATTGCCCATGGCGTCAGCAATGCCTTGCTGCTGCCGTATGTCATGACCTGGAACAAGATGGCTTGCGTGGAGCGCATGCAGGATATTGCCGAGGCCATGGGGGTGAAGACCGCTCATCTGAGCGCCAACGACGCGGCGGACAAAGCCGTGGAGGCGATGACCGAGCTGTGCGCCGCGGTGGAAATCCCATTGGGCCTGCGCAGTTTCGGGGTGCCCGAGGACGCGATCCCGGCCATGGCCGTGGAAGCCGCCGGCATCGAGCGCCTGATGCGCAATAATCCGCGCAAGCTGAGTGCCATCGATATCGAGAAGATCTACCGAGCGGCCTATTAGTACCCAATCATCGCAGCACGGTGCGCGCGTCAAAGCATGAGGTATACAATGCGCGCCATCGTGATTCTGCTCAAAAAAGGTGCGTCATGCAGCCCTTCGTCATTGCTCCGTCGATTCTCTCCGCCGACTTCGCCCGCTTGGGCGAGGAAGTGGACAACGTCCTGGCCGCCGGCGCCGACTTCGTGCACTTCGATGTCATGGACAACCATTACGTGCCCAACCTGACCATCGGCCCGATGGTCTGCGCCGCGCTGCGCAAGTACGGCGTGACCGCGCCGATCGATGCGCACTTGATGGTCAGCCCGGTGGACCGCATCGTCGGTGACTTCATCGAAGCCGGTGCGACCTACATTACTTTCCACCCGGAAGCCACGCAGCACGTCGACCGTTCCCTGCAATTGATCCGCGAAGGCGGCTGCAAGGCAGGGCTGGTGTTCAACCCGGCAACCCCGCTGGACGTGCTCAAGTACGTAATGGACAAGGTCGACATGATCCTGCTGATGAGCGTCAACCCAGGTTTTGGCGGGCAGAAGTTCATTCCCGGTACCCTCGACAAGCTGCGTGAAGCGCGGGCACTGATTGATGCCTCCGGGCGTGACATTCGTCTGGAAATCGACGGCGGCGTGAATGTGAACAATATTCGTGAAATCGCCGCCGCAGGCGCCGACACTTTCGTGGCCGGTTCGGCGATTTTCAATGCGCCGAACTATCAGGAAGTGATTGAAAAAATGCGCTCCGAACTGGCGCTGGCTCGCCCATGAGTGGTTTTGAGCAGCTGTTCCCCGGGCGTCTGCCGCGGCTGGTGATGTTCGATCTGGATGGCACCCTGGTCGATTCGGTCCCCGACCTCGCGGCGGCTGTGGATAACATGCTGCTCAAGCTCGGGCGTCAACCTGCTGGTATCGAACCGGTGCGCGAGTGGGTTGGCAACGGCGTGCACATGCTGGTGCGCCGGGCCTTGGCCAACCACATCGACGCCGAGGGTGTCGATGAGGTCGAGGCCGAGCGTGCCCTGGAATTGTTCAACGGCTTTTATGAAGACGGTCACGAACTGACGGTGGTTTACCCCGGCGTGCGTGACACCCTCAAGTGGCTGAACAAACAAGGCGTCGAAATGGCGCTGATCACCAACAAGCCGGAGCGCTTTGTCGCGCCGCTGCTGGATCAGATGAAGATCGGCCGTTACTTCAAATGGATCATCGGTGGCGACACCCTGCCGAACAAGAAACCTGACCCGGCCGCGCTGTTTTTCGTGATGAAAATGGCCAACATTCCGGCGTCTCAATCGTTGTTCGTCGGCGACTCGCGCAGCGATGTGCTGGCGGCGAAAGCGGCGGGGGTCAAATGCGTGGCCCTCAGTTATGGCTATAACCACGGTCGGCCGATTGCCGAAGAGTCGCCGGCGCTGGTGATCGACGATCTGCGCAAACTAATTCCCGGTTGCCTGGATCCGGCCGCTGAGATAACGTTGCCCGACGCTGTTCAACCCCCTGCTGGAAACGCCATCGTGGTGGTCACTCGCAAACTCTGGATGAAAGTCATCAAGGCCCTGGCCCGTTGGCGTTGGCGCGCCTGACTTGTTCCTGGCCGGCGTACCGGCGCGTTTGCATACCTGACCGTTAGACCCTCAAGCCACGAGGCACCTCATGATCCGCGAAGAATTCCTGCGTTTGGCCGCTGCCGGCTACAACCGCATCCCGCTTGCCTGCGAAACCCTGGCCGACTTCGACACGCCGCTATCGATCTACCTGAAGCTGGCCGACGAGCCCAACTCCTACCTGCTGGAGTCGGTGCAGGGTGGCGAGAAATGGGGCCGTTATTCGATCATCGGCCTGCCGTGCCGCACCGTGCTGCGAGTACATGATCACCACGTCAGCGTGACTCACGATGGCGTCGAGATCGAAAGTCACGATGTTGAAGACCCGCTGGCTTTCGTCGAAACCTTCAAGGCGCGCTACAACGTGCCGACCATCTCCGGTCTGCCGCGCTTCAATGGCGGCCTGGTGGGCTACTTCGGTTATGACTGCGTGCGCTATGTGGAGAAGCGTCTGGGCAAATGCCCGAACCCGGATCCACTGGGCGTACCGGACATTCTGCTGATGGTGTCCGATGCGGTGGTGGTGTTCGACAACCTCGCCGGCAAGATGCACGCGATCGTCCTGGCCGATCCGGCGCAGGAAGACGCCTTCGAGCAAGGCCAGGCGCGTCTGCAAGCGCTGCTGGAACAACTCCGTCAGCCCATCACTCCGCGCCGTGGCCTGGACTTCAGCAAGCAGCAATCGGCTGATCCGGTATTCCGTTCGAGTTTCACCCAGGACGATTACGAAAAAGCCGTCGACACCATCAAGGAATACATCCTGGCCGGTGACTGCATGCAGGTTGTGCCGTCCCAGCGTATGTCGATCGACTTCAAGGCTGCGCCTATCGACCTGTACCGGGCGTTGCGCTGTTTCAACCCGACGCCTTATATGTACTTCTTCAATTTCGGTGACTTCCACGTCGTCGGCAGTTCGCCGGAAGTACTGGTGCGGGTCGAAGACAACCTGATCACCGTGCGCCCGATTGCCGGCACCCGTCCGCGAGGCGCCAACGAAGAGGCTGACGTGGCGCTGGAGAAAGACCTGCTGTCGGACGACAAGGAAATCGCCGAGCATTTGATGCTGATCGATCTGGGGCGCAACGACACTGGTCGCGTTTCGGAGATCGGTTCGGTGAAGCTCACCGAGAAGATGGTCATCGAGCGTTATTCCAACGTGATGCACATCGTGTCCAACGTTACTGGCCAATTGAAGGCCGGGCTGACAGCGATGGACGCGCTGCGGGCGATCCTGCCGGCGGGTACCTTGTCGGGCGCGCCGAAGATTCGCGCGATGGAAATCATCGACGAACTGGAGCCGGTCAAGCGTGGCGTCTACGGTGGCGCGGTGGGTTACTTCGCCTGGAACGGCAACATGGACACGGCGATTGCGATCCGCACCGCAGTGATCAAGAACGGCGAACTGCACGTGCAGGCCGGTGGCGGCATCGTCGCCGACTCGGTGCCGGCGCTGGAATGGGAAGAAACCCTGAACAAGCGCCGCGCCATGTTCCGCGCCGTGGCCCTGGCTGAGCAGACGCCGGACACCTGAGTTCACGCAATACCTGTGGGAGCGAGCCTGCTCGCGATGGGGCCAGCACAGCCGACATTGATGTTGCCTGACCCATCGCTATCGCGAGCAGGCTCGCTCCCACATGGATCTCACCACCATAAAAAAACGCGGCACCTGTGAGGGCGCCGCGTTTTTTATTGCCCGGGATTTAGAAGTCCAACGCTACCCCAACGTTAATGCCTTGCTGGGTAAAGTCATCATCCTTGCGGATATCGTAGCTGGCGCGCAACGCCAGATCCTTGGTGAGGTTGTGACTCACGCCCAGGTCCAAACGGTTCAGGTTGGTCTGCGGAGTGTAGCCGGCCAGGGTGTAGTGGTTGTTCGGCAGGCTGTTGAGGTTCATGGTCACGTCCTGGGTGTCGTCGTTGTACTCACGTTCGTGAGCCAGTTCGCCAAACACCTGGGTCTGTGGGGTGATCTGGTACTTGCCCTGAATCCCGAGACCCAGGCGCCGAGAGATGCGCGACTGGTCATCGAAGGTCAGCGCGGTGGAGTCAGCGCCATCTTCCGAGTACCCGTCGACTTCAACCTTGGCGAAATCAGCGCTGACGAACGGCGACAGGTGCCAAGGGCTGGTTGCTTCTGGTGCGATGTCGTAACCCAGCCGGCCGCTGAAGGCCAGTACATAACCGTCGGTATCGGCTTTCTCCCCTCGCTCGTTGACCCCCAGTTGGAATTTGCGTTTGAGGCTGTCGTAGTCCAGATGCCCGGCCGTCAGTGCCGCGTCACCCCACCAGCGGTTCTGCTGGTACTGGGCGAAAGCCGTACCCATGTACGTGTTGAGCTTGTAGTCCGAATCGTTATCACCGGCTTCGAGTTTCTGATTGTAGAAGCCAGCCGCCAGGCCAACACGCCACGCTTCATTCAGCCGGTAGCTGCCACCGACGTTCAGGTTGTAGCCATTACCGTCAGCACTGGCGCCGCTGCGCTGACTGTCGAAATCCTGATGCTGGCCGCCGCCGGCAACAATGGCGCGCCATTGACCGACGCCTTGCCAGTTCTCCCAATCGGCCAGCCACTGGTTACGCAATTCATCCTGGTGCGCGCGCACGGTGCCTTGGGCCATTTCTGGCAGCAGCGTCAGTTCCCATGGCGCGGCCAGTAGTGAATAGGCGTAATCGGCAATCAGGCGTTGCCCGGCTTCGGTCGGGTGCACCGAGTCGTTGTAGATCAGTTTGGTCGGGTCCGGGGTGGCACTGTTGATCCCGTAGCGGGTGTTCTCGGTGCAACTGTTGCCGCTGAAGCAGGTGGCGCTCAGGTTCTGGTCGGTGGCCAGACCGAATTGCGCCGGGTTGGCGAACGTTTCTTTGAGCAGCACCGGAATGTTCAGCGGAATGACGTTGGCATTAACGCTTTGCAGCTGGCTCACCAGTTCGCTGTTGAACTGGTTGCTGAGCTGGGACGTGAACGCTTGCAGAGACGTGCCGTTGAAAGCCGGGGTAAAGCCGATGTCCGGCAGCAACCAGACCATGATGTAGCGGGCACCGGCCTGTTGCAGGGTTTGCACGCTGCTGGCCAGGCGATCGGCGGCGGCGCTGGCCTGGGGCAGACTGGTCACGCGACCTTGAAGGAAGTCGTTACCACCGCCCGAGAGGTAATACAGTGCGTTCGGATCGGCGCGGAAGTTGTTCGACGGCAGATAGCCTGCGCGGGTACGTTCGCCGGTGGCGGAGGTGCTGGTGATCGAGTCGAGAATCTGGTCGGTGCGATAACCGCCAACCGCCCAGTTGTTGCCATCGGGCAAGCCTTCGTTGGCGCGTACCGCCGAGGAAGAAGACGCCGTCTGGTCCGGTGAGAACCCCAGTCTCCCGCCCAGAATTTGCGTGGCATTGAGCGAGCGCACTTCACCGCTGCCGTCCAGGTAGACCGGGCCGGTGCGATTGGTGAAACGTTGGGTCGCCCCGGCAGGCCCGCCGGTATCGGTGAAGGTCCCGGCATCGCTGAGGCTGTCGCCGAAGACGACGAAATTCGAATAAGGATTGGGCGCGGCGATCGCCTGGGCACAGGCAGCAGCGAGCAGACATCCAGCGAGCGGTACAAACAACGTCTGTTTGATCATGAGCAAGTCCGTTTATTTATTGTTGTAGTAAACGAAACGACAGTACCAAAAACTTTCGGCCTTTTGCCATCTGTCGTGAACCCTTCGTTTGTTTCGCAAGCTGTCGCCCCGGCCATATTGCACGCTCTGCCCAGCTAAGTTACTGTGCCGAGACGTATGAATGAGACCTTCCCCGTGTTGATCGTCAGCAAACTCCTGGATCAAGTCATCAAGGCACACGCCCGTTGGCGTTGGCGCGCCTGAATCTTTTCTGCCGGCCTGGCCGGACCTGTACCGCTTTGCCTTCTTTACCTGTATGAAATGCCGCTTTGCTGGCGCCACTCCAGCACCTGACAAAGCAGCGCACTGCGGGTAAATCATTCGAAGGCCGTATTAAAAGTCAGTGAATTCAAGAGGTTCTTAACGCCATGTTGCTGATGATCGATAACTACGACTCTTTTACTTACAACGTTGTGCAGTACCTCGGCGAGCTAGGCTCCGAGGTCAAAGTCGTGCGCAACGATGAACTCACCATTGCCGAAATCGAAGCCCTCAAACCTGAGCGCATTGTCGTGTCCCCGGGTCCATGCACCCCGACCGAAGCCGGTATTTCCATTGAGGCAATCAAGCACTTCGCCGGCAAGTTGCCGATTCTCGGCGTTTGCCTGGGTCACCAGTCCATCGGCCAGGCCTTTGGTGGCGATGTGGTCCGTGCCCGTCAAGTCATGCACGGTAAGACTAGCCCGGTATTCCACGAGGACAAGGGCGTCTTCGAAGGTCTCAATCGCCCGCTGACGGTTACCCGTTATCACTCGCTGATCGTCAAGCGCGAAACCCTGCCCGATTGCCTGGAACTGACCGCCTGGACCCAGCTCGAAGACGGCTCGGTCGACGAGATCATGGGTCTGCGCCACAAGACGCTGAACATCGAAGGTGTGCAATTCCACCCTGAGTCTATCCTCACCGAACAGGGTCACGAGCTGTTCGCCAACTTCCTCAAACAAACCGGCGGCACGCGCTAAGGACTTTCCATGGATATCAAGACAGCCCTGAGCCGTATCGTCGGCCACCTCGATCTCAGTACTGATGAGATGCGCGATGTCATGCGCGAAATCATGACCGGACAATGCACGGATGCGCAGATCGGCGCGTTCATGATGGCCATGCGCATGAAGAGCGAAAGCATCGACGAGATCGTCGGCGCCGTGACGGCGATGCGCGAGTTGGCGGACAAGGTTGAACTCAATACCCTCGACGGCGTGGTCGATGTGGTCGGCACCGGCGGCGACGGTGCGAACATTTTCAACGTCTCCACCGCGTCATCGTTTGTCGTCGCGGCGGCCGGTTGCACCGTGGCCAAGCATGGTAACCGTGCGGTGTCGGGCAAAAGCGGCAGCGCCGATTTGCTGGAAGCGGCCGGTATCTACCTGAACCTGACGCCGGTCCAGGTGGCGCGCTGCATCGACAACGTCGGCATCGGTTTCATGTTTGCCCAGACTCACCATAGCGCCATGAAGCACGCCGCCGGCCCACGCCGCGAGCTGGGCTTGCGCACGCTGTTCAACATGCTCGGCCCGCTTACGAATCCGGCCGGTGTGAAACATCAGGTAGTGGGTGTGTTCAGTCAGGCGTTGTGCCGGCCATTGGCTGAAGTTTTGCAACGTCTGGGCAGCAAACACGTGCTGGTGGTGCACTCGAAGGATGGCCTGGACGAGTTCAGTCTGGCGGCACCGACCTTTGTGGCGGAATTGAAGAATGACCAGATCACCGAGTATTGGGTCGAGCCCGAAGACCTGGGAATGAAGAGCCAGAGCCTGCACGGTCTGGCGGTGGAAAGCCCGGCGGCCTCCCTTGAGCTGATTCGCGATGCCTTGGGCAAGCGCAAGACCGAGAACGGTCAGAAAGCCGCCGAGATGATCGTGCTCAATGCCGGTGCCGCGCTGTACGCCGCCGACCATGCCAGCAGTTTGAAAGAAGGCGTTGCCCTGGCGCACGATGCGCTGCACACAGGCCTCGCTCGGGAAAAACTTGAGGAATTGGGTGCATTTACCGCGGTATTCAAAGTGGAGAATGAGGGATGAGTGTACCGACGGTTCTGGAAAATATTCTGGCCCGCAAAGTTCAGGAAGTCGCCGAGCGTAGCGCTCGCGTGAGTCTCGCGGAGCTGGAAAATCTGGCCAAGGCGGCCGATGCACCCCGTGGTTTTGCCAAGGCATTGATCGATCAGGCCAAGACGAAGCAGCCGGCGGTCATTGCTGAAATCAAGAAGGCTTCGCCAAGCAAAGGCGTGATTCGCGAGAACTTCGTGCCTGCGGACATTGCCAGAAGTTACGAAAAGGGCGGGGCCACTTGCCTGTCGGTGCTCACCGACATCGATTACTTCCAGGGGGCCGATGCGTATCTGCAGCAGGCACGGGCTGCGTGCAAGCTGCCGGTGATCCGCAAGGATTTCATGATCGATCCGTACCAGATCATCGAAGCCCGTGCTCTGGGCGCTGACTGCGTGCTGTTGATCGTCTCCGCACTGGACGATGTGAAAATGGCCGAGCTGGCTGCCGTGGCCAAAAGCGTCGGTCTCGATGTGCTGGTGGAAGTCCACGATGGCGACGAGCTGGAGCGGGCCTTGAAAACCCTCGACACGCCGCTGGTGGGCGTGAACAACCGCAACCTGCACACCTTCGACGTCAATCTGGAAACCACTCTCGACCTGTTGCCGCGTATCCCGCGTGATCGTCTGGTAATTACTGAAAGTGGCATTCTTAACCGGGCCGATGTCGAGCTGATGGAAATCAGCGATGTGTATGCGTTCCTGGTCGGCGAAGCGTTCATGCGCGCCGAAAGCCCGGGTACCGAATTGCAGCGCTTGTTCTTTCCCGAGCGCGGCGTTCCAGTGAGCGGTTCTACGCTCGACTGATTACACGCAGACCGAGTCGACCCCATCGCGAGCAGGCTCGCTCCCACAAGAGATCTACTCCAATGTGGGAGCGAGCCTGCTCGCGATGGCGGCATAAGTAGCGCCACAGACTTCATGTCCAACGGAATACCTTATGACCTCACCAACCCCACTGACCATCGAAGCCGGCCTGCTCGCCGAACAGGATCTGTTGGCCCATGTGTGCACCGGTGAATCGGAGTTCGGTCTGCTGTTCTGGCAACCCACTGACCGCGCATTGGTCATGCCCCGTCGCTTGAATCGCCTGCCACAGTTCGAGGCCGCGTGCGAAGTCTCCGCTGCCGCCGGCTGGCCGGTACTATTGCGTGAAACCGGCGGTGAGCCAGTGCCGCAATCGGCCTCGACGATCAACATCGCACTGGTCTATGCCCCGCCGCGCAGTGAAGGCGATCTGAACCGCATCGAAACCGGCTACCGGCGTCTGTGCGATCCGATCTGTCAGTTACTGGATGAGTTGGGCGGCACTTCGTCGTTGGGCGAAATCGCGGGCGCGTTCTGCGACGGCCGTTTCAACGTCAACCTTGATGGTCGCAAGATGGTCGGCACCGCTCAGCGTTGGCGCCAGAGCAAGGGCGGTCAGCGTCCGGTCGGGCTGGTGCATGGGGCGATGTTGATTGATAACGAACGAGAGTCGATGGTCGCGGCGGTTAATCGCTTCAATGAAGCCTGTGGCCTGGAACAGCGGGTTCGCGCGGAAAGCCACATCGCCCTGCATGAAAAGTTTGCCGCTCCTGATGTGCTGGAACGGCTCGACACGCTATACCGACGTTGCTGGCAGAAATGCTCGGGACTTAAATCAGGCGCTTGAGTTTTCGAGCTTAGCGCGTACCGAAGACCACCATGGTCTTGCCTTTGACGTTGACCAGGTTGCGCTCTTCCAGATCCTTGAGCACGCGGCCGACCATCTCACGGGAGCAACCGACAATCCGGCCGATTTCCTGACGGGTCACCTTGATCTGCATGCCGTCCGGGTGGGTCATCGCGTCTGGTTGCTTGCACAGCTCCAGCAGGCAGCGCGCAACGCGACCGGTCACGTCGAAGAACGCCAGGTCGCCGACCTTGCGCGTGGTATTGCGCAGGCGCTGTGCGATTTGTCCGCTGAGCACGTAAAGAATGTCTGGATCTTGTTGGGACAGCTCGCGGAATTTCGCGTAGCTGATTTCCGCGACTTCGCATTCGATCTTGGCACGTACCCAGGCGCTGCGTTCCTGTTCCAGGCCGGCTTGCTCAAACAGACCCAGCTCGCCGAAAAAGTCGCCGGAGTTGAGGTAGGCAATGATCATTTCACGGCCGTCGTCATCCTCAATCAGGATGGTTACCGAGCCTTTGATGATGAAAAACAACGTGTCCGAGCGGTCACCTGCACAAATGATGTTGCTCTTGGCGGCATAGCGACGGCGCTGGCAGTGCATCAACAGTTTGTCGAGGTTTTTGATTTTGGGTGTGGGGGTAATAGCAACCATGGTTGTATCCCGAAAAGACTGCACGGTGTGTTTGTTTTTTGTAGGAGTTGGCGAAGCCTGCAATCCTTTTTTGTTCGCTGCAAAGCTGGCCATGCGCCACTGAGTTGGCGCCAGCTTAACAGACGCATTCCTTCAAGATTTGAGAATTTGCCTACGACGCAGATGGTTATGTCCTAGGAAGGCGAAGCGCTGCCAATCAAGGGCCCTGTGCTAAGCTGGCGACCCTTTTTATACAGTGGAGTCTTGGCGATGAAGGCACGCATCCAATGGGCTGGCGAAGCCATGTTCCTCGGTGAATCTGGCAGCGGTCATGTCGTGGTCATGGACGGACCGCCCGATGCCGGCGGTCGTAATCTGGGTGTCCGGCCAATGGAAATGCTCCTGCTGGGAGTTGGCGGTTGCAGCAATTTCGATGTGGTCAGCATCCTCAAGAAGTCCCGTCAGGCCGTGGAAAGCTGCGAAGCCTTCCTCGAAGCCGAGCGTGCGACCGAAGATCCGAAGGTTTTCACCAAGATCCATATGCACTTCGTGGTCAAGGGCCGCGGGCTGAAAGAAGCTCAGGTCAAGCGCGCCATCGAGCTGTCGGCCGAGAAGTATTGCTCGGCCTCGATCATGCTCGGCGCGGCCGGCGTGGCGATTACCCACGACTACGAAATCATCGAACTCGGTTGAATCGACATTCAACTATCATAAAAGCAGTGCAGACTCTGGCGATCCATAGCTGACGTCTGCATAATGCGCCACTTTTTTCAGGGCAGTGATCGGTCAGCCGACAGGTCGCTTGCCTGAACAGACAACCAAAATCGCCATCGCGAAGAGGTGTTAACCGTCCTACGCAGGTGCGTCGTTCGCATCTGACGGGCATGCTTGATCACGCGGCCAGCCCGCAATACATAGAGAGTTTTTAACGGTGAAAAGCAAACTCAAGCTCCACGGGTTCAATAACCTGACAAAGACCTTGAGCTTCAACATCTATGACATCTGCTACGCGGAAACCCCGCAAGACCAACAGGCTTACGTCGAGTACATCAATAAAGAGTACAACGCCAAACGCCTGACGCAGATCCTCACAGAAGTTGTCGATATCATTGGTGCCAACATCCTGAATATCGCCAGTCAGGACTATGAACCCCAAGGTGCCAGCGTCACGATTCTGATCTCTGAAGAGCCGGTGACCCCGACTGACAGTCAGATCGAAGAGTCTCCGGGCCCATTGCCCGAAATCATCCTGGCCCACCTCGACAAGAGCCACATCACGGTGCATACCTATCCGGAAATCCATCCGGTGGACGGTATCGCGACGTTCCGTGTGGATATCGACGTGTCGACCTGTGGCGTCATTTCACCGCTCAAAGCGCTTAATTTCCTGATTCACCAGTTCGATTCGGACATCGTGACTGTGGATTACCGCGTGCGCGGCTTCACCCGTGACGTTGAAGGCAAGAAGCACTTCATCGACCACGAGATCAACTCGATCCAGAACTACCTCTCCGATGACACCCGCGACGCGTACCAGATGACCGACGTGAACGTGTACCAGGAAAACCTGTTCCACACCAAAATGCTGTTGAAGAACTTCGAACTGGATAACTACCTGTTCGGCGACGCCACCAGCAACCTGTCCTCTGAGCAACGTGCCCAGGTGACTGAGCGTGTGAAACACGAAATGCTCGAAATCTTCTACGCGCGCAACATGCCGAGCTAAGATTTTTCGGATACAAAAAAGGCGACTACCGTGCGGTAGTCGCCTTTTTTATTGCTGCCTGTCAGACAGACCGTGCTATGGCCTTCGCGAGCAAGACCGCTCCCACATGGAACTGTGTTCACAGAACTACTGTGGGAGCGGGCTTGCTCGCGAAGAGGCCTGATCTGAAGACGCTTCCGTCAGATCCGATAAGTACTCTTCGTCATCACCTTGGCCAACAAACTCATGCCGAACTTCACCGGTGCCGGAAAACGAAACCCACCCGCATCCAGCGCGCTTTCGGCGTGGTGTTCTTCATCAATGCGCATTTGCTCCAGGATCGCCCTGGATTTCTCGTCCTCGGCGGGCAGTTGTTCAAGGTGTTCGTTCAGGTGTTTGCAGACCTGATGCTCGGTGGCAGCAACGAAACCCAAGCTGACTTTGTCGCTGATCAACCCGGCGACCGCGCCAATCCCGAACGACATGCCGTAGAAAAGCGGATTGAGGATGCTGGTATGGCTGCCCAGCTGATGAATGCGTTGTTCGCACCAGACCAGATGGTCGATTTCTTCTTCGGCAGCGTTCTCCATGGCAGCGCGCACTTTTGGCAGCTTGGCGGTCAGGGCCTGACCTTGATACAGCGCCTGGGCGCAGACTTCACCGGTATGGTTGATGCGCATCAAACCGGCGACGTGCCGGGTGTCCTCATCGCTCATTTGCGCATCCGGCTGCACGATGGCAGGCGACGGACGGTAGGGCTGACCACTGAAGGGCAGCAAAGTACGCATCGCGGCATCGGCTTGCAGCAGAAGACGGTCAATCGGCGAGTAGTGACGTTGGGTAGTCATGCTGACCTCAGGAAAGAATCTCGGCGGCCAGTTTAACCCAATCGGCCGGGGGAGGGTTTGCGCTGGGTCATCTGTGGCGAGGGAGCTTGCTCCCGCTCGGCCGCGAAGCGGTCGTAAATTCAACCCATCGGTTCTGTCTGGAAAAACTCGATGCGTGGATTTTGGGCTGCTTCGCAACCCAGCGGGAGCAAGCTCCCTCGCCACATAAACCTACTGCTTGCAATCAGCCCGGCGGCCAGTGCATCTGGCGTTGACCCAGCACGTGCATATGAATGTGATAGACGGTCTGCCCGCCCAATTCATTGCAGTTCATGACCACCCGGAAACCTTCTTCACAGCCCAACTCCAGAGCCAGACGCTGGGCCGTGAACAGAATATGCCCGGCCAAAGCCTTGTCGTCCTCGGTGAGGTCATTAAGGGTGCGAACCGGCTTCTTCGGGACTACCAGGAAATGCACGGGGGCCTGCGGCGCGATATCGTGGAAGGCCAGTACCTGGTCGTCCTCGTAAATGATCTTCGCCGGGATTTCCCGGTTGATGATCTTGGTGAACAGAGTATCCACAGCTGTTTTCTCCGTTGTTTGGGCTGGCCTGAGTGTAACCATGGGTTATGTCAGAGCCCAGTCTTTTGCCTTGAGGATTGATCAGCGCGGGCAATAGGCTTTGTTGACCATGCCCGCGATTGTCCGGGTCAGCCAGCGCGAGCCGAGCCGCGGCAGGAATGCGAACCAGCGATTCAGGCGACCGGGGACAATAATGGCGCGATTTCGCTCCAGGGCGCGCACGGTATAAAGCGCGACTTCCTCGGGGCTCATCAGCCTTTTGCTCTGGTCCAGTTTGTCGGTGTCCAGTTGCGCGTTACGAAAAAACGCCGTACGGGTCGGGCCAGGGCAGAGCACCGACACCTTGACCGCGCATTTCTTCAGTTCGACGCGCAAGCCTTCGGAAAAATGCAGTACGTAAGCCTTGCTGGCGTAATAAGTGCTCATCCATGGACCGGGATGAAACGCTGCGACCGAGGCGACGTTCAGAATTTGTCCGCCGCCCTGCAAGGCCATGCTGTTGCCGATGGCATGACACAAGCGCGTGAGGGCCAGGATGTTCACTTCGATCAAGTCCTGCTCGGTCATCCAGTCCTGAGCCAGGAACGGACCGCAGGTACCGATGCCGGCACAGTTGACCAGCAAATCTATCTGCCGGTCGCCTTCCTCCAGCTCCAGCAAAAATCCGGAAAGCCTTAGCGGCTCGCCCAGGTCACAGGCGCGAAACAACACTTCCACACCAAAACGTTGGGTCAATTCAATCGCAATACTTTCCAGCTGATCACGCTGTCGGGCCACCAGAATCAGGCTGCGGCCGCGTCGGGCCAGCGCTTCGGCCATTGCCAGGCCGATGCCGCTGGAAGCGCCAGTGATCAGAGCGTAACGGGTCATGCAGTTCTCCATCGCAACAGCTCCGCGCCGGCGACGCAGGTGTCACGGGCGGGGAGCGCTGTTCATTCTTTCGCAGAGTCTACAGTGGGCTCGGCTGCTTCGGCTGCATCATCGGATGAATTTGGCGCTTGTTCGGCCTCTTCGGCCGGCTCGACTTCAACTTCGTCGGTGATCACCGAGCTGCTTTGATAGGTGCTATCGGTGGCGCTTTCGTACTCATCCTGGATCGCGGTGAGGCCTCCAGTCAGCCCGCCGACGAACATGATCGCGATAAACACCAGCCACAGCGAAGCCAACACCCTGACTGCGTTGCTGTTGGGCGGTGGTGGTGCTCCATATCGGTTGGCAGTGTTGTTACCCGGCACGATCATGATCACGAACGGAAAAATGCTGCCCACGACCGGCACAAGGTTCAGCAGCCAGAGCCAGCCGGACCAGCCGATATCGTGCAGGCGCTGCACACTGAACTGGATGCTGATGAATGCGAGCACCACGACCAGGACAAAGGCCAGCAGACCCGCGAGAATCAAGCCAGCAGTCGCGTTCGTGCTGATGAGCGTGAAGACGAAAATAGCCAACACGGAGCCAACGCCAAGCGTCACCAGCGTAAGCGCCATCGTCCAGGCCAGAAAGCGCAAGCGACCGATGCGGCCAATGAAACTGAATGCCTTGAGTGCAGAAAACTCCGGCAATGCTTCGCCGACAGAGGCTCGGGGCGGCGCATAGGGAGAATCGGGATCTGCCGTGACAGGTTGGCTGTTGTCAGGGACGTGTTCGTGAACGTCGGACAGGTTCAGCTCGATCGAGGGTTCTGTTTCGATTCGGGCATCGATGCCGGTTTTCGTCAGCGCCTGAAGGTAAGTCTGCGCGTCGGTGTGTGACAGGTCGCGTTTGAGCGCAACCTTGCGGCCACTGAACAGGCGTTCGATGGCCGCGACATCGCTTTTGAACAGCTCGGCGAGATTGAGCTTCGCGGTGGTGGCGTCAACACCTGGCTGCAGAGCGCCATCGAAGACGATCTTGAAACGGTTTTCGCTCATGGCCGAGGCATCCTTGTCGCGAGAGTTTGTAATAGACGGTGCTGCAAGTATGGAGTGTAGGGCCAGCCGGATTTGGCTGGCCAAGTTTTTCTGTCAGCGCGGCCAGCGCTTGGGCAGCGCCGCCGCCAGTTCCAGCGCCTTGCGGTATTCGGAGTCGAGACGTGCGACCAGTTGATCGACACTCGGCAGGTCCTCGATTTCTCCGACGCCCTGACCTGCGGACCACACGGTTTTCCAGGCTTTGGCTTCATCGCTCAAGGGCTTGAGCTTGGAGCCGAAGTTCACCTCGCCCTTGTCTTGCAGGGCTGCCATGTCGAAACCGGCGGCCTCCAGGCTCCGACGCATGAAGCTTGCCGGTACGCCCGACACCGCTGGAGTATGGACGATGTCTGCTGCTCTGGAAGTCAGGAGCATCTCCTTATACGCGTCAGGCGCATGACTTTCCGTGGTACCGATAAATCGCGTACCGAAGTAGGCCAGATCCGCGCCGAGCAATTGCGCGGCAAGAATTTCATGGCCATGGTTCAGGCAGCCGGCCAGCAGCAGGGTCTTGTCGAAAAACTGGCGAATCTCGGCGATCAGCGAAAACGGGCTCCAGGTCCCGGCGTGACCACCGGCGCCCGCAGCCACGGCGATCAAACCGTCCACGCCGGCCTCGGCGGCTTTCTCTGCGTGGCGACGCGTCGTCACGTCGTGAAACACCAGGCCTCCATAGCTGTGCACGGCGTCGACCAATTCCTTCACGGCACCGAGGCTGGTGATCACGATCGGTACTTTGTGCTCGATGCAGATCGCCAGGTCCGCCTGCAATCGCGGGTTGCTGTTGTGGACGATCAGGTTCACCGCGTAAGGCGCGGGGTTTTCCAGTGTCGCCAGTCCTGCTTCGATCTCTTCCAGCCAGGCCTTGAAACCGCTGCTCTCACGCTGGTTCAGCGCGGGGAAACTGCCAACCACGCCATTACGGCAGCAAGCGAGCACCAGCTCAGGGTTGGAAATCAGGAACATCGGCGCCGCCACCACGGGCAAGCGCAAACGTTGTTCGAGCAAAGCGGGCAACGACATTGGAAGTACCCCGGGTGAATTATGCTTGTTGGATTAAAACGGCCGAACGACGACCAGAATTACGATAGCCAGCAATATCAGAACCGGCACTTCATTGAACCAGCGATAAAAGACATGGCTGCGGGTGTTTTCGCCACGGGCAAAACGTTTTACCTGAGCACCACACATGTGGTGGTAACCGATCAGGATCACCACCAGGGTCAACTTGGCGTGAATCCACGCACCCTGACTGAATATGCTTGGGTTCAGGCCGATCAGTGCGATGCCGAAAATCAAGGTGGCGATCATCGCCGGCCCCATGATGCCGCGGTACAGCTTGCGCTCCATGATGCTGAAGCGTTCCTTGCTGACGGTGTCTTCGCTTTGGGCGTGATAGACGAACAGGCGCGGCAGGTAAAACAGGCCGGCAAACCAGCAGACCATGCTGACGATGTGAAGCGCTTTGAGCCACAGATAAAGCATTTTTAGTTATTCCCAGGTTCACGGTAGCCCGAATAGTAGAGGCTTGTGCCGCCACACGTCACCTTGACGGTTGTCGCAGAGCCGCGCGGCCCCTATTATCGACGGCTTTCCAGTGGGTTCGTTGAGGGCAGGTTTATGGTCAAGGTCGGTATCGTCGGCGGCACGGGTTACACCGGTGTCGAACTGCTGCGTCTGTTGGCACAGCATCCGCAAGCTGAAGTGGTAGTGATCACTTCCCGATCCGAGGCCGGCCTGGCCGTGGCCGATATGTACCCGAACCTGCGAGGCCATTACGACGGCCTGGCGTTCAGTGTTCCGGACATCAAGACCCTCGGGGCCTGCGACGTGGTGTTCTTCGCCACGCCGCACGGTGTTGCCCATGCTCTGGCGGGGGAGTTGCTGGCGGCCGGGACCAAGGTCATCGACCTGTCGGCAGACTTCCGTCTGCAAGACGCCGATGAGTGGGCCAAATGGTACGGTCAGCCGCACGGCGCGCCAGAACTGCTGGAGGAGGCGGTTTACGGCTTGCCGGAAGTCAATCGCGAGCAAATCAAGCAAGCGCGCCTGATTGCTGTGCCGGGTTGCTACCCGACTGCCACGCAACTGGGTTTCCTGCCATTGCTTGAGGCCGGTCTGGCAGATACCACTCGTTTGATTGCAGACTGCAAGTCCGGCGTCAGCGGTGCTGGTCGTGGCGCTTCTGTAGGTTCGCTGTACTCCGAGACGTCGGAAAGCATGAAGGCCTACGCCGTCAAAGGGCACCGTCATTTGCCGGAAATCCGCCAGGGTCTGCGTCGTGCAGCGGGCAAGGACGTGGGGTTGACCTTCGTTCCGCACCTGACGCCAATGATTCGCGGCATTCACTCGACACTCTACGCGACTGTCGTGGATCGCTCGGTGGATCTGCAAGCGTTGTTCGAAAAGCGCTATGCCAACGAACCGTTCGTCGATGTAATGCCTGCCGGCAGCCATCCGGAAACCCGTAGCGTGCGCGGCGCCAACGTTTGCCGTATTGCCGTGCATCGTCCGCAGGATGGTGATCTGGTGGTGGTATTGTCGGTGATCGACAATCTGGTCAAAGGCGCGTCGGGTCAGGCGGTGCAGAACCTGAATATCCTGTTCGGTCTGGATGAGCGTCTGGGTCTGTCCCATGCGGGCATGCTGCCGTAAGGCTTTATCCCGATCAGCAAAAAGGCCCGTCGAACGGGCCTTTTTGCATTGTGGTCTGACAATTGGGTTGATTGATATACCGTAACAATAGTTGACCGATTTTCTGGGAGAAGCGGATAATGCGCGTCATCACGCATTATGGCGGCGTAACGCCGGGAGATAGTCAGCATGAGCGTCGAATCCTTCACCCCCACGGCTTTGCAATTCACCCACGGTGCCGCGCACAAGGTGAAGAGCCTGGTCGATGAAGAGGGGAATGATCGCTTGAAGCTGCGCGTATTCGTTACGGGCGGCGGTTGTTCAGGGTTTCAGTACGGCTTCACCTTCGATGAAGAAGTGGCCGATGACGACACCATCGTCGAGCGCGAAGGCGTCAGCCTGGTGGTCGATCCGATGAGCTTCCAGTACCTGGCAGGTGCCGAAGTGGATTACCAGGAAGGTCTGGAAGGTTCGCGTTTCGTGATCAAGAACCCGAACGCTACCACCACGTGTGGCTGCGGCTCTTCGTTCTCGATCTGATCGCACCTCACCGCATTACCAGGCGCCGCAGGGTCTCAGGACTCCGCGGCGTTTTGCTGTCTGGGGTTCAGGCTCAGGCGGGGTAGATGGCGCCGAGAATGCGTAAGCCGCGGGCACCGGTGACACTCGGGCGGTTGGCTGCGATACCTTCCAGGCAGCAATGGGCCAGCCAGGCGAAGGCCATGGCTTCGACCCAGTCCGGGTCCACACCATAGGCAGCGGTGCTACTGACTTTCGCATTCGGCAACAGGCTGGCCAAGCGCTTCATCAATGTTGCGTTGTGCGCGCCGCCACCACAAACCAGCAGCTCCCGTGTATCCGATTGGGCGCTTTGCAATGACTCGACAATGGTCAGCGCAGTCAGCTCAAGCAGCGTGGCCTGAACGTCTTCGGCAGCGAAGGTTGGCAGCTGCGACAGATGCTGCATCAGCCACGGCAGATTGAACACTTCGCGGCCGGTGCTCTTCGGGCCCTGAGTCACAAAGAATGGATCACTGAGCAGCTCGTTCAACAGAGCCGGTTCAACCTTGCCGCTGGCAGCCCAATGGCCGTCACGATCAAAGTTGTCACCACGTTGCTGATGAATCCAGGCATCCAGCAGGACATTCCCGGGGCCGCAGTCAAATCCTGCAACAGGCTTACCGGGTTCGATCAGGCTGAGGTTGCTGAATCCGCCGACGTTCAATACCGCGCGGTTGCCAGGCCGTTCTTCAAACAGGGCTTCGTGAAAGGCTGGAACCAGTGGCGCGCCTTGTCCGCCTGCGGCTACATCGCGGCTGCGGAAATCGCTGACGACGGTGATGCCGGTCAACTCGGTGAGCAAGGCCGGGTTGCCGATTTGCACCGTGAACCCGCGCGCCGGCTCGTGGCGAATGGTCTGGCCGTGGCTGCCAATTGCGCGAATGTCGGCGGGCTTCAGATTTTGTTGGTCGAGGAGGGTATGAACGCCCTGTGCGGCCAGTTTCACCCAATTCTGCTGGGCAATGGCGGAGCGGGCAATCTCGTCCGGGCCGCTGGCGCACAAGCCAAGCAGCTCGGCGCGCAGGGAATCAGGCATAGGGATGTAGTGGGTGGCGATCAGCTTGATTGCCGGGGCTTGCTCGATCAACGCAATGTCCAGGCCATCAAGGCTGGTCCCGGACATCACACCTATATAGAGCACCATGGCTTAGCGTTTACTCGAAGCCAGCTGGGTGGTTTTCTCTTGATCCATGCGCGCCATCAGCGGTTGGCTTTGCGCGAGGAAGCGTGAGCGTTCAGCTTTGGAGATCGGATCGGCCATCGCCACCTTCTGACCCAGCGGGTCGACGTGCACGCCATTGACCTGGAACTCGTAGTGCAAGTGCGGACCGGTGGAGAGACCGGTGGTGCCGATGTAGCCGATCACCTGACCTTGCTTGACGCTGCCGCCAGTCTTGATGCCTTTGGCGAAGCCCTGCATGTGGCCGTACAACGTGCGGTAGGTGCTGCCGTGCTGGATGATCACGGTGTTGCCATAACCGCCGCGGCGACCGGCCAACAATACTTGGCCGTCGCCGGCAGCCTTGATTGGTGTGCCGCGTGGTGCTGCGTAATCGACACCCTTGTGGGCGCGGATTTTGTTCAGGATCGGGTGCTTGCGGCCCATGGAGAATTTCGAGCTGATGCGGGCGAAGTCTACCGGAGTACGGATAAACGCCTTGCGCATGTTGTTGCCGTCAGCTGTGTAGTAGCTGCTGTTACCTTGTTTGTTGGTGTAGCGCACCGCGGTGTAAGTCTTGCCGCGGTTGGTGAAGCGTGCTGAGAGGATCGGGCCATTGCCGACAGCTTTGCCGTTGACGACCTTCTGTTCATAGATCACATCGAACTCGTCACCCTGGCGAATATCCTGAGCGAAGTCGACGTCATAGCCAAACACACTGGCCATATCCATGGTCAGGCTGTGGGACAAACCTGCTCGGGCGGCAGATTGCGACAGCGAGCTGTTGATCACGCCATGAACGTAGGCGGAGCGAACAGTGGGCTTGGCAGTAATGCGGTTGAACGTATAACCCTTGTCGTTCTTGGTCAGGCTGATGCTTTCCATGTCGCTGACTTTGCTGTGCAAATTGGTCAGCTGGCCATCCGGGCCCAGTTCGAACTCAAGCTTCTGGCCATGTTTGAGTTGGCTGAATTGTTTGGCCTGCTTGTCGCTGGCCAATACTTCATGCACTGAAGTGGCTGGAAGACCGACTTTTTCGAACAAAGTCGAGAGAGTGTCGCCTTTGCTAACAATCACTTCCTTATGGCCTGGCGCCTTCTTCTCTTCGACGACTGGCGCGGGAGCAGGGGCGGGGGTGGCCTGGGCGGTTTCCTGAGTGTCCTCGGCGCTGTTTTCGATCTGCGCGAAGGGGGAGGCGGCCGGTTCATTTGTGGCTTGAATGGCGTCGGCAGCGTCTTGATCTTGTGTCAGTTGTTCAGCAGGGCTTTCCAGTTCAAGACTCAGGGTCGTCTTTTTGGCTTCAACATCACTGGAAGGGAATACCAGAAGCGCCAGGCTGAGAAGAGCGGCGATCCCACTTGCTGCGAGCAGGTGGGTCTTCGGGTAAAGCGGTGGCGCTTTAGACGGTTCTGTGGTCATAGGTAATTTTGACTTTGAAAAGATGAATTGGAAAAGATGAATGACATGATGAAGACGAAATAACTGTATAAAATATAACCAAATCATCTATGAAGCAAGTCTGCGAACGCTCTGTCCGTGGATTGGCGTCCGTGCGCCGGGCAAAACTTGTATTTGGTGCGCGATCTTGTATGGTTGTTCCCCTTTGAATCTGAGCCTTGCGGGTCTGTTATGAAGTCGGTTGAAGAGCAGCTAGCGCTGATCAAACGTGGTGCAGAAGAACTGTTGGTCGAGTCCGAGCTGATCGAGAAACTCAAGCGTGGCCAACCGCTGCGTATTAAGGCAGGCTTCGATCCGACCGCGCCGGATTTGCACCTGGGTCACACCGTGCTTATTAATAAGCTGCGTCAGTTCCAGGAACTGGGTCACCAGGTGATCTTCCTTATCGGTGACTTCACCGGGATGATCGGTGATCCAAGCGGCAAGAGCGCGACACGTCCTCCGCTCACCCGTGAGCAGGTTCTCGAGAATGCCGAGACCTACAAGACTCAGGTCTTCAAGATTCTTGATCCGGCCAAGACTGAAGTGGCATTCAACTCCACCTGGATGGATCAGATGGGGCCGGCCGACTTCATTCGCCTGACTTCGCAATACACCGTGGCTCGCATGCTCGAGCGCGACGATTTCGACAAGCGCTACACGACCAATCAGCCAATTGCTATTCACGAGTTCCTCTATCCGCTGGTTCAGGGGTATGACTCGGTTGCGTTGCGCGCGGATGTCGAGCTGGGTGGTACCGATCAGAAGTTCAACCTGCTGATGGGGCGCGAGCTGCAGCGTAGTTATGGTCAGGAGGCTCAATGCATTCTGACCATGCCGTTGCTCGAAGGTCTGGATGGTGTGAAGAAGATGTCCAAGTCGTTGGGCAACTACGTCGGTATCCAGGAGGCGCCGGGTGTCATGTACGGCAAGCTGGTCTCTATTCCGGATGTGCTGATGTGGCGTTACTTCGAGTTGCTCAGTTTCCGCTCCATGGAAGAGATCAATGCTTTCCGGGCTGACGTCGAGGCAGGCGCGAATCCGCGTGACATCAAGATCAAGCTGGCCGAAGAGATTGTTGCGCGCTTCCATGGTGAAGAGGCCGCGGCCAATGCTCATCGTGCGGCGGGCAACCGTATGAAAGACGGTGAGTTGCCGGATGATCTGCCAGAGATCGAGTTGACCGCTGCCGAGGATATGCCGATCGCTGCCGTCCTTAATAAAGCGGGGCTTGTGAAGAACTCTGCCGTGGCGCGCGACCTTTTGGGTTCTGGTGGTGTGCGTATAGATGGTGAGGTTGTCGATCGCACCTTTATATATGTACTGGGTGCGACCCATGTTTGCCAGGCCGGGAAGAAGGCATTTGCGCGTATTACGCTCAAATCCGAATAAAGCTGAAATCAGGGGTTGACGGCAGATTCTGGAAGTCTATAATTCGCCCCACTTCCGGCGCAGTCGAAACGGAAAACTCCTTGGTAAACAAAGAGTTACGCAGTTTTCGGCAGCGGTTACGCTTCAGTTCATCGAAGCCAGAAGGAGTTGGTAAGGCAGTGT